>QCIF01000002.1 GCA_003216835.1 Prochlorococcus sp. AG-402-K10 | reverse complement strand
AATAGAGAACTTGGCAAAAAAATCTATAAATCAAATTTTTAATGATGAAGGAGAAGATAATTTCCGTGAATTAGAAACTAACTGCCTCAAAGAAACTATCAAAATTCCTTCATTAGTAATATCAACTGGGGGAGGGATAGTTACCAAATATGAAAACTGGGGAATATTAAGACAAGGAATAATTGCATGGATAGATCTCGACAAAGATATTGCAATTGAGAGATTGAAAAATGAAATTGAAAAAAGGCCATTACTGCAGGGAAATAATCTAAATGATTTATATATGAGTATTTTTCAATCTAGGCAAAATTTATATTCTCAAGCCGATTTAAGAATTAAGGTAAAAAAAGAAAATATTGAAGAAGTTGCAATGAAAATAATATATGCGATGCATAAAGAAATAATTAATTAATCTGGTTCAATTCTCACTGCAAACCATTTAATAATGTAACCTAATTTTATTTGTAATTCATAAGTGCTTTCCAATAATTCTTCAAAAAATTCCTGATCAGGATCATCTATATTTTGATATATTGTTCGTGTTTCAGTCTTACTAAACCAATTACTTAACCATAAAATAGCTTCTTGCTTTGATACTATTTTTTCTTTTGAATCTGGCTCTAATAATACATAATGATCTGATTCTCTTATTAGTGGATTCGACATGATGAAAATTCTTCTTGGATTAATTCTGTGCCTGACTTTTCAAGTAATTTTTTTAGAAAGTTCTTTTGCTTTAGTTGATTCTAACGTAAGAGAGTTTCTGGAAAATCGGGTAAATAAATGGCCAGAAATATATTTACCAAATTTTAAATTTTCAGATACTTCTAAAGATTTAATTTATCCTAAATGGTTTGAGGGGAGTTGGCTTGTGTTATCTCAAGATATAAGTAATGATTCACAAGAGCCAGTAATTTATAAAGTAAATTTCTTTAAGAATGATTCAGATTTAATTGTTGGTAATCGTGCAAAAAATTCTGAGTCTATTGGAAAAGCAATATTTGGTGAAACCTTAATTAAGGTTGTAAATGATCCAAATTCAATTAATAATCAAATTACTTATTTAAAAGATGATTTTTACATTGATTCAAGAATTACAGGGAGAAATCAGATCCAAGATGATAAGATTTTTTTCGCAGATGAGTTAGTTATCCAGACAGTATATAAACAGGGTGCTGCAAGGGTTAATCAAGTGGAGACCATTAGTAAATTTCAGCAATGCGATTCCGAGCAATTAGAAATAATTGATTCTCAAAAAAACGATATATGTGGCTTACAGTATGTTGCTACCTATGGATCAAAAGTTGGTGATCCTTCTATCCATGCTATTAAAACAAATAAATATAAATTGACTTTTAAATTTATTGAAAATTAGCACTAAAAAGATATTCTTCTAAATTATTTCTCCAGATGAACAAATTCTCAAGATAAGGGTTATTTATATATTCTAAACTTCCTTCTCCTGAAAGAATTGGCCCTGATGACTTTGGAAATTTAAGCAGAGACAATTGAGCAGCAATTGCAATATCTGCAATTGATAAAGCATTACCTACTAAATATTTTTTGTTAATTAATGATTTGGATAAAGCTTCTAATAATTTTTGCAGATCGACATTATCTTTAGAAGATAAAACAACATTAGAAATTTTACTTAGGTTTTTGAAAGGTAATTTGTCAACAATACTTCTTAAGGAAGATGGTATTTCATCAGGAAGTAATGCAGTCCTAAGCTGTGGATTTTCTATGGCTGATTTTATTAAAGATTTTCTACAAGTTGCAGCCATAGTAGTATCTGCCCAGTTTTCTATTAATTTGCATTTTGCAAACAACATTGGATCATCAGGGAAAAGTGGATTGTTATCATTTTTTTTATCGATATATTCGCAAATAACTGATGAGTCATTAATAACCTGATCATTATCATCAACTATTATGGGCACTTGTTTTTGACCTGATAACTTGAATATTTCAAATTGACCTATACCAGGGGGAACTTCTTCAACCCTATATTGTAGTTTCTTCGCATGGAGAGCCATTCTTGTCTTCAAGCAAAAAGCACTATGCTTAAATTGATATAATGTGATCATGCTATTTAATGTTTGTTAAAACTTAGCTAAAAAAGTAATCTATTTGTGGAGCTAATGGGCGAATTCTTTTCTAATGTTGCAAGATATCCTAAATATTTAATTTCTATTATTATTGGCGGACTTGCAGCATTACTTCAACCTTTCTTTAAGAATAGATCAAATCCATTAATTGTAGTAGGTTTAATCTCATCTGTTTTAAGTGCTTTTATAACTTTTTATTTTATATTGCAAGCGATGACAAACCCTATAAATTTACAATCATAATGCCAAATCATTACCGTATTGAAAAAGTTTCTTCTCTTTTAAAAAAGGAAATAACTCTTATTATGCAAAATGATTTAGAAAATGATCTGATTAAGGAGAACTTCGTTAACATTTCCAAGATAGATTTATCAGGAGATTTGCAACACTGCAAAATTTATATAACTTCAATAGCTGAAGAGTTAGTAAGGAAAGAAATTGTAGAAAGTTTAAATATTGCTAAAAGCTTTATTAGGCATAATTTAGGTAAAAGAATAGAGATGAGAAGAGTACCAGAAATAATTTTTAAAGACGACATCGTAATCGATAAAGGATTATCAGTGCTTAAACTGCTTGACGAATTAAAAAATAAAAATCAAGATATCAATAATAAGGAGGGAAATGCCAATAATTGAGTTACCTCTTGCAAACAGAAATATAATTATCACTCGATCAAAAGAGGGAATATCTGATATTAAAAAATTATTTACAAATCGAGGCGCTAACATATATGATTTCCCGGCGATTAGTATTGGCAATCCAGATGATTTACAACCTCTTGATGAAGCCTTGAATGAAATAAATGATTTTCATTGGATTATTTTTTCTAGTAGTAATGGGATCAAATTTATAGATCAGAGATTAAGATATTTTAATAGTTCATTAAAAGAGTGTTCTAAACAAATAAAAATTGCTGTAGTTGGAGAGAAAACTGCAAAAACTCTTGATGATTTTGGGATTCAGGCTGATTTTATACCTCCAGAATTTATTGCGGAAAGTTTAATAGAAAACTTTCCAATATCTGGATATGGACTTCGAGTTTTTTTGCCTAGAGTGCAAACAGGTGGTAGAAATATAATCGCAGAGGAGTTTCGAAAGGCTGGTTCACGTGTTCTTGAGGTTGCTGCTTATGAAACTAGATGTCCTGATTCAATACCTAAAGAAACAATTGATGTTATTTCTAAAGGGAAAGTGGATGCAGTAATCTTCTCAAGTGGCAAAACTGTATCAAATTCTGCTTTCTTACTAGAAAAAGAACTAGGAAAACAATGGCTGAAATTCCTCGATCAATCAAAACTTTTAACTATTGGTCCTCAAACATCAAAAGTATGTAAAGAGATATTTGGCAGAGTTGATAGGCAAGCGAAGCAATATACTTTTGAGGGTTTACTAGATGAAGCAATTAATATTTTTAATTAGAGAGCTCCTTTTTATAATTTTTTTCAACCAATTCTTTAAACCTATCGATATTTGCTTGTAATTCATTCGTTACCATTTTCCCTAAAATGTTTTCTTCCATAAATCGAGCAATCATCTTAGGTAATTCATAAGTTATACATAGGTTTACTGAAGTAGAGTCAGGACTCTTGGACTTAAATACTACATAACCTTCAGTTGGTAAACCTCCTATAGATTTCCATTTGAGTTTACTTTTTTCAACTCTTTCAGTTATTTGAGCTTTCCATTTAAACTTAAATCCATTTGCAGCTAAAGTCCATTCAGTTAAATCAGGCAATGTGGAGGTTTCTTCATCAACTGTTTTGACAGATTCTATCCAGCTCATCCAAAGAGACATAGAATCTAAATCACTCCAAGTATTCCATACATTTTCTAAGGGCGCTTTAACAACTGTTATTACGTCATGTTTTAGCCAAGTACCCATGATTTAGCTAACTGCCAGATTCTTTGCTAATTCAGCTTTTTTATCTAAAATAGCTGCTGCTGCTAAATGACCACTCATAGTAGCACCTTCCATAGAGTCTATATAATCTTGTTTAGTGTAACTACCCGCCATAAAGAAATTAGATATGGAAGTTTTTTGATCAGGTCTGTATGGTTCCATTCCTGGAGATTCTCTATAAAGAGATTGAGGAATTTGTACTACATTGCTCCACAGTAACTTGAGATTTTTTGAAGATGGGAATAGACGGCGAACTTCTTTATCTATTGCTTTTGTAATTCTCTCTGTAGATCTGCCGATCCATCTATCGCCAGGAGTTAATACGCATTGTAGTAGTGATCCCATATCTTTTTTTCTATAATCTGCTGGACTAGCTAGTGCTAAATCTGCAAAACAGCTGAAAGAAGCATCAGCAGAATATAAAAGATTATCTAGTCCTGTAGGGATATTACTAGTGTTATCTTTATTTAATTCAGTAACCCAACCGTCATATCTTAATTGAATTGTTGCAACAGCAACTGCTCTTAGTTTTTTTAGACCTTCGAATTCTTTGAATTGATACCATTCTTTTGGAATTATCTTTTTTATTCCAGGAACATCACAGGCAGCGAGAAATTTATCAGCAAATACTGTTTTGGGACCTTGAGGAGATGATATTTGTAATTTAGAAACTGCATAGGAAACAGATTCTTTTTCATAGATAATTTCTTCAACCTTATGATTTAGGTGTATCTTGGCACCTCTTTTGGTTATGTAATCAACAATAGGTTGTGTAAGCCACTTATGAGGAGAACCTTTAAGGAGATTCAGTTTAGAAGCTTCAGTTTTTGATGCAAACATCATGAAAATAGTTAACATGCACCTTGCTGAAATATCTTTGCAATTAATAAATCCTAAAGCATATGCAATGGGATCCCACATCCTCTCCAAGCTTTTTACACTCCCACCATGATTTAAAAACCATTCTTTAAAACTTATCCTGTCAAGGTCTCTAATTATGTTCATCGCACCTTCATAATCTATTAACCCTCTAACTATTGGGCTGGTACCTAATGCTAAAGCATTTCTTAACTTGTCTACCCAGGTTAGTTGTTCAGTAGTGAAAAAAGCTTTTAAACCATTAAAAGGGGCACCCAAAGCAAATCTGAAATCTAGGGATCTTAAATCGCCGCCATTATTGATAAATAGATGCGTATGTTCTTTTGGGAGCAGATTATCTAATGCTCCAACTTTTTTCATAAGTTTGAATAAGTTCGCATAGTTATAAAAAAATACGTGTAATCCCATTTCTATATGATTCCCGTCTTTGTCCTCCCAACTTCCAACTTTACCTCCCCAAAAAGATCTATTCTCATATATGTCTACCTCATGACCTTCATCAACTAAATCGACTGCTGCTGTTAAACCAGCCAATCCAGAACCAACTATCGCAATTTTCACTTTTTATTAGAATTATAACAAATCAAGTTTGTATTTTGTTTGTTCTATGCATCATTGAGCTTAACTTTTTATATAATGATTATTAGATAAACTGTGTTTATGGAAAATGTAGAAGTAGCTGAAAAAATTCAGAATTCTGATGATGGCAAAGGGATCTTAATTACTAATGATGCAATAGAACAAATTTCAAATTTATTAAAGAATCAGACTGAGAAGAAAGCTCTCAGGGTAGGAGTAAGGTCAGGAGGATGTAGTGGTATGAGTTATACAATGGACTTTATTGGAGGTGATGACATAAATTCAGATGATAAAGTCTATGATTATTCATTAAATTCCGAACAAAGCTTTAAAGTTGTATGTGATCCAAAAAGTCTTTTATATATATATGGAATGCAACTAGACTTTAGTAAGGAATTAATTGGCGGTGGGTTTAATTTTGTAAACCCTAATGCTTCTCAAACTTGTGGATGTGGGAGCTCCTTTGCAGTTTAAAAAATAATGAATAACGAAATTAATCCCATCGAAGAGGATTTTAATGCAGCTCTATCCAAGTACAAAGATGGACAAGATTTAATCCCTATCATTCAAGATTTTCAAAGAATTATAAAGCAAATACCAAATCATTTTGCTGCCTGGACTTGTCTATCATGGCTTCAATTACTCTTGAAAAATAATGAAGAAGCTTTGGCTGCTGCAAGAAAAGCTGTTCAATTAAATCAGCAAGATCCACAAGCAAGAATGAATTTGTCTTTAGCTCTTTTGGCTACAAATAATAAAGGTGTCAGAGATCATATTGAGCTAATAAAAAAAATGTCTATGATGATGCCAGATGTTAAAAATGAGTTGAAAGAATCTGTTGAAGACGGATTTAGTAGATATCCAGATTGGCCTGAATTAACTAAAGTTAAAAAATGGTTGGAATTTTAAATTGTCTAGAATTTTGTTGCTTAGTAATGGGCATGGAGAAGATCTATCTGGGAGCTTAATAGCTAAGAAGTTGTTAAGCAGTGGTTATTCTGTAGATGCTTTGCCGATTGTTGGTAAAGGAAGTCATTATGAAAAAGAAAAAATTAAAATTATTGGAAAAACTCGCGAATTCAGTACTGGAGGTATTGGTTATAATTCTTTTAAGGGAAGATTAACTGAGATATTTGGAGGTGAAATAATTTATCTTCTTAAAAGATTATATTTAACTTACAAAATAAGAAAAAAATATAATTATTTTTTTCTCGTTGGCGATATTGTTCCAATATTTTTTGCATGGGTATGTAATAAAGATTTTTTTACATATCTTGTTGCTTATTCTAGTCATTATGAAGGGAAGTTAAAATTACCATGGCCCTCTAAATTTTTTTTGCTTTCAAAAAAGGCAAAAAAAATATACACAAGAGATTTGCTGACGGCTAATGATTTAACTTTGCAATTAAAAAAGAAAGTATCTTTTTTTGGTAATCCATTTATGGATAAGTTTTTTTTTAAAGATAAAGAATTCAAGAAATCTGAATTTAGTATTGGATTATTTCCAGGAAGTAGATTTCCTGAAATTTTAGATAATTTTATTAAGATTTTAGAAGTATTAGAGGCTATTTCAGATTTTAAATATTTTCAAAAAATTGAATTTAATTTTGCAATAGTTAATGCTCTATCTTTATCAAAGATAAGAGAGATATTGAAAAATAGAAAATGGTTATATCTAGAAACAATAAATGAGAAGGATCTTGTCAAGTTTCAATATAAATCTTTAAAGGTGAATTTATATTGGAATACTTTTGAAGAAATATTAATGAAAAGTAGATGCTGTATCAGCATGGCAGGAACTGCAGCAGAGCAAGCTATTGGATTAGGAAAACCAGTTATTCAGATTGAAGGTAAAGGTCCACAATTTACAAAATCTTTTGCTGAAGCTCAAAGACGCTTGCTTGGGAAATATGTTTTTTGTGCCACTAATTATACAAATAAGAATGATCAAATAAATCAGACAATAAACTTGATCATTCAAGTAATATATCAAATTAAGCTAAATAAGAAGTTTTTGATTTCATGTAATGAAAATGCAAAGCAAAGACTTGGTGAGAACAAAGCTTGTATTAAAATTGTTGATGATATCAACTGTGTCCTAAAGAATGCCTGAAGAAAAGAATCAAAATAACTTACAACAAATAATAGATACTTTATTGTTAATAAACTTATTTACAGTAGTTTTTTTTGCAATATTTTTTGGTTTCGCAATAATTATGCAATTAAATGGAATATTCATTTTTATTAATTTTATTCAGAGAGTTTGGAATCCTCTTATAGTCCCATTAATAACAATTCTAATTATTGGTGCTTTGGGAAACGGCATTAATTCTTGGTGGAGGCGCAAATTGCTTGCTCGAGAAGAGGATATTTAAACTTAAAATTTTTGAGTTTGCTGCTTATTACTTTTTGTCCTTCTAATACCACTTTTGCCCCATCTCCTAACAATATTTTCAGGACTGTTCCTGGCACTGGGAGTAAATTAGGTCTATTAAGGCATTTGCCCAAAGTCTGAGAGAAATCCTTCATTAATACTGGTTTTGGTGCAACAGCGTTAAATACTCCTGAATACTTTTTGTCAACCAATGCGTTAGTTATTAAAGCACATAAATCACTTCTATGAATCCAACTCATCCATTGCATACCATCTCCAATTGGTCCACCTAAGCCAATTTTAAATACAGGAAGCATTTTCCCTAATGCTCCTCCATCTGCCTCCAGAACAATTCCAATTCTAAAAATAACCAACCTTGAGAACAAAGGCTTTTTAGCCGCAACTGCTTCCCATTGTTTGCAAAGATTAGCTAAAAAGTCTTTCCCTCCTAAACTATTTTCAGTGAATTCATCCGACAAACTTGTCCCGTAATAACCTATTGCTGAGCCATTTATAATAACTTTTGGGTTGATTTTTAAATTTTTAAGAGTTTTCATCAAAAATTTTGTAGTATTAATTCTACTATTTTCAATCTCCCTTTTTTGTGAATCAGTCCATTTTTTTTCTGCTATAGGCTCTCCCATTAAGTTAATAATTCCATCTGTCTCTTTTAAAATATTTAGAAGATTTTCGTTATTCCAGGTTTGTTTTTTTGATAAATCTATTTGAATAAATTTAAATTTATTTAATTCTAAATCTAGCTTTAATTTATTTATAGGTTTTCTACTTACAATGTATATTTCGTGATTTTCATGAAGTAGTGTTGGCACTAATTCTTTACCAACAAATCCAGTACAGCCAAGTAGTAAAAGACGCATATTTTTAGATATTTATTATTAAAGACTATTAGATTTTTTAGACGATTGTAATTATTATTCCGTAATCAATTTTTTTTAAATATTTATCAAATAAGATTTTGTATAATAAATTTCAAATAACTTCTAAGTATTTATTATGGCAGATTCTATTCCAAATAAACCTCTCAAGAAAGGTAGTTTAGTTTTTGTCGATAGAGAAAATTATAAAAAAAGTATTGAGTCGCTTGCAAGTGATTATGATTTGCCTAATTATGTCTTTGATGGCCCTGGAGAGATTCTTGCAGTCAAAGAAGAATATGCTCAGGTTCGATGGCGAAGACCTGTTCCAGATGTTTGGTTTAAATTAGATCAACTTAAAGAATATATTCAATAAATTTTATATTTAAAAATTTTTATTTTTTTTCTCTACGGCCATCTTTGATTGAATTCTTTTTGCTTCTGTAATCATTGCTTTACCGTCAAATAAGTAATCATCTACGTATCCTTGTGTATATTTATCAAGTTCTGATAATGCATCTTTAACTTGTGAAAAACAATGATAAAGATCTAAGCCTAAAGCTGAAATAGACTTTGGTACTAATTTTTTATTATAAATTTTGTCAGCTTTTTCTATTTTCTTTTGTGCAAGGCTTATGTAACTGCAAAAATTTTCCATTAATTGGTCATCATAAGGATCCGCAGATAGTTCTTTTATTTCATTATTCAAAGGTTTAATGATTTGGCTAATTAATCTATTGATTGGAGTGTAAATCTCTTTTATCCATGTTGTAACTTCTTTGTCTTTAATTGACGAATTATATTTTTTAAAATTAAATTTCTCTTCCCAATTTTCATTTAATGAATCAAATGAGTTCCTTGAAGAGAAGGAATTCTTATCATATTGTTCTTTTTTTATTGGGTCTTTGAGGGTTTCCCAAGCAATTTGTATAGCAAGAAATCTCTCTTTTGCTCCTCCTGCATCAGGGTGATGTTTTTTGACTAAGGTTCGATATGCAGACTGGATTTCATTTTTGGTTGCATTATGTGTGATGCCTAATTCCTCATAAAAGTTTTTGGTCATATTAAATAATGCTTTATAAAAAACCGTCTTTTCGAGCTTGTATTACTGTATTAGTCTCAAACATTGCCGTTGATAAATATCTTTCGCCAAAACTTGGGAGAATTACTATTAACCTTTTATTTATGAGTTCTTTCCTCTCTCCAATTTTTATTGTTGCGGCTAATGCTGCACCGCTACTAATGCCTGATAAAAGACCTTCTAAGCGAGCTAATAAACGGCCATAATAAAATGCTTCATCATCATCTATTTTAATAATTTCATCTATTAATTTAGTGTCTAGTACTTTTGGTATGAAGCCTGCTCCTATTCCTTGAATAGAATGTGATCCTGCCTGCTCGCCTGAAATTACGGCACTTTTTTTTGGCTCAACAGCATATATTTTGCAATTAGGATTAACCTTTTTCAAAAAGCGTGCACATCCTGTTACCGTCCCTCCAGTGCCTACTCCAGTAACAAGACCATCTAATTGATTATTAGTTTGATCCCAGATTTCTTTTGCGGTTGTTCTTTCATGAATATCTGGATTTGCAAAATTTTCAAATTGATTAAATTGAAAGCTATTTGGAATAGTTGAAGATAACTCATTTGCCAAATCTAAAGCACCTTGCATTCCTTCTCTCCCAGGCGTTAACTGTAATTCTGCTCCATAAGCTCTTAACATTGCCCTTCTCTCAATACTCATTGTATCGGGCATAGTTAATATCAATCTATAGCCTTTAGCAGCCGCAACCATTGCCAATGCAATTCCAGTATTTCCACTTGTAGCTTCAATTAATGTTGTTTTACCAGATTTTATCAAACCTTCCTGTTCAGCATTGCTTAACATTGCGTACGCGATTCTATCTTTAACAGATGCTGACGGATTGAAACTTTCAAGTTTAGCTATTATTTCTGGATAGCAATTGAAGTGCCTTCTTATCCGCTCTAATTTAACTAAAGGTGTGTTGCCTACGAGAGACGCAATATTATTTGCTATTTCCATGAAAATGATTATTTAAATTACAAGGTTAAATCTTCGTATATATATCATAAATGTATTTAAATATCTTTTATAGAAATTTTTCAAAAGAATTTAATTTAAAAACAACTTCATAATTAAGAATAATTTATTTTTTTATTATAATTAAGTCTTTAATATATTAATTATGTATTCGCTTGAATTAAGTCTCAGATATTCACCTTTCCCAATTGCAATTCAGAAGAAAGAATACAATGATGTTAAACGAATTTATGATGAAATTAAAAAAAACATGAATGATAAGGATAATAATTCAAACTTAATTGAACTAAAGTGTGATAAAGTCCAAGATAAATTGATTGTTGTTCGAGCAAAAGAAGTTATTGCCGTTCAGATATATGAAAAGTCATCAGTAGCTGGAGGGGCCAAAAGACCTGGTTTTTCTCTAGACATTTAGCTTTATGTCATTAACAAGAGACCCTTTTGAAAAAGTAAGACCTCAGGTATCTTTCAAAGATGTCTCTTTTTCATGGCCAGGTGAAAAAGAAAATGTAATAACAAGATGTAATTTTGCAATCGGAGAAACAGGATTATGGATGATTGTGGGAAAAAATGGTAGTGGAAAAAGCACTTTTTTAAAGTTAATAAATGGGATTATCAAACCCAATCATGGGCAGGTTAATTTATTGGCTAATGTTGGGATGGTTTTTCAGAATCCTGATCATCAAATTTTAATGCCAAATTGTAGGAGTGAACTTTTAATAAATATCAATCAAAAAATCAGTAAGCAAGCTATTAGTTATAAAATTGAAAATGTACTGGATAAGGTTGGATTGACTGGTTTTCAAACAAGGCCAGTTCATACTTTGAGCGGTGGGCAAAAACAACGTTTAACTATTGCTAGCGCTTTAATAAGTGATAAGAATTTTATTCTCTTGGATGAGCCTACCGCTCTTTTGGATCGAACTAGTCAAATAAAAGTTGTTAAAACAATAAAAAAACTCACAAGTGATCAGGAAAATCCTTTGACTGCTTTATGGATTACTCATCGTTATGAGGAATTAATTTATGCTGATGCTGTCGCAGAGATGAAGAATGGTAATTTATCAGAGTGGCAAAAACCATCAAAATTTCAATATAATTAATATATTTTACTTGTCATAAGGGACTTTAAAGAGCTAAATTCTATAGTAATCCTCGGTAGCTCAGCGGTAGAGCGATCGACTGTTAATCGATTGGTCGCAGGTTCGAATCCCGCCCGGGGAGTTTCTTTCGGTTGAATCTTATCTATGGTAGACATCATGTGATTTCATATGATGTCTTTTTTAGTGCTGACCTGGCTTTTGTAGAAAAAGGATAAATCATACGTTTTCAGGTTACACCATATTCTCCTTTTTAATGGTCGGGAAATGGTCGGGAAATGACTTTTCATGGTCGGGAAGATCTCAACTTCTAATTTTCTTCCATCTTTGGTACATATATCCCATATAGATTTCTTGCATATAATTCTTTGCACCATTTTCTAATATATTCTTTGAAAATTTATTATTGAACTTCTTACTTTCTAGTAGTTCTTTTTTCCAATCTATTTCTTCTTTCATTGCTATTCCTCCTCTTTTCTCTTCAGAATTTTATATTCCTGATGCAGAGATCCTAATCTCCATGCACCCCTGAATCCTTTTGATCCCTCCATTAGGAGTTTTATATCTGAAGGTGCATGTGATTTCATTTCCAAGAACTCTTTTTGCCACGAGGTTTCATCCCATTGAGTCATGTTTTTTCTTGCATCTAGTCACTTTGGGATATTTATACTTTTGAAGCTTTTTTATTGATTTTATTGAATGTGGCGGCTTTCCTTGCCTATTTTATTTTTTATTGAGTTTTTCTATATTTAAAATGTTTAAATTGTGTTTTTGAAGTTGACCATTTCTTTTCAGTTATGAAGTCAGCTGAAACCTTTTTTTCTTCGCAAACATACTGTGCAGTCAAAATCTCCAATTCACATTTTCTAGTGAACTTTTCATTGAAGTTTTTATTATTTTTAACGAATTTTAATCCCCAATTTTTTTTGTTGCAATCAAATGCCATTCTTTCTTTTGCTTTTTTGAATCTTAATTTCGCAATAGCTGTGTAATTAGGATTATTATTATTATTGAGCACTAATTCTGCTTTATTTTTGAGATCTTTCGAAACTTCGCATTCAAATTTTGCTTTTCTATTAACGCTTTCTATATCGTAAGTATTTACCAATCTGCCATTGTCCATGAAGTTTTGTGCTGCTCTTTGAGCTTCAACCATTGATTTGTACTTACCATTCCCGCAACTCACTAAAAGAATTGGTGAGATGAATAAAAACAAAAAATAACTTAGTTTCATTTTGAAATTTGTAAGTTTCTTTAAAATAATTGTGGTTACTTAATAAAATTATCTTAAATATTGACTTAACAACATCATAATTATTGATTAAATAATTTTTACAAAACATAAATATTTAAATAATTAAGATGTTTCCTGATTTTATATTGTTAGAAGAAAGATGCAGTTGACCCGTACCGCTCTTAACTTGCCAACAAAAAAACTTAAATTGAAATTTTATCTAAAATAATTATTAAAAAAATATATACATGAAAAAAACATTAGCAATAACTTGCTATTTAGCTCTAGCAACCACACCAATAACATGTTTTGCTGATCATTTAAAACCAACAAAAAGTGACTGGGAATCCGGCAACTTAAGTCATACAAACCTGAAAGGTGCCAAACTTAGAGTTGACGATCTGAGTGAAGCCAACCTTAGTGATGCCAATCTGATAGGTGCCGACCTGAGTTATACAGATCTGAAAGGTGCCAACCTTAGTGGTGCCAACCTTAGTGGTGCTGACATGTGGAAAGCCACCCTTAGTCGTGCCAACCTTAGTGATGCCAATCTGACAGGTGCCAACCTTAGTCGTGCCAACCTGTATTATGCCAATCTGAAAGGTGCCAACCTTAGTGGTGCCACACTTGAGTATGCTTCCCTTAGTGGTGCCAACCTTAGTCATGCCAACCTTAGTCGTGCCAACCTTAGTGGTGCCAAATTGAGAGAATCCAACTTGTGGGATGCCAACCTTAGTCGTGCCAACCTGTATTATGCCAAACTGTTTGGTGCTAACCTGATTGGTGCCAACCTTGAGAATGTCAACCTGAATAATACCAACCTTAGAGGTGCTGACCTGTTTGATGCCAACCTTAGTGTTGTTAAAGCAAATATCTATATCTCTAGTGGTTGTCCAACATCTTTACCAAGGGGATGGACCTGCATCCCTAATGGAAGGGGAGGTTCAAATCTTATAAAACGCTGATTTATACATCTAAAACCCGCCCGGGGAGTTTCATTTCAATTTCACAAGACCTCAGGTTATTGCACTTGAGGTCTTTTTTTAAATTTAAATTTCTTTGAGTAAATAAAGTTTATTTTAATTCTGAATTAAATTTATTTTTTATCTTACGTATGTAATGATTGAATCTATTCCTTTTTGGTTCAATTTCTTTGGTTTGATATAGATTCGTATTTATATATTCAATTATTCTTTTTGGGAAATCATTTTTTGGCAATGCTCTGTCTAATTTTCCATTCTTGCCACAAATGCGATAATTTTCTCTAAGTTTTCTACTCACTGATATCCACTCTGAAGAATCAAAATGATTATCTAATAGTAATTTAAGTGTGTTGTAATCAATAATTGCTACACCCTCTTGATCTGTAATTAAAAGTAGAAATAAATAGTCATTTTTATCTAATAACCTTTCAATTTCATGTTGATTTTCATGAGAGAAAGTATATCTCCAAGGTGATAATCTTTTCCTAGATCTTTTTATATAGAGTCCAATATTTAGTGAATTTATATTATTAGAGTGGTGAACTAATAATTGATAACAGGATTTTGTTTCACCTCTTGAAATTTTGTAAGTTATTTCTTTACCTAAATCTTCCATAGATTGCATTAAGGACAAAAGTGCTGCCCCATGTAGCATATCTTCTGTTGATAAAGACATAATTACTTCACATTTTATGAAAAAGATATTATTATTTTATTCAAAAATTTACCTCTATGATTACACCTGAGGAACTTATTAATTCTTTTAATTTAGAGAAATCTGATGATAGATATATAAATAGAATAAATGCGTTAAAGGAAAGTAACTTTAATACAGAAATTATAGAAAATGGAGTTGAGCAAGCAATTGATGTAATTGACAAAAAGCAAGGAAATTCATTTGTTATTTATGGTGAACCACAATCTGGCAAAACTGAATTAATGATTGCTTTAACTTGTAAATTACTTGATTATGGGTTTAAAACTATTTTTGTTGTTGTTAATGATAATACAGAATTAGAGTCTCAAAATTTTGATAGGTTTTTAAATGCTTGTCAATTAAACCCATCTCCACTAAGAGACTCACAAGTAGAAGAATTGTTACCAGAACAATTAAAATTAAACATTCCAAGAGTTGTATTTTGCAGAAAGAACTCAGTTAGACTTAAAAAACTTATTGTTAATGCAAGAAATTTTAAAGATAGAGTAATCCTTGATGATGAAGCAGATTTTGCAACTCCTAATACCAACATTAATAAAAAAGATGCCGAATCAACTGCAATACATAAAAGACTTGGTGAACTTGTCAAACTAGAAGAAGGAGGAATATATATCGGTGTTACTGCTACTCCAGGCAGATTAGATTTAAACAATACATTTTTAAATAAGTCAGAACATTGGGTTTATTTAGATAGTCATCAAAAATATAAAGGCAGAGAATTCTTTTTCCCAGATAATATACAAGAAACTGAGAATAGATATATTTTAAATATTCTTCCTGAAGAATATGATGATCCCAAATTTCTAAGACATGCAGTTTTAAGATTCATGCTTAGGACTGCTTACTTGAACTATCCATCTGTAGAACCAAAAGGTTACTCAATGTTGATTCATACTGCAGGGAGAGTAAGAGATCATGAAGAGGATAAAAAACTAGTTGATTCTGTTTTACATAGATTGACTAATCATGATCAAAGAATACTTAATGAATTAATAAAAATTGCAAGTGGACTTTTTGAGACTTCTGAAGTTGAAAGTATATTGAAATATTTGTTGAGGTATATAGGTCAGAATCAAGTATTAATTTTAAATAGTAAAAAAGATAAAGAAAATGTTTTACGGGCATGTAAACCTCAGGTCTTATTTACTTTTGCTATCGGTGGCAATATTGTCTCAAGGGGATTAACTTTTGAAAATTTATTAACATTCTTCTTTTCTAGAAATGTAAAAGGAAAGATGCAGCAAAATACTTATGTTCAAAGAGCAAGAATGTTTGGTTCAAGACCATATGCAGAATATTTTGAATTATGCGTTCCTGGAACAATTTTTGAAAGATGGAAAGATGTATTTGAAGATCATGAATTATCCCTAAGATTTGCTAAGGGGGGAGATCTTGCTCATGTTCAAAGTGAAAATACAAGAGCAGTGGATTCTGGAGCAATTGATAAAGATAATGTAAGTATTGAACAAAGAGAAAGGGCAATTGGTAATAAGTTTTTACTTAATTATGAATTAGAGAAAAAAATTATTAATTTTGATCATAAGATTAGTGTTGTTGATTTTATACGAGAATTGATTGATGAACAGTTACTTTCTTATAATGAATTTCCTAAAACCTTATTAACTTATATCGAAGAAAAATCTCCTTCTGGAAAGCATGATCAAGTTTTAATATTAACAAGAGGAGAAGATGATAATAAAACTATCTTTACTGGAAGAAAAAGAATTGATTGGAATGATGACAAACTTATGAGAGAGGGAGGAAAAGGTTTAATTGGTTCCGTCACAAAGGGGATGAGAGAATATATAAACAAGACACATTTTATATTTCCTGTTAAAAGTTTAGATGGGACTTATGCAAGGTTCCTATATAGGGCGCAATTAGGGCACACGATACTAAGAAATTTAAAAAATATTAAAAAAAGATCTTAATTTTTTCAAAATATTGTTCTTTCTGGCGATACTTTTGTTTTTAGGTAAAAGTAATTATTTGCTTATTACAAAAGTTCAGTCGCAATAGATCAAGCATTGATTATTGGTTGGATGGTCTTTGCACTCTTTATCCCAAAACTCTTTACTTTTCATTGAATATCTGATGAAATCCATCTCATTGAATTTTCCATTGAGAATGGTGAATGGAGTTTTAAGTTTCATAAGACCTCTTAGATCTCTACTTATATTTTTACCCCATTTACCTTTAATTAAAATGGTGGTTTTTGCTCAAGTAATAATGCTTTGTTGTTCTCAGCACTATATTTCTCTAATTGATAGGAGTATAAAGAATACAGGAGTCAAAGGAACTTCAAAACACCACTCATTTAGGAAAAGAAGTTCAAGACTCGAAAGGGGCAAACAAATGCCCCTTTATTTTTTAGAAATTTAGTTGTTATTTTTTTTACTTTTAATCCATTCATCTATTTCGTTTTTCATAAAAACTATTCTTCTTGGAGATAATTTTACTTTTGGAGGAAATTGTCCTCTTTTGATTAAACGATCAATTGTTGATACTGAAATACCAAGTATATCTGATACTTCTTTCATGGTTAAAAATGGACGATTTGGTGCGTTCATGTGGTGGCGATATGGTGGCGAAAATGCCCAAATCTTCTATTTTTTTATTTCATTTTCTGTCAGGGAACATCAGGAAATATCACTTCGACGTCCGCCCGGGGAGTTCAAATAACTTCAACAGACTTCAAGTTAAATCACTTGGAGTTTTTTTATTGAATAACTTTCTTCATGAAATAACATTCTACAAATGTTTATATTTCAGCAAATTTTTTATTCGTCCAATTATGCTTCCTTTAAAGATCAAACATACCCATTTACTACAGATCGATCTTCTCTGTTTTTGAACATTTTTCTATAATCATCATGCAATCTTTCAGTTGCGAATTTTTTTGACTTCATAGCATCTCTTATCAAATCCATCTCATTGACTTTCCTGTTGAGTATGGTGAATGGAGTAATTAGTTTCATAAGACCTCCTTATTTAATTAGTAAACTTTGCAATGAGAACTCGTTGGGTGGTTTATACATTCTTTTACCCAATAATCCTGCCTTATATCCTTAGGTAATTGATAGTTGAAATCATGCATTCTCCAAATATCTGAAGTTACATTTCTGAGAGTATTTAACGGAGTAGTGAGTTTCATAAAACCTCCTTTGTCTCTACTCTTTCATTATCCCTCTTTTAACTTGAAATTCATAGGGTATTTCTACCCGAGTAGAAGTGCTTTGTGGTTGTCACGACTATCTTTTCCGATTTAGTTGGAGTAGAAATAATTCAGGAGTCAAAAGCACTTCCCCGACTTTGTGGACAAGGAAGTGGATAAGACTCGAAGAGGGCAAACAAATGCCCTCTTATTTTATTCTTAGTCAAGATAGAAACTAATTCACAAGGCCTTTAAAATTGATACACAAGTAATAATTTATTCGTATGAATTTCATTTATTTTCTAATGTATTTCTTCTGAATTTGTATATTCTCTCTGAATTCCAGGAGGAAGATCCTCTAATTGCCATTGGTTCTAATATTTAGAATTGTATTCAGCCGTTTATATGTAAGAGTTTGTAGAACATAAAATATATATAGTTTCTAGTACATTTCGAAATCTTTTTTATAGGTTTAAATTGATCAAACTTAGAGACAATAGATTTGTTTTAAAGATAAATATTATTTAGAAAACCTTCAAACCCTAATTAATTTTGTAAAGATCAATCATCCCACATATCCAGTTTTTCTTTTTCGATATTGTTTTTCTGCAGTAAATCTTGCCTTAGTTTTTGAGGATCAACTTCAATATCTTGTAAGCTCCCATTATCTTTATATTTTGTCTGCATTTCTAGAATAATGATTTCGAATTTTTCGCCAAAAAAATCTGACATTTCTTGCCAGGCTTCTATTTCTTCTTCTTTTCCTATAGTGTCGTTTATTTGATGAGAAATAATTTCTAATACAAATTCTTTTAATTCTGCATTGCTCATAGAATTAACTTTAGTTTGAATATAAAATTCCTTAAGATGCTGCAGTTGCTTTTTGGATAAATCAGAATAGATGAGTGTTTTGTTTTTCATAAATATTTAGATTTTTTTTAATATAATCCAAACATTAGATTTGAAAATTCGAAGAATTTAATAATGTTTTGATAATGATCAAAGTAATATAAAGTTTTGAGTTAAAAATCATTTGAAATTGATTGTTAACACTGTTAATTTGTTTCTAATTCTTGAAAATAATTTGTAATTATTAAGGAAATATTAAAAAAATCGAAAGAATTTATAAAATTTAATTTATTTTTCTAGACGTTTTTTTCTCGGAAATCATTGCTATGATTGATTTTATTGAGAATTCTTGCTGGAAAAATTGTTTACATTAAATCTGCAATAGCTGTGAATTCTTGAGAGAATCGTATTACTAAAATTTAATTTTAATTTAATAGTCTAAATAAATATGAAAATTTCAATCCTTTTAATTGAAGATGATCGTGATATGCGTGAGTTGATTGCGGGACATTTAGAACATGCCGGTTTTGATGTCCAAAAAGCTGAAGACGGTATTAAAGGACAGGCTTTGGCTCTTCAATATTCACCGGATTTAATACTTTTAGATTTAATGTTGCCAAATGTGGATGGTTTAACTTTATGTCAGCGACTCAGAAGAGATGAAAGAACTTTAAATATTCCAATTTTAATGATTACGGCATTGGGAGGAATTAAAGATAAAGTGACGGGGTTTAATTCAGGTGCAGACGACTATATAACAAAGCCTTTTGATCTAGAAGAATTGTATGTTCGTATTAAAGCCTTATTAAGAAGAACTAATAGAGCACAGTTGAATTCGAGTAATCAACAGGAAATCTTAAGTTATGGTCCTCTAACACTTGTTCCAGAAAGATTTGAAGCAATTTGGTTTGAATCCCCAGTTAGATTAACCCATCTAGAATTTGAACTTCTTCATTGTCTATTACAAAGACATGGTCAAACAGTCTCACCAGCATTGATACTTAAAGATGTATGGGGATATGAACCTGATGATGATATTGAGACAATAAGAGTTCATGTTAGGCATTTGCGGACGAAACTAGAGCCTGATCCACGTAAGCCAATTTATATAAAAACTGTTTATGGGGCAGGATATTGTCTTGAACTACCTACTGGCTCTCAAGTTGAATCTGCAAAGCTAGAGTTTATGAAATCCAGAAACTTAGATTTAATAAATTCTGTAATAGAGTAAATCTTATAAATCTTCTATAGCAATTTTTAATAATGTAACTTCCCATGCCAATCTGGGTTGAATATGATTGTTGATATGTAATTTTAGTTTTTCGAGTTTTTTAACTAAATTGATATTTCTTGTTTTTCTCCACCACATTTGTTGTAGTAAATTAATTAGATAAATCTGTTGATATATTTCGAGTTGCTCAGAGATTAATTTGCAAATCTTTAAGATCTCCAAATCATCCTTTAAGGGAAAGTTTAATTTACTGGTAATTTCGTCTGATAAATCTTTCCAAATCTCAATGTTTTTAAATAAATTCCCAGGAGAACCATTTGCAGAATTCACTAAATCTTGGAAATTTAAATTTTTGGTAATATCTAACACTGAAGGATCTAAGTTCTTTTGGAAGAAATAATTTAATTTTTCGCTGGAAAAAGATTTAAATCTTATTAGTTGACATCTCGAGATAATAGTATCTAAAAGTAAATTTAATTTTGAGGTTAATAAAATAAAGATGCCATTTCTAGGCTCTTCTAGGGTCTTTAAAAGGCAATTTGAAGCTGCTTCATTCAGAAGATGGGCATCATCTATTAAAACTATTTTTTTTTCTGATTCTATAGATTTTTGGTTAAGGAAGGTCTTAACATTACGGATTTGTTCTATCTTGATAATATCCATATTTTTTATTGTTGGCTTTTGAGAATCTAAACTTTTTGCAGTCTTACCTTTAAGAAAAGAAATTGGTTCAATCATTAAAAAATCCGGATGATTTTTATTGTTGATTTTTTCTTCAACATTTCCATTCGAGGAATATTGTTTGAAAATTTGTTTTATAAAATTAAGAGCTGTTTCTTTTTTTCCAACTCCTTCGGCTCCAGAAAAAATGTATCCATTAGCAAATAATTTATTTTGAATTATGCTCTCAAGGTATTTATTTACTTCTAAATTAATTAAAAAATTATTTGTTTTTAATTTACACATTTTTTATATTCGAAAATTTTTTTAGTAAAACTTCTTTAATTTGATTAGAAATAGTTTTTATATTTTGTGCAGCAGATATTACGACCCAGTTTTTATCTTTGGCAATTAATTTGAATCCCTCATTTACTTTGTCTAGAAATTTAATACCTTCAGATTCCATTCTATCTGGTATTTCATGTTTTCTACGTATAATGCTTTCTTCTGGAGAAATTTCTAAAAAGATTGTCAGGTCTGGAGATTCTCCTTGGCATACAATAGATTCAATATTTTTTATGGTTTCCAGATTAATATTTCTTCCATAACCTTGATATGCAAGTGTGGAATCTGAAAATCTGTCACTAATTACCCAATTTTCATTTTTTAGAGCAGGAGCAATGATTTTTGAAACATGCTCTGCTCTATCAGCTGAATAAAGTAATAATTCTGCAAGTGCAGAAGGTTTATTATTTTTATGGTTATCAAGAATAAGGCTTCTTAGTTTTTTCCCTAAGAGGCTTCCCCCAGGTTCTCTTGTTGTTATTAATTGAGAATCTTTTTTCATAAGACCACTTGTTGGTAGCCATTTTGCAATCTCATCTATTTGAGTTGTCTTACCGCATCCATCTATTCCTTCAATAACAATAAATTTTCCTTTCATTAATCCAAAGATAAAGCATTAACTACGACTGTTATAGAGCTAGTAGCCATTAATAAAGCAGCTATCGAGGGAGTAAGAAGAATGCCATATTTAGGGAATAAAATCCCAGCCGCTATTGGAATAGCTATTAAATTGTAACCAAATGCCCAAAGGAGATTTTGTTTGATCTTTCTTATGGTTTTTTTTGCCAGTGCTAATGCGTAAGTTAATCCATTTAATTGATCTCCCATCAAAACTACATCTGCATTCGCCTTTGCAATTTGAGTTCCTGATCCTACTGCGATGCCTAAATCAGAGGCAGCTAAGGCAGGAGCATCATTTATTCCATCACCAATCATTGCTACTTTATTATTTTTCTTTAAATCTTCTATAATATCTAGTTTCATTTGAGGAAGAAGTTCCCATTTTATTTCATTTTCATTACAACCAATTTTCTTGGCTAACTCAATTACCGTTTGTTTTCTATCCCCGCTTAAAATATTAATTCTGAAGTTGTTTTTCTTTAGTTTTTGAACTGTTTTGATTGCATCTTCTCTTAGTAAATCTCCTAACAAAATAAAACCAAGTAGTTTATTTTCGATACTTATTCCAATAACTGTATTTGTTTTGGTTTCTTCAGTTTCTAAAGCCTTTTTTGAATCACTATCAATACTTACTCCTTTACTAATCAACCATTCAATACTTCCAATATTTATTACTCCATTAATTGTTTCAAGTTCTCCAGAAATACCTCTACCAGATTCGGTTTGGATGCTTTTTATTGGCAGTAGATTTAATTTTTGTTTTTTTGCTTCCTTAACTAAGGCATTTGCGATTGGATGTCTACTTTCGCTTTCTAAACTTGCAGATATTTTTAATAAAAATAAATTATCATCATTATTCTTATATTCAAGAATGAAAGGCTCTCCTTTGGTTAAGGTTCCTGTTTTATCAAAAATAATTTGATTAATTTTTGAGGCTATCTCTATTTTGTCTCCCCCTTTAAATAAAATTCCTTTTTTTGCTGCTTTACCTGATGCAACAGTAATTACCGTAGGAGTAGCTAAACCTAGTGCACATGGACAAGCTATAACTAAAACTGCAATTGATAGTTGAATAGCTAAACTGAGGAAGTTTTCAGCATTGCTGCCAAGAGAATTATGTAATGTATGGCTTGAATTTGTTATAAATTCATTATGATTATGTTTTAATAAATCAGGCCAAATTTGCTCTGCTCCTTTCCACCAGAAAAAGAAACTAGAAGTTGCAAATATGAGAACAAAGTAAGTAAATTTACCCGCGATTTTATCTGCAATTCTCTGAATAGGAGGTTTATTAGATTGAACTGACTCAATAAGATTGACTAGTTTTGCTAGCGAAGAATCGCTCCCTACTTTTTCTACTTTTAATCTGAGAGTTGAATTTAAATTTAATGATCCATTTGATACCTTTTCCCCTTCTTTGACCTCGATAGGCTTTGATTCACCAGTAATATGGGAGACATCCATAGATGAAGCCCCTTTTATTACAACGCAGTCAGCGGGGACTCTATCGCCAGCTAAAACTTGAATTTCTTGGCCAGATTTTAATAAATTTACTCTTATAGACTTAACTTTATTTTCTTCTATATAAACATTTGCCATTTCAGGTTGGAGATCTAGCAATTCACTAATTGATGAACCCGTTTGATACCTTGCTCTTTCTTCTAAGAAACGTCCAATTAATATAAATCCTAATAACATTACTGGCTCATTAAAAAAACAAGGAAAACCAGTTGCAGGAAAAATCAAGGATAGGAGACTGGTAATGTAAGCACTTGTAACACCAAGAGCTACTAAAGAGTCCATATTTGGATGATTCTTTAGAAATGATTGGAATCCATTTATGATTATTGAGCGTCCAGGAAATAATAAAGCTGATGTTGCTAATATTGCATGAAACAATAAATTCCCCAATATTGGTAAGTTTATATAGCCTCCCTCTGCTAGATGCCCTAAACCTGAAAATAGCAAAAGTAAAAGAGCAAAATTAAGTTTTTGCCATTGATTATTCCATTTCTTTTTTTTTTCTAATTCTGCTTTATTTATCTTTTTCGTGAAATCATTTGTGTAAATCATTGCTGGAAAACCGTTTTTCTTTAGATCTTCCAGAATCTGATCTATTTTTATATAACCTTTATGAAGTTCAAAGTAGGCGCTTTCAGTAAGTAAGTTAACAGAGACATTTGCAACACCATCTGACTTTTTTAATATATTTTCTACAGTATTTACACACCCACCACATTTCATACCTGTAATGTTTAATTGAATAATCTCCATATTTTTACAAAAAACTCAAATTAATTCTTTTCTCTATTAATAACTATAATAATAAATGTTATAGACTTTAAAAAATAGTTAATTTTAATCTACTATTTTAATCTTATTTCACTTAAAACAGTGCCTAGTAATCAAAACAGAGACAATTTTATTGATAAAGCCTTTACTGTAATAGCAGAATCTATAGTAAAAGTTATGCCTATTGCAGAAAAGGAAAAAAAAGCATATATCTATTATAGAGATGGATTAGCAGCTCAAAACAATGGAGATTATTCAGAGGCATTAGAATATTACCAAGAAAGTTTAAAGCTGGAGGAAAATAAAATTGATAGGGGAGAAACTCTAAAAAATATGGCAATTATATATATGAGTAATGGTGATGAAGATTTATCTATTGAGACTTATCAAAAAGCATTAATTGAAAATCCAAAACAACCATCATGCCTTAAAAATATAGGGTTAATATATGAAAAAAGGGGAAGATATGCTGAGCAAGAGGGAGATTTAGATCAAAGAGAAATATGGTTTGATAAAGCTGCTGAAGTGTGGTCGAAGGCAGTAAGGCTATATCCTGGTGGATATTTAGATATTGAAAACTGGCTAAAAAATTCTGGAAGAAGTTCAATTGATATGTACCTTTAGTTTTGCTTAGATTTTTGCATTAAAGCATAATCAACTGCTTCTCTAATATGTGAAATCTCCTTAATTGTGATTATATTCTTGAAGTCATTTTGTAAATCGTATTTTGATTTAGGTACCAAAATATTTTTGATGCCTAGTCTTACTGCTTCTTCTATTTTTGGCCGAATATTATTTGATTGCCTAACTTGACCGCTCAAACCTATTTCTCCAATAAATGCAGAATTTTCTAAAGGAGGGATGTTTTTTAAACTTGATAAAATTGATACTGCTACGCCTAAATCCGAAGAAGGATCATTTATTTCAAATCCTCCGCCAGTAGCTACATAGCAGTCATATTGAGATAATTTAATACCTAAGTGTTTTTCAATAACTGCTAAAATCTGATGCAATCTGTTGATACTTATCCCTGTAGTAGTTCTTCTTGGATTACTGTAAAAAGTCTTATTAACTAGTGCTTGAATATCTACTGCAAATGGTCTTGAGCCTTCATTAGTAATTGCAGTTGTAACTCCTGAAATATTTTCTTTGCTGGTAAATATTGAACTTGGGTTTTTTATTTCGCTCAAACCTTTTTCTAACATTTCAAAAATTCCAATTTCAAAAGTTGACCCAAATCGATTTTTGATACTTCTTAGTAACCTATGGGAGGAAATCTTGTCTCCTTCAAAGTTAATAACTACGTCAACTAAATGTTCTAGGGTTTTTGGTCCTGCTAGAGCTCCATCTTTGGTAACATGGCCGATTATTAAAAGAGCTATGTTATTTTCTTTAGCAAGATTTTGTAAGTCAGATGAACAGTTTCTTACTTGCGAAACTGATCCTGGCGAACTTTCCATTTCCTCATTATGAATAGCTTGGATGCTATCAATAATTGCAAAACTTGGCTTTACGTTTTTGATCTCTTCAAGAATTAAAGACAAGTTGGTTTCTGCATAAATTTTTAAATCACTGCAGTTTTGACTTAATCTTTCCCATCTAATTTTTACCTGCTCTAAAGATTCTTCAGCAGTAATATATAAAACTTTTTCCTTCAAAGATATTTTTCCTGCTGTTTGAAGAACGATTGTACTTTTGCCAATTCCTGGTTCACCACCAAGTAAGACTACAGATCCTGGGACAATTCCACCTCCAAGAACTCTATCAAATTCTTTAAAACCACTGGTAAATCTTGATATTCTTTCAGATGAAATTTCATTAAATAGCTTAGATTTTTTATTTTTTTTAACATTTGAGGATTTGGATATTTGGCTTTTCCTTTCTTCCACAATTGTATTCCATTCATTACAATTGAGGCACCTTCCAAAGTATTGAGAAGTTTCAGACCCGCAATTCTGACAAATAAAAGTCGAAAATTTACTAGACATTAAGGTTTTGAATAGAATGACGGACTTATATGTTTTGGATATTGCCCCTCTACAAGTTAGATTAGGATAAGAATAAATTCTCTTACTGATTAGCTAATAGAAACAAATGGCTGTATCTAGTCAAACTAAAGAAACAATATTGGTTGCTGATGATGAGGCAAGCATTAGAAGAATTCTAGAGACACGTCTCTCTATGATTGGTTACAAAGTTATCACGGCATGTGATGGTAAAGAAGCACTAAAGTTATTCCATGATTATGAGCCCGATTTAGTTGTGCTTGATGTCATGATGCCTAAATTAGATGGGTATGGAGTTTGCCAAGAATTAAGAAAAGACTCTGATGTGCCGATTGTAATGTTAACTGCATTAGGAGATGTAGCTGATCGGATAACCGGTTTAGAATTAGGAGCGGATGATTATGTTGTCAAACCTTTTAGTCCTAAAGAGTTAGAAGCTAGAATTAGGTCCGTTTTAAGAAGAATAGATAAAGAACAAATTCCAGGAATGCCTAATTCAGGTTTGATTTTGGTTACGGATATAAAAATTGACACAAATCGAAGACAAGTTTTCAAAAGCGATGAAAGAATTAGATTAACTGGAATGGAATTTAGTCTTTTGGAGCTTTTAGTAAGTAGATCAGGAGAGCCTTTTAGTCGAGGAGAGATATTGAAGGAGGTTTGGGGTTATACACCAGAAAGACATGTAGATACAAGAGTAGTGGACGTTCATATATCAAGACTAAGATCAAAGTTAGAAGCTGACCCTGCAAATCCTGAATTAATTCTTACAGCGAGAGGTACAGGATATCTCTTTCAAAGAATTGTAGATATTTCTCCTTTTGATGGTAAATAAATGGGAAAAGATAATTTAAATAAAATTAATAAGCCAAGAGCTATCAGAAGATTAGTTATTTGGTATAAACGGAACGCAGCTGTGACCTCTATAGTTGATACCGCTGCAAATTCTGCTGTTACAGCAAGTAATGTTGCTGGTAACGTTGTCTCTGGCGCTGGATCTGTTGTTAGTACAGCAAGTAATGTTGCCGGTAATGTTGCTGGAAACGTAGTGTCAAGTGCTGAATCTGTTGTTAATACTGCCAGTAATGTTGCTGGTAATGTTGCTGGAAACGTAGTGTCAAGTGCTGAATCTGTTGTTAATACTGCTAGTAGTGTAGTTTCAAATGCTAGTTCATTAGCAAAAAATACATTACAGCCATTAGTTTTTGATCCTTTAAAAAGATTACAAAATAGCGATAATCCTTTAGAAAAAAAATACGAATCAAATGCTGAGAGAATTTGGATTGCAGTTGATGGTATGGGTGGAGATTATGCTCCTGCTCCAATTCTTGAGGGTTGCCTTGATGCGATAAGCCGATTTCCTATAAATATAAAGTTTGTTGGGAACATTAAAAATGTCAGAAATGAGGCAGAAAAAGTCGGTTTACTAGAATTGCTCGAAAAAGAAATTGATAATAATCGCATTGAATTAATTGATAGTGGAGACCCTATAGGCATGAACGAAGAAGCTACTGCTGTCAGGAAAAGAAAAAATGCTAGTGTAAATGTTGCGATGGATTTAGTAAAGAATAATCAAGCAAAAGCTGTTTATTCCGCAGGTAATTCAGGAGCTATGATGGCTTCTGCTATTTTTAGACTTGGTAGGTTAAAAGGTATTGAAAGACCAGCTATTGGTGCATTATTCCCTACAAGGGATCAAACTCGCCCTGTATTAGTTTTAGATGTTGGAGCAAATACTGATTGCAAGCCCTCTTATCTGCATCAGTTTGCCCTTCTTGGTAATATTTATGCCAAAGATGTTTTACAAATTAAAAAACCACGAATTGGTTTATTAAATATTGGAGAAGAAGAATGCAAAGGTAATGATTTATCTCTTAAAACCTTTGAATTACTTTCCAATGAAAAAAGTTTTAATTTTGTAGGTAATTGTGAAGGTAGAGATGTTTTGTCTGGTAGTTTTGATGTCGTTGTTTGTGATGGTTTCACAGGAAATATATTACTTAAATTTCTTGAGTCTGTTGGAGGAGTTTTATTAGATATTTTGAGGTCTGAGCTACCAAGAGGCAGAAGAGGTAAAGTTGGTTCTGCTTTTTTAAAGAGTAATCTACTCAGAATAAAAAAAAGGTTAGATCATGCTGAGCATGGTGGTGCTTTATTACTTGGAGTTAATGGAATTTGTGTGATTGGACATGGAAGTAGTAAGTCTTTATCTGTAGTTAGTGCTCTGCGTTTAGCTCATTCTGCAGTTAATCACGATGTTATGGAGAATTTAAATCAACTTCAAAAGCTTCATGTTTTAAATTCTTAGAACATATTTTGTCATATTTTATGGTTGACTTATATAAGTAATTAAAAAACTCTTTTGGAAGGAATAAATTTTAATCAGATTGGGGTCTCATTCAAAGGAAGTGGAAGTTATGTGCCTAAACAAATACTTACTAATCATAAAATTAGTGATAAGGTCGATACAAGTGATGAATGGATAAAATCTAGAACAGGTATTTCTCAGAGAAGGATTGCTGGTTTAGAAGAAAATGTAACTCAGATGGGTTATAAGGCTGCGATGTCAGCAATTCAGATGGCGAAATGGGATGTTGAAACAATTGATTTGATAGTTTTAGCTACTTCCACTCCGAATGATTTATTTGGTTCTGCCCCTGCGATTCAAGCTAAATTATGTGCAAATAATGCCGTGGCTTTTGATTTAACTGCAGCATGTAGTGGATTTTTATTTGCTTTAATAACAGCCTCTCAATTTTTAAAAGGTGGAAGTTATAAAAGAGCTATAGTTATTGGTGCAGATCAAATGTCAAGTTATGTCGATTGGAATGATAGAAGAAGCTGTATTCTATTTGGAGATGGTGCTGGTGCAATAGCCATTGAAGCAACCAATGAATTTGATAATTTAATTGGATTTAATATGAGAACTGATGGGCAAAGGGGCTCTTTTCTAAATCTCCCATCAAAGAATAAAAAAGACTCCATAATTGATAAGATCGAGTATTCTAGTGGTGGTTTTTCTCCAGTTCAGATGAACGGTCAGGAAGTATATAAATTTGCAGTCAGAGAAGTTCCATTAATTATTAAAGATTTATTTAAAAAGGTAAATTATAATTCTGACAAAGTTGATTGGCTTTTATTGCATCAAGCTAATCAAAGAATATTAGATTCTGTAGGAGATAAGCTAAAATTTTCTAAAGAAAAGATTCTGAGTAATTTACAAAATTATGGAAATACTTCAGCAGGAACAATTCCTTTAATGATTGATGAGGCTATTAGAAATAATACAATTAAACAAAATGATATTATTGCTACAAGTGGTTTTGGGGCTGGGTTAAGTTGGGGTGCAGCCCTCATACAATGGGGTTAAAAACAAATTATGACAGTTGCATGGGTATTCCCTGGTCAGGGGTCGCAAAAAATTGGAATGGCAAAAGAAATTGAAAGTTTGCCAAATGCAAAAACGAGATTTAATTATGCTTCTGAGGTTTTTCAAAGAAATTTATTTGAAATTTGTGAATTAAATTCTGATCCGGCGAATTTTATGCAGGATATAAATAATACAAGGAATACACAAATTTGTCTTTTTTTAGTTGAATCAGTTTTATTAGATAACTTAAAAGCAAATGGTTTTAAACCAACTTACGTTGCTGGCCATAGTTTAGGGGAAATCACGGCATTATATTGCGCGGATGTTTTTTCTTTTGAAGATTGCGTATCACTTATAAAAGTCAGGTCTGAATTAATGGCCAATGCTGGAAAAGGATCTATGGCAGCATTAATTGGTTTTGATAGAAATCAACTTGATTTATTAGTAGATAAAACTGATGACATTGTTATTGCAAATGATAATAGTTCTGCTCAAGTTGTCTTGTCAGGGTCTGAATTAGCATTAGATAATTTTTCTAAAGAAATTTCTTGTAAAAGATTTTTGAAATTAAATGTTTCTGGAGCTTTTCATTCTCCATTTATGAGAGAGCCCTCAATTAAATTTACTGAGTATTTAAAAACTATTAAATTTAATACTCCTTCTTTCCCAGTCATTAGTAACTATTATCCATCTTTTTGTAATGATTCGGACGAACTTAAAAGTAGATTGGAAAATCAAATGTGCAATGGTGTTAGATGGCGCGAAACTATGGATTTAATGTCAGAAGATAGTAATCTTCATATTGTTGAAATTGGCCCTTCTAATGTATTAAGTGGTTTATGTAAAAGACACTTGAAGGATATAAAAATTTCTCAAGTTTCATCTTCAGATCAATTAAAATATTAATTTGTATGAAAAATGATTTTTTTCAAAAATTAATTTATCAATTAGTAAGTCTATTTATTGTATTACCTATTTATAAATTTATATTCAAAGGCTACTTAATTGGTAAAAAAAATATTCCTCAAAAAGGTTCTTTTATAATGGTTTCTAATCATGGATCATTACTTGACCCTCCGCTTTTAGGCCATGCTTTAGGTCGCAACATATCTTTTATGGCAAAGGCAGAACTTTTTAAAATTCCTTTGCTTGGTTTTATTATCAAGGCTTGTGGAGCTTATCCTGTTAAAAGAGGTATAGTTGACAAAAACACTATAAAAACGGCTTGTGAAAAATTGTCAAATGATAATTGCATTGGTATTTTTATTGATGGTACGCGTCAAAAAAATGGGCGTGTTAATAAGCCAAAACAAGGGGCAGCATTATTAGCTTTTAAGAACCAAAAATTATTATTACCAGTCGCAATTGTTAATTCTCATAGATTGATAAGGTTTAGATTTTTTATACCATTTTTTACACCAATAGTTATTAAAGTAGGAAAACCTGTTCAACCTCCTAAAAGCTCATCTAAAGAGGATTTGAATGTTGTAACTAATTGCTTAAAGGACAATATTAATAATTTGATTGGATGAAAAATTAATTAATTGGGGATATAGGATAGAGTGGTAAAACTTTTTCCCATGAGTTGAAATTGGATATGTTTTGTTTCTTATTTGATAAATTTAATAATTCCTTTAAATCTTGTTTATCGTCGTAATTAGCTTGAAAATTAGTTTCTTTATTATCTAATTCTTGCACCATTTTTGGAATAACTTTTTCTTTCAGCAGCAGCTTTTTGCTCTCTTGTTCCGAAATACAAACTTCATATTTACCAGCGATAAATCCTTTCCGTTTTAATTTCTTGTAAATCCAGAATGATTTATTCTTTTTATATATATTATTTCTTAAAGCAATTCTCTTTGACATTACTTCAAAAGAACTAAAGCTTTCTAAAGGACAATTTTTTTGTTGTGAAATAGTTCTTGCTAAAACCACGATAAGTCTTGAAGCATTAAAATTTGCTGGGCCTATACTAACGGATATTTTATTTACTCTTTCTAGATTCTCTTTAGTGATAAATTTGTTGAAATCGACTATCAAGTTATTACATAAATCATTGTCAAATTTAGTTATAAAAAAATTATCAGAGTCAAAATCACTTTTGTTTCTGTATGCGAAACCATAAGTATTATCAGTGCTATGTATAGCTAATGTGAGTTGATTGGATATATTTGTAAGTTGATTTTGCATCTATCTTTATAGCGGTAATTCTAATCCAGGATTATATTTAGACCATTTCCCTAATTCTTCTGAAAAACTTGCACAAGATTGAACATCCCACTCAGTTTTGTACTCACCTTTTGTATCTTTAATTATACTTACATGAATGAAAGGGCTTTTTGCTTTAAAATCGGGCAACTTGCAAATATGATCAACTCCATGATTATTTTCTACATCATGATATGTAATACATCTATCAACCCATTTACAGTTAATGCAAATGCACATGCAAAATAAAGAAAATGAAATAAATAACTTTTATAAAGATCATACACTAATAATCAATGAATTAGAAAGAAGTATAAAAATTTATAATTGGGATTTTATTTTATCTTTTTTACCAAAAGGATCATTTTTAGTGGGTGGTTATATAAGAGATATTATTCTTGGGAGAATAAGTTTAGAAGTGGATGTTGACATTGTAGTTCCTTCAAATGCAATTGATATTGGACAAAGAATTTCGGATACATTTCAAGGAAAATTTATCGTCTTGGATAAAGAAAGAGAAGTAGTAAGAATTATTCTGAATCATATTTCAATTGATATTGCTAAACAGATTTCTCCCACGATCGAAGGAGATTTGAAAAGTAGAGATTTTTCAATAAATGCAATTGCTTTTTTGTTTGATAAAAATTGCTTGCTTGATCCATTAAATGGAATAAAAGATCTTGAACTTTCTATACTTAGAACTTATTCAACAAAAAATTTACTTGATGATCCATTGCGGATGTTAAGGTGCTTCCGTTTTGTTTCAGAACTTAATTTTAATATTGATAAACAATTAATATATTTTATAAAAAAAAATAGAGAAAAAATAACTCTTGTTGCGAAAGAGAGAATTAATTATGAGATACATAGAATAGTGAGGGGGATAAATGCTGTTCAATCTATTTTATTGGTAAAAAAATTTAATATATTTGGATTTGAAACCTTATATAAAGATTCTTTCTTTATAGATTTAGAGGGCATTAATTATGACCAACTTAGTCAAAATGAAAAGGATGAATTTTTACCTTTGTTTTTTGTAGTGCAAATTTTAGATGAGTTCTCCTTGGAGAAATTTAAATTTAGTAAATCTGACATTGTAAAAGCTAAGTTATTAAGAAAATGGCATCTTATCTTAAGAGAAAGAAATATTTCTCAGTTAAATGAATTAGAAAGATTCAATTTACATCAAGAATTAGAAGGTATTCTTCCCTCTTTTATTTTTTACTTGCCTCAAAATTTACGTTCAGATTGGCTAAATAGATGGCGAGATAAGGATGATAAATTATTTCATCCCACAAATTTAGTAAATGGCGATTTAATTAAAAAACATTTAAAAATAGAGAATGGCCCTCTTATGGGAAAGCTTCTATATTATCTTTCAAAGGAGCTTGCATTTAATAGGTTACAAAATTTAGATGAAGCTATTTATAAAGCAAAACGATGGATTGAACAAAATGCGCCAAAATGTGATTAAATACACATAGCTTAGTTTTGTTTAAAAGTTCCGACTTTAAATCATTCTTAAAAATTTTATGGGCATTCGTATTTACATTGGCAATTTACCACAAGGATTTAATCCAAAAGAATTTGATAGTATTTTAAAATCAGTTTCTGACTCTATTAGATTTAAACCAGTTTTAGATAAAGAAACTAAAGAGTGTAGAGGATTTGGTTTCGCTTCAACCAATAATGAAGATAATGCTAATTTAATAATAGAAAAATTAAATGGCTTTGAATTTAATGGTTCTAAGTTGAGGGTGGAATTATCAGAAAAGAAAGATTCTTCTTCAAATAAAAGAAATAATGCAAACTCTAATAGGAATAAGAAGAGGAAAGACTTTAAGAAAATTGTTCATAGTGATGCCCCTAATCTCGAAGCTCCTGATCCAAGATGGGCTGGTGAACTTTCCAAGCTAAAAGATTTATTAGCGAATCAGAAGACACCTGCCTAATTATCTAATTCTAGAGATTAAAAAAGATATTGGAAGTTCAAAAGCTTTTACAGAATTTTTTACAAAAGCCCTATTATTGAAAACATCATAATCTAACCTTTCAATAGAATCTAATATGCCTCTGTAAAGGCGTAATGATGTCCATACAGGCCATCTTGCATCAGCAGATAACCACTTAATGCCATCTTCAGATTTTTGGAACCAATCTCTAGCTCTGGTTAGTTGAAAGTTCATAAGTCTTCTCCATTGATTATTTATTTCACCGTTTAAGAGTTCTTTTTCAGAGTAATTAAATTTCTCTATATCTTCCTGAGGTAAATATATTCTCCCTCTTTGCCTATCTTCCCCGACATCTCTTAATATGTTAGTTAATTGATTAGCTATACCCAAAGCTATCGCTGCTTCTGAAGGGTCAGGCTTGTTACTCCATGGCGCTGATGTATATGCTTTATCTATCCCCATAACATTCTGGGTCATTAAACCAACTGTTCCTGCGACACGATAACAGTAGAGTTTTAATTCAGAGAAATTCTTATATCTAAATTTGTATAAATCCATCCTTTGTCCTTCAATCATGTCTAAATAAGGTTGAATAGTTTGTGGATATTTCTCGATTGTATCTACAAGGACAGCATCTAATTCTGATTTTATATTTCCTTTAAATATATTTTTGGTATTTTCTTCCCATTGATTTAAGTTATCTGACAGTTCATCTTTTGATTTGGTTGAAGCTTCTAGGCTATCCATTATCTCGTCTGTTCTTCTACACCAAACATAAATAGCCCAAATCGCTTTTCTCTTTTCTAGTGGTAATAAAAGAGTTCCTAAGTAAAAGGTTTTAGCCCATTTTTGAGTTTCTTTACGGCATATTTCATATGCTTTATTTATTTGTGAAATTGAATTTTTCAAAAAAGTTTTTTTTGTATAGAAAGGTTGGATATTATTTTAGGTGTTTTTAAGAAATATTTTTCTCTTTTTGCGAATATTCCTTGTTGATTGATTCTGCGCATAATTTACCACTTAACACAGCTCCCTCCATAGAAGCAAGATATTTTTGCATTGTATAATCACCTGCTAAGAAAAAGTTTTTTATAGGAGATCTTTGACTAGGTCTAAACTCCTGGCATCCTGGTACTGCTTTATATACAGATCTTGGCGTTTTTACAACTTTGTATTTTCTTAGTTTGGTTTTATTATCGCCCATAAAATGGTTTGGAAACAATTTTTTAAGTTCTTCCATAGTCGCATCAACTATATCTTGATCACTTTTGTCAATCCAATCTTTTGCTGGTGCGAAAACTAATTCAAGCATTGATCGGTTGGGATCTTCATATTCTTTGCATGTGATACTCATATCTGCATAAACGCTTAGAAGAGGAGATCTACTAAATAATAAATGATCAATATCTGTTAGTTTTTTATCGAACCATAAATGAATGTTAATTACTGGTACACCATTTAAACCATCTAACTTAGAGAAAGATTCAATTCCTTGCCACTGTTTAGGAATAATTAATTTAAAAAGATCTACAGGCATTGCACTTACATAAGCATCTGCAGTTAACTCTTTCTTCTCATTATCGTCTAATGAAGCAATTGTAAAACTTTTAACTGTACTATCTTCGTTTAAATTAATTTGCCTCAAGGGACTTTTTAGATGAACTTCTCCTCCTCTTGCTGTTATATAATCTACCATTGGTTGACAAAGTCTTTCTGGAGGAGCTCCATCTAGGAAGGCCATTTTCGAACCATTTTTTTCTTGCAAAAATCTATTTAAGGCTGTTAATAAAACTGTTGATGATATTTCATCAGGTCCAATGAAATTTAAGGCTTTGCTCATTGCAATGAAAACTTCATCATTAACTCTTTCGGGGATATTGTGTTCTTTTAACCACTCTGTCCATGATTTTGTATCGCATTTTTCTATATATTTTTGGCCTCTTAACATTGCAGGGACTAATCCAAGGCCAAAAAGTATCTTTTCATTCCATGAGAGCATATCATTATTACTGAGTATCGCTGAAACACCATTAATTGGGGCTGGGATATCAGGGAAATCGAATCTACTATAAGTGCCGGGCTCAGAGGGCTGATTAAAAATCATTGAATGGCTTTTCCATTGAAGTCTGTCTTCGATATCTAGTTCCTTAAATAGTTGCAACATATTTGGATAAGCTCCAAAAAATATATGCAAACCAGTTTCATACCAATCTCCATCCTCATCTTTCCATGCAGCTACTTTCCCACCTAAGACATCTCTGGCTTCAAGTACAATTGGAATGTGACCATTGTCAACGAGATATTTAGCGCAAGATAAACCTGCTAAACCTGCCCCTGCAATTACAACACGCATTATTAAATCAAGAAATAAATTAACACTTACTAATAAGCTACTCTAAAGTTAGAACATAATAGTTTTTTTTGTTGATTATTTCTTAAAATTATGGAAAAAATGCTTTTAAAATCAACTACCAGACATGTCAGAATCTTTACAGCTGAGGTTATAAATAATGATTTACAATTCCATCCAAATAAACTAACGCTTGATTTGGATCCTGATAATGAGTTTATTTGGAATGAGAATTCTATAAATAAAATAAATCAAAAATTCAATGAGCTTATTAAAGAGAGAGCAGGAAAAAATTTAGATGACTATGAACTTCGCAAAATCGGTTCAGAGATTGAAGGATTAATTAAAAGTTTGCTACAAGATGGTCAATTAAGTTATAACCCAGAATGTAGAGTTATGAATTATTCAATGGGTTTACCAAAGACAAATGAAGAGCTGTGAATAGATATTCAAACAGAAGGCCAGGAAGAGGCCCTAATAGAGGATATTATTCCTCATCCTCAAGAGAGGGAGCTGATTACATGCAAAGAAATAAAAGATTATCTTCTGGTACTGAACAAAAAATTAATTTAAATACGGGAACGATTGCTATCCTTGCAGGTGTATTAATTTTAGGAGTTGGCATTGGTAGCGCAATAACTAGCACAACAGATGGTGGACAAGGAAATATAGCTAGTCAACAACAATTAGATATGGCTGTTCCAGATCCTGAATTCTGTAGACAATGGGGGGCAAGCGCTTTTGTTATTGATGTTGAAATGTATACAACCCTTAATCCCTCAACAAGCTTTGTAACACAACCAGCGCTGCAACCTGGCTGCGTAATTCGTAGGGAGAATTGGACTGTTTTGCAAAAACAAGGAGCTATCAGTAATGAAGATGTTAGAGAATGTAAGCAAAGAATGAATACTTTTGCATATATTGGATCTATAAGAGATAAACCAATAGTTAAATGTGTTTATCAGACTGATGTAAATGAGAATAAGTTCATTATCAAGGGAGATGGTCAAGCAGAAGATGGAGGCGTAGGAATTAATAAAGAAGCAATTCAGTTCTGAGTAAAATTATATTTTTCTTAATGGACTCTCTGAACTGGCAAATTGTGGCAATATATTCTTCTTGAAAACTTGCGATGCCCTTGAGGTGTATCTTGATGGATTGGTAATTAATTTAAGCTCTCTTTTAACCTCTAAGTCAGCAATTTTGGCCTTGTGAATTGTACCACCTGCTAATTCTCTCTCAATAGAAACAACAGGAACAAAAGAGGCGCCTAGACCTGCTTGCACTGCATTCTTGATTGCCTCAAGAGAGTTCAGTTCCATTTCTATTTTTAATCTTTGAATCTCTAGTCCAGAATCTTTGAGTAGTTTGTCAACAACTTTTCTAGTTGTAGATTGAGAATCTAGTGTGACAAAATTTAATTTGTATAGATCTTCTTTTAAAAGTTCTTTTTTATTAGTAAGAGGGTGACTTATGGGCAATACTAGTGCTAATTCATCTGTTGCATAAGGAATAATTTGTAATAAATTTTCTAGATCTCCTGGCAACTGTCCTCCAATAATAGCTAAGTCGATTTGACCATTAGCAACACTCCAGCCAGTTCTTCTAGTACTGTGAACTTTTAGCTGAACTGATACATCAGGATATGCTTGGCGAAACAATCCTATCATTCTTGGCATTAAGTAAGTTCCTGTAGTTTGACTGGCTCCAATTATGAGTGTTCCTCCTTTTAAACTATTTAAATCTTCGATTGCTTTGCAAGCTTCATCGCATTGATTCAAAATTCTTTCGCAGTATTCTAGTAATAGTCTTCCTCCTTCGGTTAGAAGAGCCTTTCTACCTCCCCTATCGAAAATTGTAATTTCAAGTTGTTTTTCTAGATTTTGTATTTGCAAACTTACAGCTGGTTGGGTTACGTACAACAAATCAGCAGCTTTTTTGAAACTTCCTTCAGCTGCTATAGCTTTTAATATTCTTAATTGGTCAAGAGTAAATGGTAATTCGGGCATCTATTATGCCTACAATATAATTATATAATTCTAATACCTAAACGTATTCTTGTTAAGAATAGATTATTTAAATTATCTAAATATATGGAGACGCACAGAACTTCTTTAATAATCTTTCTCTTAATAATTGTTTTTGCCGTTATTCATAGTGGTGGAGCTGCTTTAAGAAGTAAAGCAGAATCTATCATGGGTGCAAGATTATGGAGATTATGTTTTGTTTCCTTAAGTTTACCGTCAGCAATTATTCTTATCAGTTATTTTTTGTCTCATAGATATGACGGAATTAGATTATGGAATTTTCAAGGAAATAGCTTTGTTTTTTTGTTGGTTTGGTTTTTAACTGCCATAAGTTTCTTATTTTTATATCCTGCTACTTATAATTTATTAGAAATTCCTTCAGTTTTGAAACCACAAGTTAGGATTTACGGAAGTGGAATAATGCGAATTACTCGGCACCCACAAGCATTTGGACAGATAATTTGGTGTTTTGCTCATACTCTATGGATTGGAACATCATTCACATTAGTAACTTCTCTAGGGTTGATTTTGCATCATATTTTTGCGATTTGGCATGGTGATAAGAGATTGGAAACAAAATTTGGAGGTGAATTTTATCAATTTAAAGAAAGCACTTCAATTATTCCATTTATGGCAATAATTGAGGGGAGACAAACTTTTAAAATTAAAGAATTTTTCAAATTATCCCAACTTGGAATATTAATTGCGATAGCAGTACTTTGGTGGTCTCATCAATACATAAATATTGCTGTAAAAACATTTAATTCATCATTTTTGTCGGAATTTCTCAATTAACAGTTTAAAATCAATTTAAAAGTTTTTTTAAAAAATGCCTCAAGCTTCAGAAATTGCCTGGTTAATTCCTGTTTTTCCTCTTATTGGGGCAGTTCTTTCTGGTTTGGGATTAATAAGTATCAATAAGAAAATTAATAATGCTAGAGAAATAGTTTCTATCAGTTTAATTTCCTTTGTAGGTGTTTCGGCAGTAATTAGTTATAAGGCTCTTCTTGAACAAGTGAATGGTTATCAATCAGTAGAAAAATTATTTGTTTGGGCTAGTGCGGGTGATTTTACAATCCCTATGGGTTTCATTCTTGATCCTCTGGGTAGTGTCATGCTTGCTTTAGTAACTACAATAACGTTGCTAGTCATGATTTATTCCCATGGTTATATGTCTCATGACAAAGGATACGTAAGGTTTTTTACATACTTAGCGTTATTTAGTAGCTCAATGATGGGATTGATAATAAGTCCAAATTTGTTAGAGATTTATGTTTTCTGGGAATTAGTTGGAATGTGTTCTTATTTATTGGTTGGTTTTTGGTATGACAGAGATGGTGCTGCACATGCTGCTCAAAAAGCATTTGTAGTTAACAGAGTTGGAGACTTTGGCTTATTACTAGGTATTTTAGGTTTATTCTGGGCAACGAATAGTTTTGATTTTAATGAGATAGCTTTAGGAATATCTAAATCAATCTCTGAAAATTCATTACCAATATGGGCTGCGTTAATCCTTTGTTTTTTAGTTTTTTTAGGCCCAATGGCAAAATCAGCTCAGTTTCCTTTGCATGTTTGGTTGCCTGATGCTATGGAAGGTCCTACTCCTATTTCTGCCCTTATACATGCAGCTACTATGGTTGCAGCAGGAATATTCCTAGTTGCGAGACTTCAACCTTTGTACTCATTATTCTCTGAGATTCAATTTATTATTGCTTTAGTTGGTACTATTACCTGTTTTTTAGGTGCTTCTATTGCATTAACCCAAATGGATCTAAAAAAGGGTTTGGCCTACAGTACGGTTTCACAGCTTGGTTATATGATGCTTGCAATGGGTTGCGGTGCCCCAATAGCAGGAATTTTTCACTTAATAACACATGCTTGCTTCAAAGCAATGTTGTTTTTGGGGTCTGGATCAGTAATTCATGCAATGGAAGAAGTTGTAGGCCATCAGCCTGTGTTAGCTCAAGATATGAGATTAATGGGAGGATTAAGAAAGAAAATGCCATATACATCTGCAACTTTTTTAATAGGTTGTGTAGCAATAAGCGGTATCCCTCCATTAGCTGGATTCTGGAGTAAAGATGAAATACTGGGAAATGCATTTATTTCATTTCCTGTGTTTTGGTTGATAGGACTTTTAACTGCTGGTATGACAGCATTTTATATGTTTAGACTTTATTTCTTGACATTTGAAGGAGACTTTAGGGGAGATAATAAAGAGTTACAAAAAGAACTTTTAGTAGCCTCTGAAATTTCTTTAGATGAAGAAAGCGAAGAAGAACATGGGGATCAAAAACATGGTTCGCTTCATGAGTCTCCATGGTCAATGACATTCCCATTAGTATTTCTTGCGGTGCCTTCAGTAATTATTGGTTTTATGGGCCTTCCTTGGGATAGTAAATTCGCAAATTTGCTAGATCCTGAAGAAGCTGAGGTTGCTGCTCAAGCTTTTGAATTAAAAGAATTTTTACCTTTAGCAATAGCGTCAATTGTTGTCGCATCAATAGGTATAACGATTGCATATCAAGCTTATTTTGCTCGCAAACTTAATTTATCAATTCTATTTGCTCAAAAGTTCCCAGCCATTAATAAATTCTTATCAAAAAAATGGTATTTAGACGATATTAATGAAAAACTTTTTGTTAAGGGAAGTAGAAAACTTGCTAAAGAGGTATTAGAAGTTGATTCGAAAGTTGTTGACGGGGTGGTCAATTTGACTGGACTTGTCACTTTAGGCAGTGGAGAAGGTTTGAAATATTTTGAAACTGGTAGAGCTCAATTTTATGCTCTTATAGTGTTTGGAGGTGTAATTTTATTAGTAGCTATATTTGGCTTCCAATCTCCTTCAGTGTCTTAATTACAAATGTGTGTCTTCACTGTTCATAGGGGTGAAAAAATACAGAAAATTTCTAGACTCTATTTAAGATGAATTTCTTGTTAAATTGAGCATTAATTTTTTTACACATTTTGCGAATCAAACCTTAGGAACGCTTGACGCTGGCTTATCTAACTTTCCTTGGCTATCGGCCTCTATCCTTTTCCCAATTGCAAGTGCATTTGTAATCCCGTTTTTCCCTGATAAAGGAGAGGGTAAAGAAGTAAGATGGTTTGCTTTGTATATAGCGTTAATAACTTTTTTAATTACCGTAGGTTCTTATATAACTGGTTTTGATATTAATGATGAAAATGTCCAACTCAAAGAAAGTTTAAATTGGCTTCCTAATCTAGGTCTTACTTGGACTGTTGGTGCTGATGGGATATCTATGCCATTAATATTACTAACTAGTTTTATAACTGCTTTAGCAGTTCTAGCTGCCTGGCCAGTCAAGTTTAAACCAAAGTTATTTTTCTTTTTAATATTAATAATGGATGGGGGGCAAATAGCCGTGTTTGCTGTCCAAGATATGCTTTTATTCTTTCTTACTTGGGAACTTGAATTAATCCCTGTATATTTACTTTTAGCTATCTGGGGTGGGAAAAATAGACAATATGCAGCTACAAAATTCATTATTTATACAGCTGGAAGTTCGATATTTATTCTTTTAGCAGGATTAGCAATGGGGTTTTACGGGACAGAAATTCCTAATTTTGAATTCTCGCATTTAGCAAATCAAGATTTTAGTCAAAAGTTTCAAATACTGTGTTATGTAGGACTGCTAATTGCATTTGGAGTGAAACTTCCAATAGTCCCACTTCATACCTGGCTCCCAGACGCTCATGGAGAAGCAACGGCGCCAGTGCATATGCTTCTTGCCGGTATTCTATTAAAGATGGGTGGATATGCTCTTTTGAGATTTAATGCGCAATTACTACCTTTAGCTCATGCGCAATTTGCTCCTTTATTAATTGTGCTTGGGGTGGTCAATATAATTTATGCAGCACTAACTTCTTTCGCACAAAGAAATCTCAAAAGAAAAATTGCATACAGTTCAATTAGTCATATGGGCTTTGTTTTGATTGGAATAGGAAGTTTTAGCAGTCTTGGTACAAGTGGAGCAATGCTTCAAATGATTAGTCATGGGTTAATTGGGGCTAGTTTATTCTTTCTGGTGGGAGCTACTTATGATCGGACCAAAACTCTTAAACTTGACGAAATGAGTGGTGTAGGACAAAAAATGCGAATTATGTTTGCTTTGTGGACTGCTTGTTCTCTAGCATCACTTGCTTTGCCAGGAATGAGCGGATTCGTTTCTGAATTAATGGTATTTACAGGATTTGTTACTGATGAAGTATATACACTGCCTTTTAGAATTGTGTTGGCTTCCTTAGCAGCAATAGGCGTTATACTCACTCCTATTTATCTGCTTTCTATGTTACGGGAAATTTTCTTTGGTAAAGAAAATCCTACATTAACTGAAAAACGAAAACTAGTTGATGCAGAACCTAGAGAGGTTTATATAATTGCCTGTTTACTTTTGCCAATAATTGGAATAGGTTTATACCCTAGGTTAGTTACAGAGAGTTATTTGGCTTCGATTAATAACTTAGTTGATAGGGATTTAAATGCAGTTAAAAGTGCTGTGAAAACAAATATTTTTTCAGGTAATAACAAGAATGAGATATTTAAAGCTCCAAAAATATGATTGTTTAAATTTATACAATGTTTTTTGACATTAAGATCGATATAAAGATATCTTGTAGGTAGATTTAATCTATCTAAAGTATCTAATTCAAATTCTATTGATAGGCCACAGTTAGGACCTAGATTGTTAATAAAGTTTCTCCAAGATGCTGCTGGCAAAGGTGATCTTGATCCATGGGATATTGATGTAATAAGTGTAATAGATAGTTTTTTAGATCAATATACAAGCACTATAGAAAAACCTCATCATAAACATAATTCATATCAAAAAGATTTAGCTGAGACAAGTGAAGCATTTTTTGCAGCTTCAGTTCTGGTTAATTTAAAAGCTCAAGTTTTAGAATCTGATGTTTTCAAAGATGATTTAACAGAATTGGAAGATGATTATGAAATGGATAATCAAGAATGGATTAATCAAGGATTTGATATTCCAAAATATCCTGAAAAATACCTCAGACGAAGATCTGTAGCGCAACCAATTCTTAAACGAACATCAACATTAGGGGAACTTGTAAGTCAATTAGAATCTATTGCCGAGATTATAGAAACTCAAGATCTTTTACTAATGAAGAGAAAAAGAAATAAAAAATATTCTGATAAGGCACTAATTTCTCAAGTAAAGTCTTTAGCTCATCGTGAGAAACTACCTGAAACTACTAAAGAATTAGGAAAATTTATTGATGGTTGGGAAAACGCATTACAGTGGACAGATTTTGAATATTTAGTCAACAAATGGCAAGGAGTCGTAAAAAATGACTTAGATAAGGATAGGCTTGGTGTCTTCTGGGCTTTGTTATTTTTATATTCAGAAAACAAAATTGAACTTAAACAAATAAACTCTCTTTATGGCCCAATACAAATTAAAAGAATAATTCCTGATGGAGGCTTGGCTCAATTGCCTATAGAAAATCTTGATGAAGCAATTACCTCTTCGTCAGCTGCTTAGTAGTTAAGTAATAATAACGTATAATCTTAGAAACGAGGTTTTTAATCTGATGAAGGCAATGATACTTGCAGCAGGAAAAGGTACGCGCGTTCAGCCTATTACGCATATAATTCCAAAACCCATGATTCCGATTTTACAAAAACCTGTTATGGAGTTTCTTTTAGAGCTTTTAAAAGAACATGGTTTTAAAGAAATTATGGTTAATGTTTCTCATCTTGCTGAAGAAATTGAAAATTATTTTAGAGATGGGCAAAGATTTGGTGTAGAGATTGCTTACAGCTTTGAAGGAAGAATTGAAGATGGAGAATTGATAGGTGATGCTTTGGGCTCAGCAGGAGGATTAAAGAAAATTCAAGATTTTCAAAATTTTTTTGATGAAACGTTCGTTGTATTATGTGGTGATGCTTTAGTTGACTTAGATTTGACTGAAGCAGTAAAGAAACACAAGCAAAAAGGAGCCATTGCAAGTTTAATAACGAAAAAAGTAACTAAAGATCAAGTATCTAGTTATGGAGTAGTGGTCTCAGATGCTAATGGTCGAATAGAAGCCTTTCAGGAAAAGCCAACTGTAGATAATGCATTAAGTGATTCTATAAATACTGGAATTTATCTTTTTGAACCTGAGATTTTTAATTACATTCCAACAGGCCAAAAATTTGATATTGGTTCTGATCTATTTCCTAAACTTGTTGAAATGGATTTACCATTTTTTGCCTTACCTATGGATTTTGAATGGGTAGATATTGGTAAGGTTCCAGATTATTGGAGTGCTATACGTAATGTCTTACAAGGTAAGGTAAGACAAGTCGAAATTCCAGGTAAACAGATTAAACCTGGTGTTTATACTGGATTGAATGTAGCTGCTAATTGGGAAAAAATTGATATTACAGGACCGGTTTATATAGGTGGAATGACAAGAATAGAAGATGGTGCAACAATTATTGGCCCCGCAATGATTGGACCAAGTTGTTGTATTTGTGAGGGCGCAACTATTGATAATTCAATTATTTTTGATTATTCAAAAATAGGTAAAGGGGTTAAACTTGTAGATAAGTTAGTTTTCGGGCGATATTGTGTAGGTAAAAATGGAGATCACTTTGATTTGCAAGACGCCTCTTTGGATTGGTTGATAACGGATTCAAGAAGATCAGATCTGACGGAGCCTTCTCCTCAGCAAAAAGCTATGGCAGAATTATTAGGTACAGATTTAATTAATATTCCAGATTAATATCTGCCATCTCAATAATCTTAGGTATGAGATGTTCTGCTTTAACGGCCATGATATGAATACCTTCTGCGATATTAATGTAATCTTTAGCTTGCTCTGCAGCGATTTGTATGCCTTCTTTTAAGGGGTCTTTGGCATCTTTAAGACGATTTAAAATCTTTTCAGGAATGTTTGCCCCTGGTACGTACTTATTTATAAAGAGAGCGTTTTTGTATGATTTTAAAAGAAATACTCCTGCAATTACTGGTATATCAAGAGGCTTGCTAATTCTCTCACAAAATTCTATTAAATAGTTTCTTTCCATAATCATTTGAGTTTGTAGGAAATTTGCACCTGCCTCTTTTTTCTTTCTCGTTCTACTTTGTAAACTTCTTTGATTCCTCAAGTTTGGATTAGCTGCAGCACCTGAAAATATATTTGTTCTTTGATCGGCAAGTTCTTCAAAAGTTGGATCAATGCCTTGATTAAAGGCTTGAATTTGTCTTAATAATCTAACTGATTCAAACTCATGCACAGCTTTTGTATCTTGTTGATCACCAGCCTTTACCGAATCACCAGTGATGCATAAGATATTTTTAATTCCTAAAGCATTAGCTCCTAGGATGTCTGATTGTAAAGCAATTTTATTACGATCTCTGCACGCGATTTGCATTATTGGTTCTACCCCATTTTCCAGTAATAGTTTGGACAGTGCCAAGCTACACATTCTCATTACAGCTCTGCTTCCATCTGTAATGTTAACAGCATGTACCTTATCTTTTAAAAGTTGTGCTATCTTAAGAGATCTTATGGGGTCCCCACCTCTTGGCGGCATTAACTCTGCTGTAATCACTTTAGATTTTTTTTCTAAAGTCTCCTGAAGTTTTGATTTCAATTGCTTTTGTTTCCAACTAGGTTAACAAGTGTAGTGAGATTGCTAAACTTAATTAATATAAAAAAGGAACTGTTTAAATGCAAATGGTTGATGAAGAAGTAAACAACCTTGATATGATGGGTCTCTCCGCTAGAGAGATGGAGATCATTGATTTAGTAGCGGATGGGCTAACAAATCAAGAAATAGCTGTAAAACTTACTATTAGTAAAAGAACTGTTGATAATCATGTAAGTAATATGTTTACTAAAACAGGTTCTAAAAACAGGGTTGCATTATTGAATTGGGCTATGGATCACGGAAAGATTTGTAGGGATGGTTTTAATTGTTGTTCTCTACCTGATTCAGATCAAGATTAGTATCCTCTAATTTCTGATTATTCTCACTTAAATTCATTAAACAATAATTGGTCGACTCTAATTCAAAAAGTTCTGCATATGCGATGCAAGCCTCTTTATCTGAGTTGATAAATCTTAATATTCCTTGCCTATCATAAAGACCATACATTTCTAGAATTAAAATCTATTTTTAAAATATAAAATGAATATAAAGGAAAACTGGTCTATTTGACTAGCTTTTTTCGAGAGTTCTCAAATCATCATTATTCCATTTTGACAAAGGATGAGATGTGAGACTGAAATTCGATAAATGTTGAAGTCCAGTAATTTCTTTTGAAACAAACGATGGGAGTGTTAATTCTTCTTCCTCTTTGGAAAGTTCAATTTCTGCAACCTCAAGTGGAAAATTCTTTTCTTTAAAACAATCTATAATCCATTGCTTTTTTTCAATTTCTAAAAAGAATCTATCCTTTTTAATTGTATTTGTAAGATTTGACATGATTTTTTCACCATCATGATTAGGTATTAAGTATTCAAATTCAAAGTTAGTAAAATTTTTGATATGTTTTTTGAGTGCAATTTTAAAGTTTGCTCCATTAAATCTTATTCTAATTACCCAATCTTCTAATTTATATGAAAGGTATCCTTGTTCAATTACAGTTTTTTTAGTGATGTATTTTTTCCAGTTATCGTTTTTTACCAGAAATCTTCTTTCTATTTCTAATGCCATTTAGTTGTCTAGATTATTTTTTAATGTTAGATTTCCTTTCCAATCTAGTTTTTGTATTAATGTACCGTAGTAGGAAATACTTTTTCTAAACTTAATCATTTTGCAGTATTTTGAACCTTTGCTAATCTCACAGTAATTATTTTTTTTTATAGTCATACACTTTGATCCATCTCTCCAAAGCTTAATTGCTCCTTGACTTTTATTGACTCCTCTAATGATTATATTACTTGTATGAGGGATAATTATTGGCCTACTGGCCAAACTCATAGGACATATTGGATTTATCACTAATGCATCTATTGAAGGATGAACTATTGGTCCCCCCGCAGCCATAGAATATGCTGTAGAGCCAGTTGAAGAAGCAATAATCAACCCATCGCCTTTATACTCATTTACTTTTTCAGTATCTATTGAAATTTCTATTTGATTTGTAGGTGAAATCTCCTCTTCATCAGATTTAAAATAGAAATCATTTAATGCGTCGTAGCTTTTTATGATGTTGTTTTCGTTATCAAGAATTTTACATTTAAGCCTGTTTCTTGAATCAATAATAAATTCTTCTTTTTCTAAAATTTCAATAAAAGATTTATCAAATAAAAATTCTTTCTTTTGTGTGAGAAATCCTAAGTTACCTCCAATATTGAAACAAAGTAAAGGAATATTGTAATTTACTAAAGCGTTAGCGCATTTGAGTACGGTGCCATCTCCACCAAGAACGATTACTAATTGAGGCAGAGATTGCGTTTGACGAAGGAAATTGTCTATTTCCTCATTAGTGCAATCACTCTCTATACTATGGGATTTAATATTTTTCTCTTTAAAAGCTTTTTTACAAAATATAGATGAATCTAAAGCGATAGAACTATTGGAACGATAAATAATAAGAACCAATGAAAGCTTCACTTAATTTAATATTTTTACCACTTTAATAAGTTAAAACTTTCCATATCTACAGTGACTCTGTTTCTATAAAGAGATAATAATATTGCTAAACCAACAGCGGCTTCTGCTGCTGCAACGGTAATCACGAAAATCGTAAAAACCTGCCCTTGAATTAAGTTGTTATCTACAAAAGAAGAAAAGGCCATCAGATTGATATTAACGGCATTAAGCATTAACTCGATGCACATTAAGACTCTTACCGCATTTCTACTATTTAATAATCCCCAAATTCCAATACAAAATAATATTGAAGATACAATTAAAAAGGCTTGTAATGGTATGGATTCTAGATTCATGATTAAAAATAAAATTTGAGAATTAATTCTTGTTGATTAGAAACGGTTCCTTTGTTTTCTCAATTAACTCCTGATCGACAGGTAATCCTGTTGAAATATCTTGATTCATAACATCTTTTCTAGCTAAAACTATTGCTCCAATCATTGCCATCAATAATAATACAGATGCTACCTCGAAAGGTAGTAAATAATCACTGAATAGATGTTCACCAATTCTATATGTAGATTCTTCTCCTATGGAGCTATTAGGACTTGCTATGATCCATACGGTTGATAAATCCACTCTAATTAAGAGGCTCAGTAGAGTTAAACAAATTGATGTTGATATAATTCTTCTTGAATTGAGATTTTCTATAGGCTTTAAATCTTCTTTTTTATTAACAAGCATTATTGCAAAAATTATCAGGACATTTACTGCTCCTACATACACTAAGACTTGTGCTGCAGCAACAAAACTTGCATTGAGAAGAAGATATAAACCTGCAACACTTAAGAATACGCCACAAAGAAGAAATGCTGAATAAACAATACTTTCGAGTAGTACTACGCCTAATGCGCCAATTATGACAACTAAGGATAATATTGAAAAACAAATTAATTGTGTTGTGACTGCTATTGACATGATTTTTTGAGATTAATTATTTGCTTTAACAGCCTTATCTTTTGTTTCATTTGAAACTGGTTTCATCCAGTCATAAACTTCTTCAGGCAGTTTACCAACTCTTGGATCTGAAGGTGATATTTCGTGAGGGTCCATAACTCCTTTGGGTAAATAAGCAAGTTCTCTTAAGGGTTTGACTGATGGATCAGTAGTGACATTTGTAGGGAGTCGGCCAAGTGCAATATTATCGAAATTTAAATTATGTCTATCAAATGATGCTAATTCATATTCCTCAGTCATTGATAAGCAATTCGTAGGGCAAAATTCGACACAATTTCCGCAAAAAATGCAAACACCAAAGTCTATAGAATAATTTCTAAGTTCTTTCTTTTTGGTTTCTTTGTTCATTACCCAGTCAACTACAGGTAAATTTATCGGACAAACTCTCACACAAACTTCACATGCTATACATTTATCAAATTCATAATGTATTCTGCCTCTATATCTTTCAGAAGGGATTAACTTCTCATAAGGATATTGGACAGTTACTGGTCTCCTGCGAAGATGGTCAAATGTTACGGAGAAGCCGTTATATAAATATTTGCCGGCACTGAAAGCCTCTTTAATATAACTATTTACTTTTTGAAGAAAATCTTTCATCTGTAAAGAATTTACTTAATTATTGTAGTTTAGTGGATTAATTTTAATTTTAAGTAAATATACTTAAAATTAACCACCAAAGAATTGGGGGAAAGCAAGTTTTAATCCTGCAGTTAACAAAAGATTAGCAAGAGAAATTGGTAGAAGGAACTTCCAGCCTAAGTCTAGTAGTTGATCTATTCTTACTCTTGGGGTTGTCCAACGTAATAATATCGCAATAAATACTAAAATATATGCCTTAAGAACAGTCATTATAATTCCTATTGAAGCAGTAAAAACTTGTATTAAAGGAGCATTAAGTGGAATATTGAGAAATTTAGCTATTATTTCAACAGGAATAGGCAAAGCCCAACCCCCTAGGTAAAGTATAGAAACTAATAACGCTGAAAGAATTAAATTTATATAACTACCTAAATAGAATAATGCGAATTTCATTCCAGCATATTCAGTTTGATACCCTGCCACTAATTCTTCCTCCGCTTCTGGTAAGTCAAATGGAAGTCTTTCGCATTCTGCAAGAGCACATATCCAGAAAATTATGAATCCAATAGGTTGTCTCCATATATTCCAACTTAATATCCCCGCTCCACTTTGTTGATTAACAATATCAATAGTACTTAGAGAATTTGTCATTAAAACAATAGCTAGCACAGATAAGGCCAATGGTATTTCATAACTAATAGATTGTGCAGCTGCCCGTAATCCACCTAGTAATGAGTATTTATTATTTGAAGCATATCCGCTCATTAGAAGCCCAATAGGCTGAATACTACTTAATGCAATCCATAAAAATATTCCAATACCAACATTGCTAATTAATAAGTCTTGACCAAAAGGAACTATTAGCCAAGAAAGGATAACTGGCACTAAAACCAATATTGGACCTGCAGTGAATAGAATTGAATCAGCTTTAGCTGGAATAATATCTTCTTTTACGAGTAACTTAAGACCATCCGCAATTGGTTGAAGTACACCAAGTGCTCCTGCATATTCAGGCCCTATTCTCTGTTGAGCTGCAGCAGATATTTTTCTTTCAAGCCAAACAGTTACTAATACTCCGACAACTGCAGAAACTAAAACCAAAAGCATTGGGAAAGGTAGCCAAATTATATGAGCGATTTCACTTGAAAGGCCTAAACCCTTTAAGAATTCATTAAAGATATATTCTAGGTCTAATCCGTTTTCCAAAATTTTGATGTTATTTACTTAATAGATTAACTCGCCATAAACAATATGTGTGTTTTTTATGAAAAGCTACAAATATTATTTTCGATTTTCTAAACTGATCCAATCTCTTGGAGCTGAACCGGTGTAGATTTGCGAGGGCCTGAAAATTCTATTTGCGCCTAATTGTTCTCTCCAGTGTGCTAACCAACCTGCGACTCTGGATATGGCAAAAATTGGAGTAAATAAGTCTCGCGGTATGCCAAGTTTTCTGTAAACCAGACCGGAATAAAAGTCAACATTTGGGAAAATACCTTTTGGTCCAAGTCTTGGGATTGCTTCTGCTTCTAATTTTTTGGCAACATCATACATTTCATCTGCACCAAATCTTATAAAAAGTTCCTCCGCTAGTTTTTGAAGAATGATTGCTCTGGGATCTTTAACTTTGTACTCTCGGTGACCAAAGCCCATTATTTTAGTTTTATTTTGTATCGCACCTTCTAAAAAGGAAGCGGCTTTATCAGGAGTCTCAATATTTTCTAACATCGCTATTACATCCTCATTAGCGCCTCCATGCAGAGGGCCAGCTAAGGTTCCCACGGCCGAAGCAATAACGGCATAAGGATCTGTGAGAGTGCTTGCAGTAACCCTAGCGCTAAATGTACTAGCGTTTAAACTGTGCTCTGCATGAAGAATCAAACATCTATCAAACACTTTTGCAGCTATTGGATCTTGTTCTTTTTCAGTCAGCATGTAGAGAAAATTTGAGGAGTATGATAAATCATCTCTAGGTTGGATAGGGTCTTGCCCCTTTCTAATAAGTTGGAAGGCTGCAATCATTGTTGGAATTTTTGCAATTAGCCTTATTACTGCGTTATAAATATAATTTGGATCATCAATCGCCCTTCTTGAGTAGAATAGTCCTAAAGAAGCTGCACTAGACTGGAGAGCATCCATAGGGTGCCCTGTCGCAGGGAAACATTTCATCATATCTCTCACTCTAAAGCTTAATCTGCGATGCATCTGAACTTGTTGTTCAAAATCTCTTAGTTGAGTAGCTGTAGGTAATTCTCCCCAGATCAATAAAAAAGCTGTCTCTAAAAAACTACTTTTTTGTGCAAGTTCTTGTATTGAATAACCTCTATATAATAATTCCCCTTTTTCACCGTCAATATCACATATCGATGAATTAGTAACTGGGACACCTTCTAGTCCTGGTTTTAAAATTAGTTTGTTACTATCCAATTGCTGAATCCGATATAAATTAATTATAGATACAAGATAATCAAATAATTTTTAATTAACCACAAGATATAAAATAAATAAAAATGTTTTTTTGAGAAAATCCTTGAATTATATTATTGAAATATCTCTATCTTATGTTCGGAATAAATGAGAGGATTTCTCTCTGGGATAGATTGTTTTGAAATTTCTTTAAATTCTGAAGCGGAAAAATTGATTATGTTGTTAAACATAAAATTAAGATTTCTTATAAAAGAAAGATATTGAGTTTCTTTAGAATCTAATCCCTTTATATCAAATGTTTTATAGATAAAATCATTAGCACCCTTTTTATTATTTAGTTCAAAGAATTGTTCCGATATTGAATTGATTTTTCCATCCTTAATTAAAGTATTACTTATCATAAATAATTTATCAGATTCAATTGTAAATAAATCTTTATAAGTAGATTGTTTTATTATTTCCTCTTCTTCTTCAAGAATATCTTTTGTATAAACTGAATAAATATAATCATTTTTTTCTAAACTATATTTATTAAAATCTTTTAGTTGTTTTATATCACTTATAATTGAATTGTTTTGATGATTATTTTCTAATATAATTATCCAGTCTTGATTAGAATTTAGTAACAGAATATTTTGAGTTAAATATTGATTTAATTCTTCTAAAAGTCTTTTTTCGAAGTTATTTATTAAGGGACTTATATACTTAATAGAAGAATTTAAATCACTGTAAATAGATATTTGATAATTATCATAGTTTATTTCATTCTGATTAATTAAATTCTTATAAGAAAAAATATCTAGATTTTTTTTATTATTTATTACATATGTTTTTATAATTATAAGTTTATTTTTTAAAGCTAATGTTGTTGCAATAATATCCTCATTAGCTTGTATATTGTTTTCATTATTTAAAAATAAATTATCTTTAAGTTTTGTCGTGAATAGTATATTATTTTCATTTTTAAAATTCCTTAAAATCTCTGCAGAAAAATTATTTTTTGTTTCTGGCCAATTATTACTTGCTTCTATTGAATCTAAAATTAATTTCTTATTTGAAGAAGCAATAATATAATCATCATTAGTTTTATAAATATAATTTAAATAATTAAGTTTATTTTCTCTATATATTTTAATTATCTCATCATTCTGATCAATTGGATTAGATAAATTTAATAGATCATTGATATTTTTTTCTGGCTTAATTTTTAATACTATTAAAATATCATCTTTTTCTCTTTTATTATTATTATAAGTGGAAATAGTAAGTTCATTATTATAAAGATCTTCTAATTTATTGTCACCAATATCAATACCTAAATAAGATAATATACTATTTTTTATTAAAATAATTCCATCTATATTTTTGCTATTAAAGTTTCTTTCAAAACTACTTCTAATATCTGAACTTTGGGAATTTGAAATAAATAACAATTTATTATCTCTCGGCAGGTATTTAAGGATTTTTAATTCTCCAATATTTTGATTGGAAATTTCATTTCTATAACTAGAAATTGTCTTAAAACCAAAAAAAAAGCATAGAGATAATATTATTATTATCGCTATTACTTTGAAATTCATTCTTAATGTTTATTTTCATTTTTAACAATAAACATACTCTTGCAACTTTAATTTATTAAATTGTTAATAACAAATAATTATTCTTTAAATTGGGAAATTATCCTAAACCTATTGATGCCTATAGTCTTAATGATTGGTTTAATTCGGAAAAGGAAAATCCAATCATAGTTGATGTCAGAGAACAGTCAGAGTTAGAATTAGCTTCTTTCTCACAAGAATTTTTACATATACCACTTAGTAAAGTTACTCTTGAATACGTGCAAGAAATAATTGGTGGTTTACTAGATAGAAAAATTGTCGTTATATGTCATGCGGGAATTAGAAGTTATAACTTCTGCCAATGGTCACTAGATAATAATATTGTGAGCGAAATATGGAACCTGGAAGAAGGCATAGATGGATGGAGTAGATATATTGACTCAACAATTTCTAGATATTAATTAAATATTTAATGAAGATGCAACAGTATTAACATCTTTGTCACCTCTCCCAGAGCAATTAATTACTATTTGAGTATCTTTTTCGAGAGTGGGACATAATTTTTCTAACCAAGCAAATGCATGGGCGGTTTCAAGTGCAGGTATAATACCTTCAAGTTCACTAACAAGTCTCAAGGCTTCTAAAGCTTCCTGATCTGTAACTGATCCATATTCTGCTCTACCTATATCTTTTAAATGACTATGTTCAGGCCCTACTCCTGGATAATCTAGTCCTGCACTGATTGAGTGAGCTTCTTGTACTTGACCATTTTCATCTTGCAAGAGAAGACTCATTGATCCGTGCAAGATTCCTACTGAACCTTTAGTTATAGTCGCAGCATGTTTGTCAGTATCAACTCCGCTACCAGCAGCTTCAACTCCAATTAGTCTAACTGATATGTCCTTAACAAAAGGATGGAAAAGACCCATTGCATTTGATCCCCCACCTACGCAAGCAATTAAAATATCGGGTAAGGATCCAAAAGATTCAAAACATTGTTTTTTGGTTTCTTCTCCTATAACTGCATGAAAATCTCGGACAATCTTTGGAAAAGGGTGTGGACCAGCAACAGATCCTAAAATGTAGTGAGTAGTTTCGACATTAGATACCCAATCTCTAATAGCTTCACTAGTAGCATCTTTAAGTGTTGCAGTACCAGAATTAACAACTTTAACTTCCGCTCCCAATAGTTTCATTCTAAAGACATTGAGGGATTGCCTTTTTATATCCTCAGCTCCCATATATATAATGCATTCCAGGCCAAATCTTGCACAAACGGTGGCTGTTGCAACCCCATGTTGCCCAGCGCCTGTTTCTGCTATTATCCTTTTTTTACCCATTCTTATAGCTAGTAAAGCTTGTCCTAAGGCATTATTGATTTTGTGAGCACCAGTATGATTTAAATCTTCTCTTTTAAGCCATATTCTTGCTGTCGCTTTGTCAGTTTTGTAATGTTCAGTTAGTCTTTTAGCCTCATATAGCGGTGTTTCTCTTCCTACATAAGTCTTAAGCAAATGATTTAATTCTTTTATAAATTGTTCATCTTTCCATGCATTTGCTGCGGCTTCTTCAAGTTCAAAAAGGGCAGGCATTAACGTTTCAGGCACATATTGACCACCATATTTTCCAAATCTTCCTTCTTTAGAAGGTTGATTTAAATCATCATTTTTATAATTTTGATTTGCAGGAGAAAATGTACTTACCAATTTTCTATAGAATAAGTATTGATTAACTATAGATTATAGTAAAAATAATGAAAAGAAAAAATTGGATTGAATTTGATAATCAGGAAAACAAATATGAAGAAAAATTTAAACTAGATAATTCTAGGAAAATTTCAAAAATCAATGTTTTAAAACAAAAAAAAGGTAAAAAAGGGAAGACTATTACCTTAATAAAAGGTTTAGGGATTGAAAATGAATATCAAATAAAAGATTTGCTTAAAAAAATGAAAGTTTTTTGTGGAACTGGAGGGACATTAATTGATAATAATATTCAGTTACAAGGGGACATGGTAATTAAAGCAATTGATTTTCTCCGTAAAGAGGGATTTCAAAATTTTTGAATCAAGAGTTAGGATAAGTCTTTAAATTTCAATACATCAAAAATGAAAGAACAAAATCAAACAAATTCAGGGAATATAAAGTGGCACAATTTAACTATTGATAGAGATAAGTTAGAGAAAATGAGAGGTCATAAAGGAATGGTTATATGGTTTACAGGGTTATCTGGTTCTGGCAAAAGTACTTTGGCTAACGCTTTAAATGAAGTTTTACACCTAGATGGATTGTCAACTTATGTTTTGGATGGAGATAATATTAGGCATGGTTTATGCAAAGATCTTGGTTTTTCGGATGAAGATAGAGAAGAAAATATAAGAAGAATTGGAGAAGTTGCAAATTTATTTATGAATGCTGGAATAATAACTATTACAGCATTTGTTTCACCTTTCATTAGTGATAGAAATAAGGTCAGAAAAATTATTGGATCACAGGATTTTATTGAAGTATATTGTGCTGCAGATATCAATGTATGTGAAAAAAGGGATACTAAAGGTTTATATAAAAAAGCCCGTTTGGGTGAAATTAAAGATTTTACCGGGATTTCCAGCCCATACGAAGCTCCTGAAAATCCAGAAATTGTTGTTGATACAGGTTCTTTAGATTTAACTGAGTCAGTTCAAACAGTTATTAATTACCTTAAACATGAGAATTTAATTACTAAGGCGAAATAAATATGATTTTATTGGGTGTTTAGATAATTTTCTGCTCCTAGAGAGAATAACTTACTATTTTTAGCTCTTACCTGTTTATGAAGGGTTTCTCTAAATTGTTTCAATTTTACTTGCATAGATTTATCAAATAAACTAATGATTTCTATTGCCAATAAGCCTGCATTTTGTCCCCCATTAATGGCAACTGTTGCTACGGGTATCCCAGCAGGCATTTGAACAATTGATAATAAAGAGTCAATACCTTTAAGTGTCTTGCTTTCTACAGGTACCCCAATAACAGGAATGCAAGTTAAAGAAGCTAACATTCCTGGAAGATGAGCAGCACCACCAGCGCCAGCAATTATTACTTTTATATTGTCTGATTCTGCATTCTTTGCATATTCCATCATTTCAATAGGTGTTCTGTGGGCAGAAAGTATGCAAACCTCAGTTTCTATGTAAAATTCTTTCAAAATATCTATTGCAGGTTTCAATGTTTGTAGATCTGAATCACTACCCATTACGACAGCGATCTTATAAATATCTCTAGAATTTAAGTTTGACAAAATAACAAATCAATTCTTTCCTATAATGGCGTGCAATTACTTGAGCGCCAGTTGGTTAGTATTGAAAAGAATAAAATCTCTATAAAATATTATGTCATCTAAAAAAATTCTAGAGAAAAGCGAGGTTAGGGAGTATTTCAATGGTACTGGCTTTGATCGATGGAACAAAATTTATAGCAAATCTGATGAAATTAATACAGTTCAGAAAAATATTAGAAAAGGGCATCAAAAGACTGTAGATGATGTAATTACATATATAAAGCACTATCCTGAACTAACAAAAAAAAGTTTTTGTGATGCTGGGTGTGGTGTTGGAAGTCTAGCGATTCCTTTATTAAGACTTGGTATACAAGAGTTGCAGTTAAGCGACATTTCTTCTGAAATGATTAAAGAAACAAAGAAACGTATAAATGAATTAGGGCTAAATAAAAGAAAAATAAAATTTGAAACCTGTGATCTGGAACAATTAAGAGGATTATTTGATGTTGTCATTTGTTTAGATGTATTTATTCATTATCCTCAACCAGTCGCAGAGGAAATGGTCAAACATCTATGCGATTTAAGTAAAGAAAAGCTAATCGTTAGTTTTGCTCCTTATACTCCCGTTCTTGCTATTCTCAAGAATATAGGTAAATTATTTCCAGGACCAAGTAAAACTACAAGAGCATATACATTAAGAGAAAAGGGCATTATTAAGGCTGCTAATGCAAAAGGATTTACTGTAGTTAGAAACAAATTAAATCAAGCCCCTTTTTATTTTTCTAAATTAATTGAATTTGAGAAAATTAAATAAATTATGTTACTAAATGATTTTCAAGAGCATAACGGACTAATTCAGTTCTGCTAGATGTTCCTGTTTTAATGAAAAGCCTACTTACATATTTTTCAACATTCCTTATAGAAGTCTCTAGCTTTCTGGCTATTTCTTTGTTCATTAGACCTTCTGCTACAAGCTGAAGTACACTTGCTTCTCTTGGAGTAAAACTTGGAATATCTATTGCATTTTCTAGATTTGAGGGGTTTTGCTCTGTAAGCATATACTTTATTTCAGTTATTTGTTTTGCCATTTTGCTTACATCAATATCGGCAAATCTTGCAGCTTCTTTTAATAATCGCTCTTGACGATTGATTACATTTTTGACTCTTGCGGCTAATTCATCTGGGTCAAAAGGTTTAGAAATATAATCATCAATGCCTGCAAGATAACCTTCTGTCCTATCTAATGTCATTCCCTTTGCTGTAAGAAAAATTACTGGGGTACCTCCTAATTTTTCATCCTGTCTAATTTTCTCTAATAAATTATAACCATTAGCTCTGGGCATCATAATATCGCTAATTATTAAATCAGGAAAAATCTTTTGTGCTTTTTCCCATCCATCTTCGCCATCAACTGCAACAAATATTTCATAGCCTTCATCTTCCAGAAATGTTTTAACAGCTGTTCTTAATCCAGGTTCATCATCAACTAACAAAATTTTTGATTTTCTGATCGGTTGATTATTTATTTGATTAATTTCATTCATTTTTTCAATTCTTGAATTAGATTTTCTAGGACTAATAAGAATTTTATATACTAAACATAATGCTATCAACTCCTATACTACTAGATTACCAATCTTCAACTCCTTGTTCTAAAGATGTTGTGGATGCTATGCAACCTTTTTGGACTGAGATATTTTCTAATCCTTCAAGCAAATCAAATCTGGCTAGTATAAACGCAAGCGCTATATTGGAAGCTTCAAGAGAAAAAATAGAGCAGAATTTATTACTTAACAATAAAAAAGTTGTGTTTACAAGCGGCGCGACGGAATCTAATAATTTGGCCTTATTAGGTTTTGCAAGAAATTACTATAAAAAAACAGGAAATTATGGTCATATTATTACGTTGAAAACCGAGCATAAAGCTGTATTGGAGCCTTTAGATCAATTAAAAAAAGAAGGCTTTTTAGTGACTGAAATTACTCCAGAAAAAGATGGTTTAATTTCAGAAGATAATTTTATAAAAAACATAAGAAACGATACATTTATGGTGAGTATCATGATGGCTAATAATGAAATAGGTGTTATTCAGCCCATCGAAAATATTTCAAAGATATGTAAATTAAGAGAAATAATTTTCCATTCTGATTTTGCACAATGTTTAGGTTATATCGAAGTCAACGATATTTTTTCAGATGTCAATATGATAACGATCAGTTCCCACAAAATATATGGTCCCAAAGGAATTGGTCTTCTTTTGATTGATGATGATATTGATCTTGAACCTTTAATTATTGGAGGAGGTCATGAATATGGCTTTAGAGCTGGCACCTTACCCCTCCCTTTAATAGTTGGTTTTACTAAAGCAATAGAGATAGCAGTTTGTAATCAAAAAAAGAATGCTAAGCAATTGCTTATGCATAGAAATAGCTTATTAAAGGGTTTATTAGAAAATAATTCTGGTTTATTAATTAATGGTTCCCTTACAAAAAGATTACCTCATAATTTAAATTTGACTGCATTAGATTTAAACGGTACAAAATTCCACAAACTTTTAAAATCAAAAATAGTATGCTCGAGTGGATCAGCATGCAGTAATGGCGAACCTTCACATGTCTTACTTGCTTTAGGAAGATCTTTTAAGGAAGCAGAATCTTCAATTAGGTTAAGCATTGGATTGAGCACAAATTCACAAGATATAAAACATTCAATTCAAATACTCACTGATACGATCAAATCATTACGCTAGAAATTATTAACTATTTACATTGAGCAATTCTTAATTTTCCACTTCTCGCTCTTTTATTAAGTTCAACTTCTTTGGAAGAGGGAGTTATTGGTTTTTTTGTTAAATTTTTCAGTCTTTGATCATTCTTAAATGAAGTTTTAACTAACCTATCCTCAAGCGAATGAAAACTAATAATAGAAATAATTCCGCCTGGTAGTAACCAATCGGGAACAACCTTTAAAAATTTTTCTAGTGCTTCAATTTCTTTATTAACAGCAATTCTGAGTGCTTGAAATGTTCTTGTCGCTGGGTGTATTTTTTTATATCTTTGTTTGGGTGGGAAGCAGCCAGCAATAGAATATGCTAAAGCTTTTGTACCGGAATATTTTCCTTTTTCTTTTAAATCCATTTTGATTTTCCTAGAAATCTTTCTTGATAATCTCTCTTCACCATATTTATAAATTAAGTCGGCTAGATCTTTTTCACTTAGATTCTCAATTAATTTCTCTGCATCAATCTCAATAAAAGGATTCATACGCATATCAAGAGGGCCATCTTTTTGGAAACTAAATCCTCTTTCAGGGTTATCGAGTTGGTTACTATTTACTCCAAGATCTGCAATCACAAAAGAAACTTTTTCGTTAGGTTCGAAAGTCGCAAAATTCGAATCATTTATTTTTATCCTTGTTTTGAATTCATCAAGCTTGATTGATGCCGATTTCCTTGCGAATGGATCTTGATCTAGACCAATTATTTCTAAATCAGGATATTGTTTTAATAAATGATAAGAGTGCCCACCACCACCTAGCGTTGCGTCTATTCCTTTGAATTTTTTTGTAAAGATTGATGGGTAATACTCTAAAGACGCCATTATTTCATTTGTCATTACTGATTTATGATTGAAAAGAAATGAATCAGACAGGTCAGTTTGCATAACTTTCGACTAAGATTTATATAGAGGTTAAATTATCAATGGCTCAGCTAGAGACTAGAACAGAACCAATGGTGGTCAATTTTGGCCCTCATCATCCTTCTATGCATGGGGTTTTAAGGTTAGTTGTAACCCTTGATGGTGAGGATGTAATTGATTGTGAGCCAGTAATTGGATATTTGCATAGAGGAATGGAGAAAATAGCTGAGAACAGGACTAATGTTATGTATGTGCCCTATGTAAGCAGAATGGATTATGCAGCAGGTATGTTTTATGAAGCTATTGTAGTAAATGCTCCTGAAAGATTAGCAAATATTTCAGTTCCCAAAAGGGCAAGTTATATAAGAGTTCTTATGTTGGAACTTAATAGAATTGCTAATCACCTTTTATGGCTTGGTCCATTTCTGGCAGATGTAGGAGCTCAAACTCCATTTTTCTATATCTTTAGAGAAAGAGAAATGATTTATGATCTTTGGGAAGCTGCTACTGGACAAAGGCTAATAAATAATAATTTCTTTAGGATAGGTGGTGTTGCATGTGATCTTCCATATGGATGGTTAGAAAAATGTATAGACTTTTGCGATTGGTTCGGTCCTAAGATAGATGAATATGAAAAATTAATCACAAATAATCCAATTTTTAGAAAAAGAATTGAAGGTCTTGGAACAATTCAAAGAGATCAGGCAATTAATTGGTCTTTGTCTGGCCCAATGCTTAGAGCTTCTGGAGTTTCCTGGGATTTAAGGAAAGTAGATAGTTATGAATGCTATGACGATTTTGATTGGCAGATTGCTTCAGAAAAAGAAGGAGATTGTTATGCGAGATATCGAGTAAGAGTTGAAGAGATGAGACAATCACTCAGCATCATTCGCCAAGCCTGCAAAATGATTCCAGGAGGTCCAACAGAAAATTTAGAAGCTCAAAGAATGGCGACTGAAGATAAAAAGAGTGAAATATTTGGTATTGACTATCAATATGTAGCGAAGAAGGTTGCTCCAACTTTTAAAATTCCTAATGGAGAATTGTATACAAGATTAGAGTCCGGGAAAGGAGAAATAGGTGTATTTATTCAAGGAAATAATGAAGTTACCCCATGGAGATTTAAAATTAGAGCAGCTGATTTAAATAATTTGCAAATATTGCCTCATATTCTTAAAGGTGCCAAAATCGCCGATATTATGGCAATCCTTGGTTCAATAGATGTCATTATGGGATCTGTTGATAGATAAGTTCTTTAAATGAAACCCTCTGATTGGTTAACATTACAGAAGAAAGTACGATTTGGTGATTGTGATTCTGCAGGTGTAATCCATTTTCATAACTTATTGAAGTGGTCACACGAAGCTTGGGAAGAGAGTATTGAAATTTATGGGATTCCTTATCAAGATATTTTCCCAGATTTTTCTATACGTAAAAGTCAAATTATTTTTCCTATAGTAAATTGCGAAGCAAACTTTCTTGCGCCTATTAGAGTTGGAGATTTATTAAAAGTAAAAATTTCCCCCCATAAAATTAATACTCATTTGTTCCAAGTAAATAGCCTTTTCATAAAAAATGGAAATAAAGTAGCAGAAGGAAAAATAATACACTGTTCTTTAGATGTTGATTCAAGAAATAAAGTAGAACTTCCCGATCAGCTTGAAAGATGGATAGAGGCTTCAAATGTAAGTGCAAATTTAAAAGAGTGCTAATTATTATTATTTTTTAAATTTATAGTTTATTTTTTCTTTACTTGTATTTTTGTTTTTAATAATCCACTTTTCGGGTTTTTCATGTTTCGGCCAATTTTGAGAAAAGTTTTTTAATAAATTTAATGAATTTTCAATATTTTTATGATTTGTCAGTTCTCTAAATTCAACAATTACTTTAATTCTATTTCCCCATAATTTGTCTGGTATTTTTGAAATATTGCATTTATTAATTGGGATATTTTCTTTCATAATGAAATCATTTAATCGAGATTCAATTACTTCTGGAAAAACGATTTCTCCACCTGAATTAAAAGCGTTATCAATTCTTCCAAGAAACTTTAAATATAAAGAATTATTGATTTGATTAATTTCACCTAAATCACCAGTTTGCCACCACCCATTTTTATTTTTGAAATTTTTAGTTTTTGCAGAGTCTATTATTTCGATTCCAATTCTGGCTGATTTTATCTCAATTAATCCTCTTTCGTTAATTCTTATTTTTGTATCCGGTAGTATTTCTCCAACATTTTCAAAACCCATTAAGAATTCTTTTGGTTTTAAACTTGTAACCATTGCTGCTGTTTCAGTTGAGCCGTAACAAGGTGCTAATTTTATTTTTTCTACTATACATTTTGCTGCAGTTTCGTGGGTAATTGAAGCTCCACCTACCCAAATTAAATCAAACATTTTTAGCCAACTAATACCATCTTTTTGAGCTAAAAGTCTTTTTAATTGGGTAGGTACTAATGACGTAATCAAGTGTTTTTTGTTTTTTTTAGATTTAATTGTAAAAAGTAAAAGGTCTCGAGTGTTTTTTATTAAATTCGGAGAAATATTAATACAATCACATCCCCAAGTTTGACTTCTAAAAAGCGGCATTAATCCACTTATATGGTGAAGGGGTAAAGTGTTAAAAATTAAGCAGTTTTGCAATTCAAATCCTTGCTCTTTTAGCCATTTTCCTGAAGCAGCGGCAGATAATTTGAGATTATCTATATGGTGAAAACATTTTCTAGGTTTACCACTGCTTCCACTGCTGTTTAAGATAATTGCTGGTCCATTTTCATGAATCGGATCTAGTGCCTCTTCGTTTTTATAAAATTTGTTTTTTATATAAATTATTTTATTCGCTCTAATTTTCTGAATAATTTTCTCTATAGATTGATTGTTATTATTTTCAACTTCAATAATATGAATTTTACTTTTCATAGTTGATCCCATATCTTTTGTGCTTGATTTAAAAATAGGAAAGAGTTAGGGAACTTATTTATTGCTAAACCAGGAACTTTTGGTGTTGGTCCCTGTAATTGTAGAGACGATAAATGATAAAGCCATCTCCTGCCTATTCCAGTTTCAAATGAAGTGCTTATAGATATTAAAGGTTTTTTATTTTCTAAGTCTCTTAAAAGCTTATCTGGATTCTTTTCTTGAGAAGGTCTTCTAATTTGCCAACCCTTCCAATCATCAATCAAAGTTGGAAATTTTAAAAGTGATTCGTCTAAAGCTATTGGAATTTTTTTGTTGAGTTCTTTTAGTCCATCAATATCATCAACAGAAAGAGGTTGTTCCAACCAATCTATATTTTTGTTATCTTTCAAAATATCAGCCCATCTGTTAGCCATCTCCCTTCCCCAAGAACAATTCGCATCTATCCTTAATTTAATATTATTGCCTATTTGGCTTAAAATTTCTTCTAAAATTGCTTCTTCCTCATTATTATTTTTTAAAGCTACTTTCCATTTTATGGTTACTGATTTTCCAATATTAGATTGACTTTTTTTAATTTCATTTAAATCTGAAATGACATTATTAGGATTTAATAGTATGGCTGTTTTATCAAGGTCATCAAAAAAATAGTTTTCTTTAAAAATTATTTTTCCATTTATTTCTGCTAAAGCTGAATTTATTGCAGATTGGATGCATGGGTGAAAAATATTTATTTGCTCAGATAAATTTAATACTCCTACATACTCAGGAATCATATTTAATTGTTCTTCACATTTTTTTAAGTCTTCTTTTTGCAGCGGTGAAACCTCTCCATATCCAATTTTTTTATCATTATTTTTTAATTTAATTATCCAACCCGATTTTGTAAGGTAACTGGTTTTAGAATTTTCTACTTTTGTGGATAAATTAAAGCAATAAGATTTTTTTTTAAATATTAAGTTCATTTATGAATCAAGTAATTAAAAATTAATCCTGTGATTAAGCCAACGCCATTAAGAGTTTGAAATTTTATTGCAATGAATTTGCAATTTTTTATTAATGAAGGTTTGTTATATGAAGACTGTAATAAATTTATCAGTCTTATTGCTTGGGGCAAACTAATCAAATAAAGGATACAAAAAACTGGAATAAAGCCAGTAACTATAGTGAAAAGTTGAAAAATATATATTGTAAAAATTATCCAAGGCACAAATTGAGAACCTTTTTTTGCTCCTAAGCGAACTAAAGGTGAATTTTTCCCATGCTTTTTATCTTCAATAATTTGATGAAAATGAGAACAGAATAATACAAGAGTTGTTGCCAACGAAGGTCCCGAACCAAGTAATAAAGAAGCTTTCCAAGGAATATCTTCGAAATAAATATTAGATGGATTTAATGCAATTAAGACTGCAGAGTAAGCAAAAGGTCCAAATGCAAGCCAGCATAATGGTTCTCCTAAACCTTTATAGCCAAATCTAAAAGGAGGCCCTTGATATAAATATCCTAATAAGCAGCAAGCTGTCACCAAAATCAAAATGTTTATGCTTGTTGATACTGAAATAATTGAAATTATTAATAAACCAATACCTAAAGATATATATGCAATAAATGAAATTATTTTTTTATTTTTTATAAGATTTACAATTGAATGGAATTTAAATTCATCGATCCCTGTTTCTGCGTCGAATAAATCATTAGTTAGATTTTCCCAAATTAATATCAAAATTGCAGCTAAAGTAAATGAAATCAAATTATAAATTTTTACTTTTTCATATTGATTGAGTAAATAAGCCCCTGTTATAAAAACTGGAAGAATTGCAACAGAATAAAGAGGCCATTTTATTGCTTGTTTCCATAATGTTTTTTTATTTTCATTCATTTTGAATTAACACACAAAATTTCATTATTATTAAATGTAGTTTATAAATTGAGTTACATTTTTTACTTTATTGCATGATTTTTAGTTATTTTCAATAAGTAATGAAAAATGATTTAAAATTTACAGATTTTTTAAAAGATGTATTTTCCACTTTCGATAAGAAAGTAGAAAATTCTGGATTAGTAAGTATTTGTGTTGAGATTCCTTGTATTGATTTATTACAAGTATATGAATTATTTATAAATAAGTATCCCTTTTCTTCATTTTGGGAGGAATCTGATGGCATTTCATATATTGCTTTTGAGAAATGTAAATATGTTACTTTGGATGGCCCAAAAAGATTTGAGGTAGCAAATGAGTTTAATTCTGAGAATTTTAAAAATTTAATTAACTTAACAAATGAATCCCATAGTTCCTCACTTTCAAAAATAATTTATTTATTTTCTTTTTCTGAAAATTTGAATAATAAAAATTTATCTTCAGATGTTCCTAGTTTGGAAGCTATCTTACCAAAAATATTAATTATCAAAAGTGATAATAATTGCTGGTTAAGAATCAATGGTCATGTTGAAGATAAGTCATCATTAAGAAGATTAATTGAAGAAATATGGGCAATTAGAAATCAAGTTCTTAATGCTGGCTCAGAATTAAAAAAATTATCTAGCTTAAAAACTAGTTTTGATTTTCCTATTATTGATGATTTCTTAAACTCCTTAGAAACTTCTAATTTAAATTTGAAAAAAGTAGTAAATAGAGGCATTCAATTAGTAGAGAAAGGTATCCTTGAAAAGATAGTTTTAGCAAATAGGATTAAAATAAAACTTACAAATAAATTAGATTTAGTAGAAATTTTAAAAAGATTAAAAAAAAATCAACCTAATACATGCAGATACGTTTGGAAAAGGAATAGTAAGGATATTTTGTTTGGAGCATCTCCAGAAAAATTATTTTCTTTTACTAAACCAAATTTAACTTTAGAGGCTCTTGCTGGAACTATCTCAACTAATTCAAATTTTAATAAACTCCTTAGAAGTTCTAAAGACTTAAAGGAACATAATTATGTAATACAGTATTTAGTTAAATGTTTAGAAGTTTCAAAAATAACAAACTTTCAAAAAAGTGATATCAAGGTGAATTCTTATGGAGATATTTCTCATTTGCAAACACTCATTTTCTCTAAAGTTGAAAACATATGTCCTTTTGAATTGCTTAAAAACTTGCATCCATCTCCGGCTGTTTGTGGATATCCAAAAAATGAAGCATTGGATTGGATAAACATTCTTGAGTCTTTCCCTAGAGGAAATTATGCTTCTCCAATGGGATGGGTTGATGCATCAGGAAATGCTTCATTTCTTTTGGCAATAAGAGGCGCAAGATATATTGAAGAAAATATTGAATTTACTGCTGGTTCAGGTATAGTTTCAGGTTCTGTTTTAGAGAAAGAAATAGATGAGATTAAATTAAAATTTGAATCTATAGTAAAACAAATATTTTTCGCTAAAAATCCTAGATAATTTCCACTAATTTTTCAATAACTTCCTCTGAAACATTCTTATTGGATAAATTTTCTATTTCTCTTAAACCTGTTGGACTGGTTACATTAATCTCGCTAAGCATTCCATTTATTACATCAATACCTACAAAAAATAAACCTTCATCTTTGAAGTGTTGAGATAACTCTGAGCAGATAATTTTTTCTTTTTCTGTTAATAATGTTGCTTCGGCCTTCCCTCCCATTGCTAAATTACTCCTAAAATCGCCTCCTTGAGGAATCCTATTTATAGATCCAATTGCTTCACCATTTACAATAATTATTCTTTTATCACCCTCTATTACTTCAGGAATAAATTTTTGCATCATAACTGGTAATTCTTCTTGAGAAGTTATTAATTCAATGATTGATTTAATACCTGGGGAATTTTTATTTATCCTTATAACACCTTGACCACCTTTCCCTCCAAGGGGTTTTATGACTACTTCATTATTTATATTTGCAAAATTAATAAGATCTTTTACCTTACTTGCAACTATTGTTGGTGCCATTAAGTGGCTGTATCTCAAAGCACCTAACTTTTCATTCCATGCTCTTAATGATGAAGGTTTGTTAATTACTTTTACTCCTTTTCTTTCCGCAACTTCTAAGAGATGGGTTGCATATAAATATGCCTCATTTACAGGCGGATCTTTTCTCATCCAAATGCAATTAAATTCGGCGAGAGGTATGCAGTAATTTTTTTTGAAAGAAATCCATGGATTTACTTCAACTTTTACTGAAGATGCCCATACTTCATCACCTCTAGCCTCAAGGTCTTGTGGGGTACAACTCCAGATTTCAATATTTTTTTTTGATGATGCTTGCATTAAAGCAGCAGATGAATCTTTTAAGGGATTTATATTTTTTATTGGATCTATTACAAATAGAAATTTCATAAGAGCTAGCTTAATAATGCATCTAGTTTATTTTCATTTTCTAGCATGTAGAGATCATCGCAGCCTCCAATACCCTCATTATCTATAAATATTTGTGGTAATGTTCTTCTACCATCGGCCCTTTCAGTCATCAATGCTCTGGCATTTTCATCACCATCTATTTTATATTCTGTAAAATTTATATTTTTTTTCTTGAGTAGAGATTTTGCTCGAATACAGAATGGACAATATTGCCAAGTATAAATTTCAACTTTGGACATTTTTTTAAAATAATACTTAGTTTATACTATTAAACAAAAGTGCTTGTTAGATTATAAATAACGATTAAATTCTATTTTGATAGATATTACAGAGTTCAAAAAAGATCTTTCGGAACTAACAAAGCGCCTGGGTAATGCTCAGGATTGTCTTTGACGTTCCAAGATTAAAAGCGAAAAGAAGAGAGTTAGAGCAAATTTCTGCTCAGCCTGAATTTTGGGAGAATCAAGAAGAAGCGAAAAAACAAATGTTAATCCTTGATGATGTCAAAGTACAACTTGAATTGTTAGATAAATGGCAAACGTTTATTGCTGATGCTAATGCCTCTCTTGAGCTTTATTCTTTAGAACCTGAAGAGGAAATGATTGCCGAATCCCAGCAGGGCTTAAAGAAATTAAGAGATAATTTAGATAAATGGGAATTTGAAAGATTGTTATGTGGTGAATACGATAAAGAAGGAGCAGTAGTTTCTATTAACTCAGGTGCGGGTGGAACAGATGCACAGGATTGGGTAGAGATATTATTGCGAATGTATTCAAGATGGGCCGATAATAATCAAATGAATCTTATCATCAATGAATTATCTCCAGGAGAAGAAGCAGGCATTAAAAGTGTAACGTTTGAAATTGATGGAAAATATGCATACGGCTATCTTCAACATGAAAAAGGAACTCATAGATTAGTAAGAATTTCTCCTTTCAATGCTAATGGCAAAAGACAAACCAGCTTTGCTGGTGTAGAGGTTATGCCAAAATTAGATGACAATATTTCACTTGATATACCTGAAAAAGATTTAGAAATTACAACAAGTAGATCCGGTGGAGCTGGAGGACAAAATGTTAATAAAGTAGAAACAGCAGTAAGAATTGTTCATTTGCCTTCAGGAATTTCAGTAAGATGTACTCAAGAAAGATCTCAATTACAAAATAAAGAAAAAGCTATGTTACTTCTTAAGTCTAAACTACTAGTGATTGCTAAAGAACAACGAGCTGCTGAAGTTGCTGATATTAAAGGTGATATTGTGGAAGCTGCATGGGGCAATCAAATAAGAAATTATGTTTTCCATCCCTATCAAATGGTAAAAGATCTTAGGACTATGCAGGAGACTAACGACTTAGATAGTGTTTTAGATGGTGGACTTGAACCATTTATTCATGAATTATTACGCATGAATATTTCTTCTAAAGAATCTATTGAATAACTAATGGAAAATAAAAACGAAAATTTAGAAAAAAAAGTTGCTCCTCCAAGTTTTATAAAGCTTGCTATGAGAAATATGGTAAGGAAGGGTTCAAAAAGTATTTCTCATTTTTCAATAACCTTTCTAGTTTTAATTGGGATATTAATACTTGTTGCCACAATAGGTAAGCCCAATATTCCTGTATAAGAATGTATGAAAGAAAAAATTATTTCTGAAATAAATTTAGATTTGGTTTTTCAATGTAATGATTCTTCTCAATTTTCAAATAAGTTAAAAGATACTAAAACTAAGCTTATTTTTGAATCTATTTTTTGGGAGAAAGTTTTTTTATCTTGGATAAATACAATATTAAAAAAAGATGATTATGAATTGCCAAAATTTATTTTTAAAAAAAAATCTTTTTCATTAGGCTTACAAATAATATCTAATCAAGAAATTGAATCTATTAACCAGAAGTGGATGCAAAAAAAAGGACCAACTGATGTTCTATCGTTTCCAATTATTTCAGATGAATATTTAAATAATTTAGAACACATAGAGTTGGGAGATATATTTATATCATTGGAAATGGCACTTGAGCAATCTTATGAATATAAACATTCTATTAAAAGAGAAATGCTATGGTTGGCAAGTCATGGATTTTTACATCTTTTGGGTTGGGAACATAAAGATGATAATGAATTGAAAAATATGTTAAGTTTTCAAGAATATTTAATTTCTAATTTAGATTAAAATTTTTATGCAAAAAAAAAATAACCTTTTAGAAAGCAGAATAGAATCATACAAGACTTCTAAAAATTTTTTTATAAGTTTTAAGTATGCTTTAAATGGCATTTATTACGTATTTAAAACTTCAAGAAATTTTAAGATTCAAATAGTTTTTGCTTTGATCAGTTTAATTATAGGTTCTTTACTTCAAATCAGTAAAAGTAGTTATTTGATCTTGGTTGCCACAATTATGTCTGTATTAATATTGGAAACATTAAACACATCTATCGAAACTATAGTAGATCTAGTAATTAAAAAAGAATTTAGTAATTTGGCTAAAATTGCTAAAGATGCTTCTGCAGGGGCTGTATTATTAGCTTCCATTAATTCTGTTATTATTGGTGTATATATATTTATTCCTAAAATAAAGTTGTTATTTTAAAATTTATAAAAGTATGTTTTTAGTTATTGATAATTACGATAGTTTTACTTATAACCTTGTTCAATATTTAGGAGAGCTTTCGGATGAACATCAAATCACTAAAGAATTAATAGTAAAAAGAAATGATGAAATTACATTAGAAGAAATTACTAAAATAAATCCTGGCGGCATTTTATTATCTCCAGGACCTGGCAATCCAGATCAATCTGGAATTTGTCTCCCAATACTAAAAAAATTATCTAAGCATATTCCAATATTGGGTGTTTGTTTAGGCCACCAAGCTTTGGCCCAAGCTTTTGGAGGTAATGTAATAATTGGTAAAGAACTTATGCATGGTAAGACATCCAAAATTTTTCACAATCAAACAGGATTATTTAAAGATATTGAAAATCCTTTTGTAGCTACAAGATACCATAGCCTTATAGTTGATTCAGCGTCCCTACCATCTTGTTTTGAGATAACTGCTACTTTAGAAGACTCAACTATTATGGCAATTTCCCATAAAGAATATCCCTACTTGCATGGTGTACAGTTTCATCCAGAAAGTGTCTTGACACAATTTGGTCATAAATTAATTAGTAATTTTCTAAAAATGGCCGAAAAAAAAGTAAAATATTAAATAATTTTATGACTATTATCAAAATCAAAAAAATTCTACTTTTTATATTATTTAGCTTTTTTCTACCTCCCGCTGCATTGGCAGATAAACTTTCTTTAAAAAGTTTTGGTCATAGTAGTTTTTTAATTAGAGGTGAAGGAAAATCAATTCTTATAAATCCTTTTAAGGCTAAAGGTTGTGCAAGTAATTTAGTGGAACCAAAAGAACGGAATGCAGATTTTATTCTAGCTAGTTCTAAACTTTCAGATGAGGGTTATAATCCAAAAAATAACTTGATGTTTGTGGAGCCAGGAATATATAAATATAAAGATATTTTATTAAATGGTATTACTGTTCCTCATGACAGGTTAGGAGGAAGGAGATTCGGTATGGCTACTGTTTGGAGTTGGGAGCAAAATAATCTGAAAATAGTCCATATGGGAGGAGCTGCTGGTGAAATTGATATTAACAGCAAAATTGTTTTGTCTCGTCCTGATATTTTATTTATTTCAATTGGAGGAGGAATAAAATCTTATAATGGTGAAGAGGCTTCAAGAATAGTTAAAACTTTAAAACCTTCTATAGTTATACCTGTCCACTTTACACGCGGAAGAAAAAAATCTGAAGATTGTGATTTTTCAAATGCCGATTTATTTCTTGAAAATATGAAAGATTTTAAAGTTAAATATGTTGGAAAATATTTTCAAATCAATCCAAAAAGACTTGAAGAAAATACTATTTATATCTTTAGTTATTAATTTGTTAAATCTAAGTCTTTATAATTATCCCAGAATAAATTCATTTGCTCTTGATTTCCTATACTTACCCTTATAGAGTTACTGATATCTTTTTTGTTTTCCATACTTCTAATTAAAATACCCTTTCCTCTCATCTGCTCTATTAAAAATTTTGGATTTTTGTTTGGCCAAATAAGGAAATAATTACCTCCGCTAAAGTGAGTTCTGATTTTGGTAGATTTAAATTTCTTTAAAATCCATTCTCTTGCTTTTTTGACTTCTAAAACATAGTTATCTATATACGATTTATCCTTAAGCGCGGCCAATGTTCCAGTTACGGCAAAGCTATTTACATCATATGGTCCGGTAACTTTATTAATATATTTAATTAAATTTCTGTGGCCAAAAGTAAATCCTATTCTTAAACCAGCTAAACCAGCAGTTTTTGATAAAGATTGAATAATTACTATATTTTTGTTTCTTTCGAAATCTATTAATTTAAGAAGACTATCACCATAGAATTTTTCATAAAGTTCATCCACAACAATTAATGAGTTTTTATTGATATTTGCTAATCGCATTATTTCTTGTGCGCTTAAAACTGTTCCAGTTGGATTATTTGGATTACAAATAAAAATTAGTTTTGGATTATGCTTTATAATTTTTTCTTCAAATCCCTGAATTGGGAAAAGAAAATTTTCTCCTATGTAAGAACAAGTTACTTTCTTCATTCCTCTCATCTCGGAGCAAGGAGAATAATAACCAAAAGTTGGATTTGTGGTTAGAAATATTTCATCTTTTTCTCCAAAGCTATTAAAAATAGCATTTATTGCGGCATCAGCACCATTGAAAATCCCTATTTCATCTTTGTGGAATTTTCTTGAATCGATATATTGATTACATAAAAATTTTTTTAATAAATTATATTCTGGATAAATTGAAATCTCATCTAATCTTATTGCTTTTAATGCCTCGAAAACCTTTGGACTGGGCCCTAAAGTATTTTCGTTGAAGTCTAAGCGAAGTAAATTTCTTCTATTTTCTAAAGGGGCAGAGTAAGACTGCATATTTATTATTTCTTCTCTTGGTTTTGGGAAAAGATTATTTAATTGATCAAAATCATTCATTACATTCTTTCTAAAGTTTCAATTCCTAGAAGCTCTAAGCTTAATCTTAATGTTTTTGCAGTTAGGTCACATAAATTAAGTCTAGAAACTTTTTTATTTTTTTCTTCTTTGAGGATTGGAACTTGATCATAGAATCTATTAAAAGTCTGACATAGTTCAAAAAGATAATTGCAGAGTCTATTTGGCATTAAATCTTTTTCAATAGAAATTATAACTTCATCAAATTTAAGTAATTTTCTCACAAGCTTCCACTCAGATTGATGTTCAAAATTGATAGATTGAAAATCTTTAGAGTCATAAACAAAATCGTTTTTTCTTTTAATACTTGAAATTCTTACAAGTGTATATAACAAATAAGGAGCAGTGTTTCCATTTAGGGAAAGCATTTTATCAAAACTAAATTGATAATTAGTAATCCTATTTTGACTTAAATCTGCATATTTAACAGCTCCTAATCCAATTATTCTTGAAGTATGTGCAATAAATTCTTCAGTTTCATAACGATTTTCATTTTCTAATCTTTTTAATAAATCTTCTTTTGCTCTTCTAACTGCTTCTTTTAATAAGTCTTTTAGACGTATTGTTTCCCCTTCCCTTGTCTTGAGTTTTTTACCATCAATACCCTGAACTAAACCAAAAGGCACATGGTCTAATTGACAATTATCTGGTATCCATTTTGCTCTTTTTGCGACTTGAAAAACTCCTGCAAAATGATTAGCTTGTCCATGATCAGTTACATAAATAATTCTTGTGGCATCGTCCCCATCAGGTGCTTTATTGAATCTATATCTTATAGCAGCAAGATCTGTAGTGGCATAATTAAAACCTCCATCTTTTTTTTGAATAATTAGTGGCAAAGGTTTGCCTGCTTTATTTGTCATTCCCTCTAAAAATACACATTTTGCTCCTTGATCTTCTACGAGTATTTTCTTAAAATTGAGATCTTCAATAACTGACTTTAAGAATGGATTATAAAAAGATTCACCTCTTTCGTTTATTTTTATATTTAAATTTTTATAGATCTCATTAAATTCTTTTCTAGATTGATCACATAATAACTTCCAGGCTTGAATTGATTGACTATCTCCACTTTGTAACTTTACTACTTCCTCTCTAGACCTTTTCTGAAATTCAGATTCATTATCAAATCTTTTTTTTGAGGCTTTATAAAATTCAACTAAATCACTAATCTTGATCTTTTCTATTTCTTTTAAATCATTTGAATATAAATCTTTGAGCTGAGTAATAAGCATTCCAAATTGTGTACCCCAATCACCAACATGATTTAGTCTTAATACTTCATAACCTCTTAACTCGAAAATTCTTGCTATAGAGTCACCTATTATTGTCGATCTTAAATGACCTACATGCATTTCTTTGGCAATATTAGGACTCGAAAAATCTACAATAACTTTATTAGATAAGCCATTATTTAAATTTTTTTTAATTAAGGGTACTCCAGCCCTTTGGCATTGCATATTTGATTTAATTTCATTTATTAGAACATCATCTTTTAATTTGATATTTATAAATCCAGGCCCTGCTATTTCTAGACTCTTGCATAATTCGGATATGCTTTTATTTTTATCTAAAAGGTTAACAAAATCACTAGAGATTTCTCTTGGATTCTTTTTATATATTTTAGATAAACTTAGACAAACATTACATTGATAATCACCAAAGTCTTCTTTTGATGATTGTGTAATTAAATTTTTTCTAAGATTCTCGAATTCCCCTTTTTTATTATTTTTTTCAAGATTATCTAAAAGAGATTGTTCAAAGATTTTTGTTAATTCTTTAGAAATGATTAGCATTTATTATTCAATTATTTTTCTATATAATTAATTAATATAACGCATACTTAAATCAATCCAATTACTTTTGGTAATTGAAGAACTTGTTGAAATCAAATCTATACCTTTTATTAGATATTTACTCATTTCTTTAGGGTTTATTCCAGAAACTTCGATAATCAAATTTTTGTTGACTTCTTTTTCAATACTATTAATTGATAAATTCCTTAATTCTTCAACAGCTTTCTTAATTGTTTCAGGACTAAGTTCATCTAATAAGACACTATCTGCACCTGCCAATACTGCTTCTTTGGCCTGTTTAATATTCTCAGCTTCTATTATGATATGAGTTGTAAAAGGCGAATTTAGTCTAATTTTTTTTACTGCATTTTTAAGATTATCCGTCCATCCAATGTGATTTTCTTTTATCATTGCTGCATCGTATAATCCCATTCTATGATTTACTCCACCTCCGCATTTGAATGCATATTTTTCAAATATTCTTAAGCCAGGAGTTGTTTTCCTAGTATCTGCCAATTTTATATTTGTACCTTCCAACTTATTTACAAGATTCTTTGTATGGGTAGATATTCCAGATAAATGCATTGCTATATTTAGGCTTATCCTTTCACTAGATAATAAACTTTTTGAAGGTCCATATAATTCTAGTAGTTTTTGATTTTTAACAAATTTATCTCCATCAGATATATGAAATCTAGAACTGATTTTTAAATCAATTTTTTTAAAAATTTCTTTTATAATTTCCACACCACAAAATATACCTTCTTCTTTTGCAATCCAATAGGCATTACCATTTTCTTTTGTAATAGAAGAACTTGTTAGATCTCCTTTACCTATATCTTCATTGATCCAATTATCAATGATCTTACTGATTATTGGAGTATTTAAATCCACTAAACTAAATAATTAATTGATAAAAATTCAACTTACCTATGAGAATTAACTATATATCACTATGTAATTTAACTCAAATTTATTTACCAATACAAAACTTAGAAAAAATATTATCTAGAAGTACTTCTGTTAATTCTTGACCAGTGATTTTAGATAAGTTTTGTATAGCATCTCTCAATTCTATTGATAAGAAATCAAATGGTAATTTATTTTCAATTATTTGATCAGTATCATTTAAATTAGATAGGCAAGCACTTAAATTAGCTAAATGTCTTTCGTTTAAAAATATATTTATATTTTCTACTTGTTTTAATCCGCATCTTTTTATAATTTTATCGATTAATAATCTTTCTCCATCATTATTTTTAATGCTCATAAGAATTGTGTTTTTCAAATTATTTGGATTTATATTTCTTGAGTCAATTAAATCTTTTTTATTTCCTAAAATTGTAATTAATTTTTCTTTGGGTATTGCTTTTATTATTTTCTCATCTGCTTCATTAAATCCTTCTTCAAGACTATAAAGATAAATTATAAAATCTGACTCGTTAATTATTTCAAAACTTTTTTTAATTCCAATACTTTCAATTTGTTCATGAGTATCTCTTATGCCTGCAGTATCTATTATTTTCATTGGGATGTCATTGATAGTTAAATTCACTTCAATAACATCTCTAGTTGTCCCAGGAATATTAGTCACAATTGCTTTCTCTTTTTTTGCAAGCATATTTAGTAAAGAGCTTTTGCCTACATTTGTTTTGCCAATAAGAGCAATAGATATTCCATTATGAATATACGAATTTCTTTTTGCATTTTCTATAAGTAGTTTTATTTTTTGTTTTACTTTTTTAATGTTTTTAAGATATTTGGTGTAATCAAAATCTGTAAAGTCTTCATCAAAATCAACTCTTGCTTCTATTTCGCAAAGTTCATTTATAAGGTCATTTTTTATATCATCAATTGTTTTCTTTATTTCTCCTTGAACCCCGCTAAAAGCTAACTCTGCTGACCTTATATTGTTTGCGTTAATTAATTGATTAATTGATTCAGCTTGAGTGAGATCTATTTTCCCATTTAGAAAAGCTCTTTGACTAAATTCTCCTGGATTTGCAAGTCTAACTTTAGAATTATTAGATAATAATATTTTGAGAACTTTATTTACTAAGATTATTCCTCCATGGCAATGTAATTCAACAACATCCTCTCCAGTAAAGCTATTTGGAGATTTCATTACTAAAATTAAAACCTCGTCTATAAATTTATTTTCTCTATTTTCCTGAATAAAACCGTGAAAAACTCTATGCGATTCCCATGCATATTTAGATTTAGTTTTAACAATCTTTTTGCAAGAATTTATTGAGTCTTTCCCCGATACTCTTATTATTGCAACTCCTCCTTTACCTATACTTATAGCTGAAGCAATTGCAGCTATCGTATCTTCTGTAGTAACTATCGAATCCATCTCTCGCTTTGTTATAGATAATTAAGTAGTATTATCAAGAATTTAATTCTGAATTTTTCTTTCTTAATGAGATATAAAAGAGATATTAACTATAAAAAAATTCTATCATTATTTAGGCAAAAGAATGGTAATCCTTTCTTTAATGCTAAAGGTTTAGCTATAGGCGTTTTTAGTGGCTGCTTTCCTTTTTTTGGGTTTCAGACTTTATTAGGTGTATTTTTTGCAAAACTAGCTAAAGGGAATATTGTTCTAGCTGCAATTGGTACTTGGATTAGCAATCCTTTTACTTATATACCCCTTTATTATTTTAATTATAAAGTTGGTTCAATCTTTATAAGAAATTCAACTAATATCAATGCTGACAGGCATTTGGGTATTAATGATCTATGGGAACAAGGTAGTATTTTTTCAATAAAATTAATCTTAGGTTCATTTTTGGTTGGATTATTATTAGCTTCTATTTCAGGGTTTATTGTTCTCTTGCTATATAAAATAAAAAAGAAAAATTAGATTTATTTTTTAACCAGAATTAACTTTCTCCTACTCGTGCAATATCTAAAACATCTGCCATAGATTTAATTTGATCCATGGTTTTGTGAAGTTGATTATAACTTTCTAGACCTACGCATAGTTTTATAATGGCTGGTTTTCCTTCAGATGTTTTAACGTTTGCATCGCTAACGTTGATACCTTTATCAGATAGACGCATAAGAATATCTTTAAGAACACCAACTCTATCAATGACTTCAATTCTAAGCTGGATTGGAAACTTATTATCATTTGTGTTATTTTCTTTATTCCATCTGACGGGTAATCTTCTCTCTATAGGAATTTGCAAGACATTATCACAATCTCTGCTATGAATAGTAATTCCATGGTTACCTAATGATACGGTTCCAATTATTTCCTCACCAGGAAGTGGGCTACAACATTTACCAATTCTGTAGTCAAGACCTTCTATCCCAGAAATAGGCGATTTACTTCTTGCAAAGGATTTATTATTGGATAAATCATTTTTACTTTTTACAGTTTTTGCTATTTCAGAATTAGATTCATTTTTTATATCTTCTGTATTTAATTTTATCTCTTCTCTTAATCTATTTAATACTTGATGCAAAGTTAATCCACCAAAGCCAAGTGATGCTAATAGATCTTCCGTTGTTTTTAAATTACATCGATTGGCAACTTTTTTCATGGCATCACTTGATAGTAATGATTCAAAACCGTTACGACCTATTTCTTTTTCAAGCAACTCTCTACCTCTTTTAATAGTTTCATCCCGATGACTTTTTTTATACCATTGGCGAATTCTATTTTTAGCAGTTGGAGTAACTACAAAGTTCAACCAATCCAAACTTGGAGCGGCATTATTATTTGTCAAAATTTCTATAAAGTCTCCATTTTGCAATAATGTTGATAATGGAGAAAGTTTTTCATTAATTCGTATTCCATTACAGTGATTTCCAATCTCAGAATGAATTCTATAGGCGAAATCTATTGCAGTAGATCCTTTTCTTAAGCCTACAACATCTCCTTTAGGTGTAATTACAAATACTTCCTCATCAAATAAGTCCTCTTTAATTGATGCTAAATAATCATTATGATCCCCTTCATTCCCTTCTTTTTGCCATTCCACTAATTGCCTTAGCCAATTAAATCTTTCGGCATTACTTGTAGCAGGAGAACCACCCTCCTTATATTGCCAATGAGCAGCAATACCATATTCTGCAATTTGATGCATAGAAGAAGTTCTTATTTGAACTTCAATAGGTCGATGTCTCCCAATAACAGAAGTATGTAGGGATTGATATCCATTAGGTTTTGGTAATCCTATATAGTCTTTAAATCTGCCTGGAATTGGTTTAAAAGTATCATGAACAACTGCTAATGCTCTATAACAACTATCTGAATTGTCAACAATAATTCTTAGCGCAGCAACATCGTAAATTTCTTGAAACTGCTTTTGTTGTCTTTCCATTTTACTCCAAATACCATAGAGATGTTTAGGTCTCCCAGTTATTTCAAAGTTTTTCAAACCTGCTGAGACTAAGTTTTTCTTCATAAGATTCAAAGTTACTTGTAATCTTTTTTCCCTATCACTCCTTTTAACAGCGATTTGATCTTTTAAATCTTTATATTCTTTTGGCTCTAGGAATTTAAATGCTAAATCTTCTAATTCCCATTTAAATCTATTTATTCCTAATCTATTGGCCAAAGGTGCATAAATCTCTCTTGTTTCTCTAGCAATTCGTTGTTTCCTCTCATCGTTCAGCCATTCGATTGTTCTCATATTATGAAGTCGATCTGCAAGTTTTACTAAGACAACTCTTATGTCGCTGGCCATAGCCAAAAACATTTTTCTAAGATTTTCTGCTTGTGCTTCAGTCCTGTTATTAAAGTGAATACCTCCTAATTTAGTTACACCTTCTACCAGTACTTTTACTTCTAAGCCGAAAATTTTTTCTATTTCAGATAGTTCAACACATGTATCTTCAACTACATCATGTAAAAGTCCTGCTGCAATTACAGATGAACCAGCACCTATTTCTTTCAGAAGATCTGCAACAGCTATTGGATGAATTATGTAAGGCTCTCCACTAGCGCGTATTTGACCATCATGTGCTCTATAAGCAATTTTAAAGGCCTTTACAATAAGGTTTTGACCTTCATCATTTATGTTGTTTGATTTTTCGTAATTATCGATATTTTCAATAAGCCAATCTGGAATATTTATCTCATACTTAAAAGATTCACTTTCATAATTTTTATTTTCAGGCAAAATGGTTTTGGAAACTTCAATTTCTTTTATTTCTTTTGAATTTGCAGTTGCCTCAGACATTTTAAATTGCTTTAAGTTTATTTTATTTAGGACTAGAAAAATTTGCTATAAAATCATGGAAATAAAAAAAGGAAAAATTCTTAAAGTCAAAAACCTTACTGTTAAATATGGTTTAAAACAGGAACCTATAATTCAAAATTTTAACCTTGAAATAAATAGAGGAGATCATTTGGCTATAATAGGGCCCTCGGGATGTGGAAAAACAACTTTTGCAAAAACATTAGTAAATATGTTGCCAGAACAGGCAATTACTGAAGGTTATATTTCGGTATCTAGATTAGATCCTAGAAAAATAAGTAAGAAAAAATCCCAATTATTTAGAAGAAATAATTTTGGATTTATATATCAAGATTCCATTAAAAAACTTAATCCATTAATGAAGGTTGGGGATCATTTAGATGAATTATTTCAGACCCATTATCAAAATAAATCAAAAGTGCTTATTAAAGAATTAGTAAAAGAAGTTTTTCGAAAAGTTGGAATAGATGATGAAAGACTTGATTCTTTCCCTCATCAATTCAGTGGCGGGATGAGACAAAGAGTATCCATTGCAATGGCATTGGCTTTAAAACCAAAGTTATTAATAGCTGATGAACCTACAACCAGTCTTGACACCAAAACAAGTTTTGAAATTATGAAGGAAATCATAGACTTGTGCAATAACTATGGCACTACTTTCATTTTAATTAGTCACGATATTAATCTTGCAGCAAAGTGGTGTAAAAAAGTTGCAATAATTGACAAGGGTTCTATTGTTGAGCAAGGAAATATAGTAGATATTTTCCAATCTCCAAAGTCAGATATAGGTATAAAATTAGTCAATGCTTCCAAAATAGTTTTAGAACCAAATACTAAATATAATTTAGAAAAAGAGGTTGTTTTAGAAGTCAATAATTTAAGACATTGGTATAAATTAAATTCCTCAATATTTAGTACTAAATGGAATAAAGCTTTAAATGAAGTCAGTTTTAAATTATATAAAAATGAGACTCTTGGAATAGTTGGTTCTTCAGGTAGTGGGAAGAGTACATTGTGTAGGGCTTTAATTGGGCTTATAAAAGTTAGAGGGGGAGAAATAAAAATATATGAAAAAAATCTTGCATTAAAAAATAAGAAATCTTATAAAAAACAAAAAAATATTCAAATTATTTTTCAGGATCCTTTTTCAAGTCTTAATCCTAAAATGACAATTAAAAATGTTTTAAAGGATATTTTTTTAATACAAAAAATTTCAGATAAAAAACAAATTGAAAAGGAGATAAAATTGATTTTTAGAAATTTAAATCTCCCCTTTGAAAGTGACTTTTTAAATTCTTATCCTAATCAATTATCTGGTGGACAATTGCAAAGAATTTCATTAGCAAGAGCGTTATTGTTGAAGCCAAAAATTTTAATTTGTGATGAAAGCGTGAATATGTTAGATGCATCAGTAAAAATTGAGATCCTTCAATTACTTAGAGTTTTGCAAGAAAAAATGAATTTAACGATTATTTTTATAACTCATGATTTGGGAGTAGCAAAAAAATTCTGTGATAGATTGCTCGTTATGAATCATGGCAAGATAGTTGATGAAGGAATGTCTTCCACTATTTTTTCTAATAGTAAAAGCAAATATACAAAATCTCTTATAAATACCTCCTTGAATCTTAGTTAACTTTTAGAACATTAAGTAATTTTTGAAACTCCATTGGTAATTCTGCTTCAAATATCATTTCTTTCCCATTTATCGGATGTATTAGCCCTAGTTTAATAGCATGCAAAGCTTGACCTGCTAATTTGCATGGAAGTTTTTTACATCTTCCATATAATGGATCGCCTAGAATAGGATGATTACTATGAGCACAATGTACTCTTATTTGATGAGTTCTACCTGTATCTAACTTGAAACTCATTAATGAGTAATTTCCTAATCTTTCTTTTAATTTCCAATAAGTACAGGCATACCTTCCTGACTTCTGATCAACGACTTTATATTTCAATCTATTTAGTTTATCTCTACCAATATGTCCTACTATTTTCCCTTCTGAAGAATTAGGGACACCATGAATTACAGCAATATATTCGCGGGAAGCGATTTTTTCTTTTATTTGTATTTGGAGATTAACTAGTGCCTCCTGGCTTTTAGCTACAACCATGCACCCTGATGTGTCTTTATCTAATCTATGGACTATTCCGGGTCTTAGTTTGCCATTAATTCCAGGAAGATCTTTACAGTGAAAAAGCAGGCCATTTACTAAAGTTCCTGATTTGTGTCCAGGTGCTGGATGAACAATTAATCCTGATTGCTTATTGATTACTATGATATGTTCGTCTTCAAAAAGGATATCTAAATCCATTTTTTCAGGTTTCAGGTATATTAGAGGCTCTGGAGGCGGCATCCAGATTTGTACATTATCTCCATTTTTTAAAGGGGTTTTGGCTTTGGCAGTTTTATAGTTAACAAGAACTAATCCTGAATTAATAAAATGTTGTATTCTAGCTCTACTTTGTTCAGGTCTTTTACTTACCAACCATCTATCTAGTCTCATAGGAAGAGTTAGCTCATAAATAATCTCTATTAGTTCTCCTTCTCCTAGACCAAAAGAATTTGAATTATTTAATTCCATTTTGGTACTTCCAAAGCAATTTTACCAAGCATTTGATTTCTATAATCTTCTAATAATTTGTAAGCCATTCTTCTTCTATCCCCTGAGGTATGTTTTGAAGCTGCTGTATTAATCCATTCAGAAGGATTTTCAAAGCCTTGTTTTATATCCACTCCGTATCTATTAGATATTTTTTTTAATGAGATATTCGCATTTTTATCTTTGTTTAATTTGGATATGATTTTAATAAATTCAATAGCGACACTTTCCATCTCATAAGCAGCTTCTCCAATATCATCACATAGGGCTAGATTTAGCGCTGACTTTTGATCCTCTAAATTAGGTGGTATAACACCGGGGGCATCAAGAAGGTCTATACCACTATCTAGCCTGATCCATCTAAGATTCCTAGTTACTCCAGCCTTTCTTGCACTTTCTACAACTCTTTTATTCGCAATTCTATTTATTAGTGCTGACTTCCCTACATTAGGAAAACCAAGTGTAAGAGTCCTAATTGGTCTAATTTTCATTCCTCGAGAAAGCCTTCTATTATCAATTGATAATCTAGATTCCGTTGTAGATTTGCAAATTGCTTTTATACCAATACCTCTCTTTGCATCACACCAATGAGGATATTCATCATTATTTTTAAACCATTTATTCCAACTATTTATGGTATTTGGGGAGATCATATCTGATCTATTTATAACAAGAATATGTTTTTTGTTGTTGATCCATTGATTTAGATGTGGATGACCTGTTGATAAAGGAATTCTTGCATCTCTTACTTCAATAACTAAATCTACTCTATTAATTACTTCGGATAATTTCTTTTCTGCTTTAGCAATATGGCCTGGATACCATTGAATTTTGGGAATGTCCACTTAAATAAATTAGATAAATTTTTAGTATCCCTTTTAATTGTTATCAATTTCAAAAGTACTTATATTAAATTTTAGTATAAAAATTAATGTCTATATAAAATTTCTATTCTTAAATTCTTAAAATTTATTAAGCCCAAGTTAACAGTTACTCATTTTTAACCCAATAAGCTGAAATAAGCGTTAGGGTCTTTAGATCAAAAATAGGATTAGTAAATGTCGAAATTGTCTCTTTCCAGTCTTGATAAGACAAATTTAGAAGGTAAAAAAGTTCTTGTCAGGGTTGATTTTAACGTTCCGTTAAATGAAAGTGGTCAGATAACTGATGATACTCGTATCAGAGCAGCAATTCCAACAATTGAATATCTTATAAATAATTCAGCAAAAGTTATATTAGCTGCCCATTTTGGTAGACCCAAAGGTCAGGTTAATGAAAAGATGAGATTAACTCCAGTAGCGGCTAGATTGAGTGAATTGTTAGGAAAAGATGTTGCTCTTACTAAAAGTTGTATAGGTGAAGAAGCTATTTCACAATCAAGTAGCCTAAATAATGGAGATGTACTGTTGCTTGAAAATGTTCGTTTTTATGCAGAAGAAGAAAAAAATAACGTAGATTTTGCGCAAAGGTTAGCAGAGCATGCAGATATGTATGTAAACGATGCTTTTGGAGCTGCACATAGGGCTCATGCTTCAACTCAGGGAGTTACAAATTTTTTAAGTCCATCAGTTGCAGGATTTCTCTTAGAAAAAGAATTGAAATATTTACAAGGTGCAATAGATGCTCCAAAACGTCCATTAGCAGCAATCGTTGGGGGATCAAAGGTGAGCAGCAAAATTGGAGTTTTAGATTCTTTATTAGATAAATGCGATAAAATTATAATTGGTGGCGGTATGATTTTTACTTTTTATAAAGCTAGAGGTCTAGATGTAGGAAAGAGTCTTGTTGAGGAAGATAAACTTGAGCTTGCAAAAAATTTAGAGGCAAAAGCAAAAGCAAAGGGGGTTGAATTATTATTACCTACTGATGTAGTACTAGCAAATCAGTTTTCTCCTGATGCTGAAAGTAAAGTTTCTCAAATAGATTCAATCAGTGGGGATTGGATGGGACTTGATATTGGACCTGAGTCAATTAAGGTTTTTCAGAATGCTCTAGCAGAATGTAAGACAATAATTTGGAATGGTCCGATGGGAGTGTTTGAATTTGATAAATTTGCTGAAGGTACAAATGCAATAGCCACAACCCTTGCAGATTTAAGTGCTTTTTCTGAAGTTTGTACAATTATTGGTGGCGGTGATTCAGTGGCAGCAGTAGAGAAAGCGGGGCTGGCTGAAAAAATGTCTCATATATCTACTGGAGGTGGAGCTAGTTTAGAACTTTTAGAAGGCAAAAGCTTGCCTGGAGTTGCTGCTTTAAAAGATGCATAGGTTATATCTTTTCAACAATATCAATACTTTTTGTGAAAGTTATTATCCCTTTGGGATGAGCTATTATTCCTGACCAAATTTGTATTCCAGGTTTAGAAGGAGCTCTAGTGATTTTATAAATCCCTCCAGATACTAATGGCTCTATATCTATCTCTTGCTCTAAAAATGATTCAACTTGATGAGCTCTAATACCCCCTGCAATAATAACTTCCTCAAGAGGTTCATTTAGTATTATATCTATATCATATTTTGTACCTGTAAGAACTTTATCAGGAATGTTAAAACTAATATCTATTTTCTTATTATCAGACCTGATTATAGTAAATAATTTTGTTATCTTGCCTTGATTTATTTTTCCATTTACTGATGCAAATAAGTAATTAAACTTTGATTCAAGCATATATATTTCTCCCTGAACTAGTTTTTTTCCAATAACTTTTACTTGATAAATTTCTTCACTTGGATTATTAGATTTTAATTTCTTAATTTTCCATTTGCTATCTGGGAATTCTTTTAGCATGTTTGAAAATTTTTTATTAATTTTTAGGTTCTCTTCATTTCTAAAACTTTGTTTGATCAATTTCAAATTTCTTGAATTTAATGCGTTTTCTATATTTCTTCTTAAATCAATTTTTGTAGTTTGGGTTATTGCTGAATGAGGAAATATGAGATAAATAAATAAATAGATAGGAATTCCTATAGTTGTTAATGACTTTAAATTAAACATATTCTAGATTTTATATTTTTATTTTACTTATTTATTTTTTTATGTCTCAAGAAAATAATTTATTAGTTGCAGCAAGCGGAACTGGTGGACATATTTTCCCGGCTCTAGCGGTTTCCAGAAATCTTGAAGAATACTGGAATATTTATTGGTTAGGCGTTCGACAAAGATTTGATGCAGATTTTGTTCCCCATAAATATAATCTTATGACTTTAAATATTAATACACCAAAACAAAATATTTTTATCGCTTTTCAATATGTAGATATTTTAATGTCAACTTTTCATATAATCAGGATTCTAAAAGCAAAGAAAATAAATCTAGTTTTTACTACTGGAGGTTATATATCAGCTCCCACAATTATTGCTGCAAAGCTTCTAGGGATTCCTGTAATTATTCATGAATCCAATTTAGTACCAGGAACGGTAACTAAATATTTTGGATTTTTATGTAATTATGTTTTTACTGGATTCAAAGAAACAAATTCTTATTTAAAACATTGCAAAACTATTTTTACGGGGACTCCTTTAAGGGAACAATTCTATAAACTTAATCTTTTACCAGAATGGGTTCCACAAGGCGAAGGACCTCTTTTAATTGTTATGGGAGGAAGTCAAGGAGCAAAAGCTATCAATAGGATTCTTTATGAATCTTTAGATTTCTTGATTAAAGAAAATTTCCGTATAATTCATATTATTGGAGAAAACAATGAAAAATCTTTTAATATTAAAAATTCTAAGAATTATGTTCAAATTAAATTTACTACTGAAATAGCTGCTTTGATCCAAAACTGTGATCTTGTCATATCAAGATCGGGATCAGGAACAATAAATGAATTAATTCAAGCTGAAAAACCTTCAATTTTAATTCCATACCCCTATTCTAAGAATAACCATCAAGAGAGAAATGCAATGATTCTAGCTAAAATTGGAGGTTCAGTATTAATCAATCAAAATAAAATTTCTAAAGAATTTTTTGAAGAAACTTTGAAAAGAATTTTTAAATCAACATTAAAAAATGGAGAATATAGATATGAAATATTAGATCTAATGAAAAAAAATATGGAAAACAATAATGGATTGAAATCAAAAGATAAGATTACAAAATTAATTAATTATTTTTTAAAAGAATTTTGAATTTCTTTACATAAGATTTTATTATTTGTGCTACTTTGAAGACTTATTCGTGCCCATTTTTCATTAAGAAATCTGAATGAGGAGCATTCCCTAATTAAGATACCCTTATGTTCTAAATAGTCGATATTTGGCGATAAAGAGGATTTACTTTCTATTAAAAAAAAGTTAGTTGAGGAGCTATGTATTTTAAGATTATCAACTTTGGATAGTGCATCATAAACCCATTTCTTTTCAGTATTGATCCAATTGTGAATCTTATTTGTCCATTGTTCATAAAAAGTCTTATTGCTTAATAGATCAATTCCAGCCTTAATTGCAAATGAATTCAATGGCCATGGATCTCTCTTGATATTCCATTTTCTAAGTTTTTGTGAAGAGCCAATTACATAACCTAATCTAAGTCCAGGAATATTAAAGAGTTTAGTCAAACTTCTTAAAACTAATAAATTATCGTATTTTTTGGTTAGTGGTATTAAAGATTCCTGCTCTCCATTTGGTGTAATTGATAAGAATGCCTCATCACAAATTACTAACTTATATTTTTTTAAGATCGATTCTAAAGATTTTTTTCCCCATAATTGGCCAGTAGGGTTATGTGGGTTGGTTATCCATAGAACATCACCTATAGGATCAAGTGGAAAAGGTTGGGGAAAAATGTTGCTCCAGTTTGATGGTAATTCTGAATAAATGAAATTGCTATTCCAACAATTTAAAGATCTTTCATAATCAACAAATCCTGGAGATGGAATACAACTTATTCCAAATTTAGATGCTTCAAAACCTGCCCATGTGATTAGTTCAGAGACTCCATTCCCAGGTAATATATTTTCTGGATTTATTTTATGAAATTCACCAATTGCTTCTTTTAAACTATTTAGATCTCTCTCAGGATAAAATCTAAATCCAAGATTTTTAATTTCTGTACTTAGCGAGTCTAATAGTATTTGGGGTGGTTTAAAGGGTACCAAAGAGGCACTTGAATCAATAATTTCCGATGGTAATAGATTTAATTTTTTTGCCTTAGAATATACATTTCCTCCATGACAGAAATTTGATGGGTTCATATTTTTTGTGTAGCAATCATACCTTTTTGATTTTTTCATTAATCATTTTTGTTTTAATCGACCCATTTTAAATCCGATCCAATAGCTTCTTTTATATTTGATAATTGATGGATATTCATTTGCTTTATAATTCCACTGAGAATATTTGGAACTAATTGCGGTCCTTTATATATCCATCCAGTATAAAGTTGAACTAACGAAGCCCCAGAGCAAATTCGCTCCCATGCTGACTCAGGACTATCAATCCCACCAACACCAATTAAAATAATTGTTCTATCAATATCATGTATATGCTTGATTATTTTATTGGCTTTTTTTTGAAGTGGCCTTCCACTTAATCCCCCATTCTCTTCAGAAAGTAATAATCCTGTTTGTTCTATCTTCCTTTGTTCAAGGCCTAATCTATCTAGACTGGTATTAGTAGCAATTATTCCATCAATTTTTTCTTCATTTATTAATTTACAAATATCCTCAATATTTTTAAAGCTTAAATCTGGTGCAATCTTTACAAATAGAGGTGGACAATTAGGTAAAGTTTTAATTTCTCTAATAAGTTCTCTTAGTCGATCGGGATCTTGTAATTTTCTTAGTCCTTCAGTATTAGGCGAGCTTACATTTATTGCGGCATAATCACAAAATGGGATTAACAATTTTAGAGAAGTTAAATAATCCTCTTTAGCCTCAGATAAGCCAGTAATTTTAGATTTACCAAAATTTATTCCCAAACAAATGTTTTTTCTATTCTTTTTTAAAGGAATACCCTGTTCATTCAAATTCTTAACTAGATTTTGAGCACCTCTATTATTGAAGCCCATTCTATTTAAAGCTGCCTCTTCTTTTGCCAATCTAAATAATCTTGGTTTTGGATTTCCATTTTGGGCGAATTTAGTAACTGTTCCAATTTCAGCAAATCCAAAACCAAATTTTCTCCAAATATTTACGGCATTTCCATTTTTGTCAAAACCTGCTGCCAATCCAATTGGATTACAAAAATTTATTCCACATATGTTCTGACTTAATCTTTTATCAACAATACAAAATTCTTTATCTAGGTTCCTTAGAATTGATGAAATTACAGGCCAATTTTGTTTTCTTGAACTGAATGATAGAAGGCTTAGGGAAAGATTGGTTAAATATTCTGCATCTATGCCAGTATCTTTTTTAAGTACAGGAGTAATCAAGTTTTTATAAAGATTTTTAAATACTCCCTTATGTTCATTCATAAGAAATTAGGATTCTTTATTTTCTATTATCCAATATTTTTTATCTTTAGGAATTAATCTCCAATTACGCCATTCAAACAATGCATATTTTTTTATTTGCAAGATATTTTCTTCACCAAGTAATTTATAAAGTTCATTTGAGCTTAATAAATATTTTTTTTCTGCAAATTTTTGGATTAATTCATTTCTTGTAAATAATTCTTGAATTGCTTTTGGTGCTGTTAGTTCAAAAAAGGCATCTGATTTTTTTGATTCTTTAAATTTGCTTACTATAGATATACCTTTACTGTAACTAGTCGCAATCAAATCAACTCGATCATTTTGTTTGTCTCCACTATGACCCTTAACATATTCCATGGCTAAACCATCAATTCTTAACTGATCTATTTTCTGCCATAAATCTAAATTTTGAACTACTTTTCCTGTGCTTGTTTTCCATCCATTCCTTTTCCAATTTATAATCCATTTGGTATAACCCTCTATGACATATTTACTATCTGTTCTTAATTTAAAGTTTTCTTTTAATTGATAACTTTTTAATTTTTCAAGAGTTTTTATAGCTGCGGTAAGTTCCATTCTATTGTTAGTTGTATTTTGTTCTGAACCACCTATTTCTAATTCACTATTGTCTTCAAAGATTATTAAACCGCCCCAACCTCCTGGTCCAGGATTACCACTGCAGGCGCCGTCAGTTGCAGCTTCAATTGCAATACTTGCACTATTCATGATTTAAAGCCGATATAGTTAATATCGGCTCGAAAAAAATGTACTTTTACTTAAGTGTAACTTTACCGCCAGCTTCTTCAATCTCTTTCTTTAAAGATTCAGCGTCTGCTTTGGCAATGCCTTCTTTTACTGTTTTTGGTGCTGATTCAACAAGTGCTTTTGCATCACCAAGACCTAGACCAGTTGCATTTCTAACAACCTTAAGAACCTTGATTTTTGCAGCTGCATCAAAGCTTTCGAGAACAACATCAAATTCAGATTTTTCTTCAGCAGCGCCACCATCTCCATCACCACCAGCTGCTCCTGGAGCTGCCATTACTACACCTGCAGAAGCTGCAGCAGATACACCAAAAGCCTCTTCAATTTGCTTTACCAGCTCAGATGCTTCTAAAAGCGAGAGAGATTTTAATGATTCAAGAATTTCTTCAGTTTTTGCGGACATTTTCTTAAAAGTTAATTAGGTTTTTAAATTAAGATTCTGATTTTTCAGAATATTGTTTAAGTGATCTAGCAAGTCCAGAAGGCACTTCATTGATAGAGATTGCAATTTTTGTTGCAACGCCATTTATAGCGCCAGCAATTTTTGCCATCAATACTTCTTTAGATGGAAGACTTGCAATTTCTTTTATTTCAGAATCGCTAAGAAGTCTGCCTTCAAATAAAGCTCCTTTGGTTTCGGATTTTTTGGTGTCTTTTTGAAAAGATTGGATCGCTTTTACAGCACCACCGACATCTTCTTTGATTAAGACAAAAGCATTTGTTCCGGTCAGTAAAGATTCAAGATCGTTCCAATTACTATCTCCATCTATAGCTTTACGCATTAATGAATTTTTAGTAACTTTGCAAATGCCATTTGTTGTTTGCAATCTAGATCGCAAATCTGACATCTCTTTGATAGTTAAACCTTTATAGTCAAGAACTACAGCCATTTCCGAATCGTTTAAGAGAGATTTAATCTCAGTAACGATTTGTTGCTTATTCTCTAGTGTTCGGCCCATTGTTGTTTTTTTGGATCGTAATTTAGGGAGAGCAGGAAATGCGGCAAAGTTCTTTTAAAAGAGGCCGCTTTTATTAGATCCAAAAAGAAATAATTTAAGACGAGTCCTCGGTAGGATTTAATAATTTAGAAGAACTAAATAAACCTACTTTCTTTGGCCGTATTATTGCATTTAAATTATACTACAGAGAGTTAACCTTCTATTTGATAATCTTGTAAAGCATTTATATCTAGCTGAACTGAAGGTCCCATAGTTGAAGTTATATAAAAACTTTTCCAATACTTTCCTTTAGCTCCTGTAGGTTTGTTCTTATCTATTGACTCTTGTAAGGTTTTTAAGTTGTCAAATAGTGCCTCTTTCGTAAAACTAGCTTTTCCAAAGCGAACATGAACAATACCTGCTTTATCTGCTCTAAATTCGAGCTTACCAGCCTTAAATTCTTTTATAGCATTAGAAATATCATTAGTGACTGTGCCTGCTTTAGGATTAGGCATTAATCCTCTGGGACCTAAAACTCTTCCTAATTTTGCAACTTTTGGCATCATATCTGGAGTCGCAATAAGTAAATCAAATTCCATATTGCCTTTGTTGATACTTTCCACAAGGTCTTCTTCTCCAAATAAATCTGCTCCAGCAGATTTAGCTTTGGATACATTTTCACCGCTTGTAATAACTGCTATTTTGATGCTTTGGCCAGTTCCATGAGGTAAGGCTACTGTTGTCCTAAGTTGTTGGTCCGTATATTTTGGATCAATGCCTAGACGAATATGAGCTTCAATAGTTTCGTCAAATTTAGCGTTTGCATTCTCTTTGATAATACTAAGACCTTCGAGAGGTTCGTAAATGCGATCTTCTATCTTTGTTGATAGAGCGGCCATTCTTTTAGATAGTTTTTTCATAATTAGTTTGGGTGCAATCGGTTAGCCATTAACCTCCCCATAAAGTGAACAATTTTGGTTTGAATTTATTCAGTAATAGAGACACCCATATTACGAGCTGTTCCCTCAATTACTTTCATTGCAGATTCAATACTTGTACAGTTTAAATCAGGAAGCTTAGTTTTGGCTATTTCTTCTAATTGAGCTTTACTTATATTCCCAACAGATCCTTTTGATGATTCACCAGCTCCTTTCTCTATACCCGCAGCCTTAGTAATCAAGACAGAAGCAGGAGGTGTTTTTGTAATGAAGGTAAAGCTTCTATCTTCAAAAACTGAAATCTCAACTGGAATTACAAAACCGGCTTTATCTTGAGTCCTTGCATTATATTCTTTGCAAAATGCCATGATATTCACACCATGTTGTCCTAAAGCTGGTCCAACTGGAGGAGCAGGGTTTGCTTTGCCGGCTTGAAGAGCAAGTTTAATAACCGCAACAATTTTTTTTGCCATTAGATTTAGTGAGTTTAAACTGAGGTTTAAAATGATAATTTTACTCGATAAACAAAAATAATTAAGAATTAATTTTGTTTATTGATTTGGGAGAATTCTAATTCTACAGGAGTTTCGCGCCCAAATATTGAAAGTAATGCTTTTAATTTATTTCTTTCACCAGATACTTCAATAACTTCACCTTGGAAATCCTTGAATGGACCACTAGTTACGATAATTCTATCTTTTTCCTCAATATCTAATTTTATAACAGCCTTTTTCTCTGAAGCGCGTTTAAATATTCTATTTACTTCTTGTCTAGATAAGGGTCGAGGTTTGATATGACCTCGGGTCCTTCCGCTTCCTCTTCCATCATCTGCACCAACAAAGTTAATAACATTGGGGGTGCTTTTTACAGCCATCATTGTATCTTCATCTAAAATCATTCTGACAAGGACATAACCAGGAAAAACTTTTTCTTCAGTAGTTTGTCTGCTGCCATCTTTTTTTAACTTAATTCCAGGAGTTTGAGGGATTTCAATTTCGATAATTCTGTTATTAACACCTAAAGTTACGGATCTCTGTTCAAGAGTTGCTTTGACTTTCTTTTCACAGCTTGAAGCAACTTGGACCGCATACCATCTTGCAATACTAGTATTTGCTTTTGAAGAACCAAGGTTAGTCGTTAATTCATTACTCATTTTTATTTTCTGGAAACTGGATAAAGATCATTTGAAGAACTTGAAAAAATTTAGATTAAAAGGATTAATTTAACGGAAAATTTGTGATGCTGCCCATCCATAAAATCGACTCACAGTTGCAATTGCAGCTGCTGAAAAGGATACCATAATTATAACCGCAACAGATTCGCTGAATAGCTGTTGTTTGTTCGGCCACACTACAAGCTTTAACTCGTCGAAGGTAGCTCTTAAAAAATTCTTCTTTTTCTTAGGTTCTTCTATTTCAGAGGGTTCTTTTTTAAGAGGTTCTTGATTAGTAGTAGGATTTGTCACAAAATTTTTTTGCAATTAAGCTTTATGCTTATATTTATTTTAGCTTATCGATTTACTACTCAGCTAGGTCTAAATAAAATCTCATCTTTTTTTGAAGGACTAATTTTAATTGTAATATTTTTTTTATTTTTAAAATCTTTCTCTAATAGTTTTGTAGCTAGAGGGTTTTCTATTTGTCTTCTAAGTTCTCTCCCAAGTGGCCTTGCACCAAATTCAGGTTCGTATGAATCATTAGCTATTTTATGAATAACTTCTTTATCGATATTAATTTGAATTCCTTGTTCAAGAAGTAGGCTCTTCAAATCTTCTATTTGAAGAATAATTATTTTCTTAAGTTGATCAACAGATAATGGTTCAAATTGTACGACTTCATCAATTCTGTTTAAAAATTCTGGTCTAAACATAGAAGACAATGAATTGTTAATAGAATCTTCTAGAGATTGTTTATTTAGTTCTGGAGCTTGCTTGTTTTGACTAATATTTTTTGAATATTCCAAAATTATTTTCCCTGCCAAATTGCTGGTCATAATGATAACTGTATTTTTAAAATCAACTGTTCTACCTTGCGAATCAGTTAATCTTCCTTCATCTAAAACTTGCAATAGAATATTAAATACTTCTGAATTTGCTTTTTCAATTTCATCAAGGAGTATTACAGAGTAAGGTTTTAATCTTACAGCTTCAGTTAATTGTCCTCCCTCTTCGTAGCCCACATAACCTGGAGGTGCTCCTAAAAGTCTTGCTACAGCATTTTTCTCCATATATTCACTCATATCTAATCTTACTAAAGCTTCTTCTTCATCAAATAATGCAGATGCAAGAGTCTTAGCTAGTTCTGTTTTGCCAACACCTGTAGGACCCATAAATAGAAAAGATCCAACAGGTCTTTTTGGATTTTTCATGCCAACCCTTGCTCTTCTTATTGCAGCAGAAACAGCTTGTATTGCTTTTTCTTGTCCAATAACTTTTTCACTTAATTCTATTTCTAAATTAATTAGTTTCTTTCTATCATTAGAAACTACTTTGGAAATGGGAATCCCGGTTATTTTTGAAATAACATCAGCAATATCATCCGGCTCAACTTGATATTTAAACCGGAAAATCCTCTTCTGATTAAATTTTTTAAAGCTATCTTCAATGCCTTCAATTTCTGCTTCAACTGCATTCAAATCCTCTTCTAGCTTATCTATATCATCAAGGCTATTGGAAGTTTCAAAATTTGGATTGAATTCTTCTATTTTGCCAATTAGTCTATCTTCCTCTTGTAATAAAAATGATAATTGTTCCATCTTTAAACGTAAATTATTCCAATCATCAGAAAGGTCGTTCAATTTATTCTCATAGATTTTTTTTGTATCCAATAATCTTTCTTTCTCTTCAAAATTTTCAATTAGTAAATTGTTTAATTTTTGTTCAATCGAATTAATTTTGCTTTCTTGTAGGATAATTTTTTGAGGTTTAATATTAGATTCTATTTTTAATTGAGCTGCTGCTTCATCAATTAAATCTATAGCTTTGTCTGGAAGACATTTATCGCTAATATATCTATCCGCAAGTTTTGCAGAACAATTAACTGCTTCTTTAGAGATTCTTATACCATGATGTAATTCGTACTTCTTTTTAATACCTTGTAGGATATTTGCAGTTAATTCGACTGAGGGTTCATTTACTACTATTTTTTGAAAACAATTATTTAATGCTTGGTCTTTTTCGATACTTTCTCGGTATTTTTCAGGAGTGGTAGTGCCAATACACCTAAGCTCTCCCTCAGCCAAAAAAGGTTTTAAAATATTTCCTATATCAGCAGTAGATCTGTCGGAACTGATTATTGAATGAATTTCATCAATAAATAAAATCATCCCTTGATCTGAATTTTTAAGTTCTTCAAGTATTAAACTAAGCCTTTCTTCAAGCTGACCTCTGAATTTTGTTCCTGATACAATTGCACCTAAGTCAAGAGAAATAATTTTAAAATTTTTCAAAGAATCAGGAACGTTTTCTTCAATAATTAATTGAGCAAGTAATTTAGCAATTGAGGTTTTACCAACCCCAGGATTGCCAATAAGGATAGGATTATTTTTGCTTCTTCGAGATAGAATTCTCATTAGATTATTTATTTCATTTTCTCTTCCCACAACAGGATCCAATAAGCCTTGTTGAGCTGATGCGGTTAAATCATTCCCATAAAGTAGAAGAACATCCTCCTCCACTTGTTTTTTGCTATCAATAGTAATTTTATTTGTTGCGGCGGGAACAATAGCTTTTTCTTCCTTTAATAAATTTTCTTTAGGAGATTCTAAGGTGGGTTGGTTATTTATTTTATCTCCTTTTTTATATTCAATGTAACTTTTTGGTTGATTTATATTTGGAAAAAACTTTAATTCTTCTTCTAACTTCTCTACTGAAAGATTACCCTCTTGGAATGCGTAATTACCTATCCTTAAATCTCTACCTAGAGCAATTAATAAATGCGGAATTTCTATTAACTTTGATCCCCATTGAATTTTTATTTGATTTGCATTATCTAATAAAAGTTCTAAATCTTCTCCAATCGTAAAAATATCTGACTCGTTTATTGGATTTGCTTCTAGAAAATCCTCTGTTATGTCTAAAACTGTATCTTGATCTATTGATAATTTTTCAATGAATGCAAAAAATTCACTTGATGTAAACAATGTATGAATAATGTGCTCAATATTAAATTCGCTGTGATCCCATTTTTTTGCAGTTTCTTCCCCTTGCAGAAGAAGATTCCAACTTATATCACTAAAAAGTTCAGGATTCGATGTAAGAGTTTCTCTCATAAACTATAAAAAAGTTATAGTTGATCATTTATCCTTATCTTAATTCAGATTATTCTTAATGATCATTCAAAATTTTTCAAATTATAAGATGAAATCTTAAAAAATTTCATTAAAAAGAGATTTTTAGATTTTTTAAAAGTATTTGCATATAAAATTCAAACCTTGTTTTGAAATCAAAAAAAAATATTTTATTAACTTATATATATTTCAGATATTAGCCAAATAGTTCAGCTATTTATAGGATTTAAATAGTAATAATTAAATTGTGAAAGAAACTATTGATTTGCTTATTGACACTATTGAAGCCAGACAAGTGCTTGATTCAAGAGGAAACCCTACTGTAGAAGCAGAAGTATTTTTGGAATGTGGAGCTATTGGTAAGGCAATTGTCCCTAGTGGAGCAAGTACTGGAGCTCATGAGGCTCATGAATTAAGAGATGGCGGTTCAAAATATATGGGCAAAGGTGTATTAAACGCTGTTAATAAAATTCATGAAACAATTTCTCCCGCATTATGTGGTTTATCTGCCTTAGATCAAACAGCTGTAGATAAATTAATGATTGAAATTGATGGAACTTCTAATAAATCAAACCTTGGAGCTAACTCAATCCTTGCTGTTAGTCTTGCTAATGCAAAAGCAGCAGCGAATGCTTTAGATATCCCGTTATACAGGTATCTCGGAGATCCATTGTCTAATCTTCTCCCAGTTCCATTGATGAATGTTATTAATGGTGGCGCTCATGCTCCAAATAGTCTTGATTTTCAAGAATTTATGCTTGTACCTCATGGCGTACAAAGTTTTAGTGAGTCACTAAGAATGGGGACTGAAATATTTCACTCACTAAAGTCATTATTGGAAAAAAAAGGTTTATCTACTGCTGTAGGTGATGAAGGCGGATTTGCTCCAGACTTGTCATCCAGTGAAGAAGCAGGTGATTTACTCTTAGAAGCTATTCAAAAAGCTGGATTTATTCCTGGGGAGCAAGTTTCTCTGGCATTAGATGCTGCTAGTACTGAATTTTATAGCGATGGTATTTATAAATATGAAGGAAAAAGTTTAAATAGTTCCCAAATGATTTCATATCTTTCACACTTGGTTTCAAATTTGCCAATTGTTTCAATTGAGGATGGATTGGCAGAAGATGATTGGGAAGGTTGGTCAGAATTGAATCAGGACCTAGGTAATAAAGTACAGCTAGTAGGGGATGATTTATTTGTAACTAATACTGCAAGGTTAAGAAAAGGTATTGTGGAAAAATCTGCCAATTCAATTCTAATCAAGGTAAATCAGATTGGAACACTAACTGAGACTTTAGAGGCTATTGAGTTAGCTAAGACCTCTGGTTTTACAAGTGTTATTAGTCATAGAAGTGGTGAGACAGAAGATACAACGATAGCTGATTTATCTGTTGCGACAAGATCTGGTCAAATTAAAACTGGTTCTTTAAGTAGGAGTGAAAGGATTGCTAAATATAATAGGCTTTTAACAATTGAAGAGGAATTAGGAGATCAAGCAAGATTTGCTGGTTCTTTAGGTCTTGGTCCAAAAAATATATAGTGTGTTTAGTGCTTAAGATTTTCTAAGCGTGATCCTTTCCTCATACTTAATTGACATTGTATCCAATCAATAATAATTGGTATAGCAAAGAATAATGGTAATAATGCAAAGTTATTTTGTTTATTAGTTACAAGTAAAGCCGATGCTATTGATAAGCTCCCTATGAGAATTGAATGGCCTAATGTTTTCTGAGCAGTAAACATTTTCTTAAATTGTCTGTCAGATTCACCCATTCGTATTTGTAGTTGTAAATCTCCTTGCTCTAATCGTTCTAAACTTTCATCTATTCTTTTTGGTATACCTACCGCTTTAGAGCCTATTTCACCTACTTGCCTTCCAAATTGGTTAATTAAATCGTTTGGAGTTTGATTATTTGAAGTCATAAGTGCTATTAAATAAGGCTTTGTAACTGATACAAGATTAAACCCTGGATCTAACATTTTGCCAACACCTTCAAAAGTTGACAATGCTCTCATAACAAATATTAAATCTACTGGTAGCTGAAATGGTGTTTCATAAACAAGTTCATATAAATCTCCTGATAGCTTTTCAATAATATTTGGACTAAATGGTGGAGTTAAGGCTTCTTTTAGCATTAATCTAACTAGTCTTCTGACAGGACCTATATCTATATCTTTTGAAATTAAGCCAGCTTGTTGTAGATGACTGACAAGTGATGCTGCATCTCTGAAAGCAGCAGCCCTGACCATATCTCCTAACCTGCTTTGTAGATTATTGGAAATATTGCCCATCATTCCAAAATCATAAAAGATTAATTTACCTTTATTAGAGACTGCTAAATTACCTGGATGAGGATCTGCATGGAAAAACCCATAATTCACAAGCTGTTTTAAGTAACTTATTGCTCCTATTTCTGCAATTTTTGGCAAGTCAATATTTTGAGATTGTAATTTTGTTAAATCGCTTATTTTAGTACCTTCCAGATAACTTAAACAAAGAACCTTTTCACTACTCATGTCCCATATTACTTCAGGAACTTCTATATTCTCATCATCAAGAAATTGCTGTCTAAATCTTGCTGCATATTGAGCTTCACAATTGAAATCCAGTTCTTTCATAAGAACTTTTCTACACTCTTTTGCAATTGCAACCCAATTTCTTCCTCGACTCCAATTCTTATTCCGTTGTAATAAAGCAGCAATCTGTTGCAATATATCTAGATCTATAATGAATAAATCTTTTAAGTTAGGTCTTTGAACTTTAAATACTACTTCTTTGCCATTCTTTAACTTTCCTCTATGAACCTGAGCTAATGAAGCTGAACCTACTGGATCATATATTATTTGATCTATGTCAGAGTACTTTGGTCCTAATTCTTGTATAATCGTTCTTTCAACTTTTTTAAATGGAAATGGAGGAACTTGATCCTGTAATCTCGATAATTCTTTTATCCATGTATTAGGAATTAAATCAGGTCTGGCAGACAATAATTGTCCGATTTTAATGAAGGCAGAACCAAGTTTAATTAATTCATGAGTAAGCCATTTAGCCCGTTTTATTTGAATCTTATTTTTTATATCATTATTAGTCCTGAGAAATGTGAAAATTATATTGTCTAACCATAAACTGAACAATAGTAAAAAAAGTGTTTTCCATATCAGACAACCTCTCTTAAACTTTTTGATTCGATTTCCAAAATAATTATTTCTCATTAATTTAACTTGTTAAGGATTTTATTTAATCTTTCTATGCCTTCGTTAATTTCTTCTATTTCTTTTAGAGCGTTTTTGATTGTAGGATCTTGATTCGTTTTGGAGGTCTGATTATTTTCTTTAGTACTCATTTCATATTTCATTCTTGCAGCTTCTTCAATGATTGATTCTTTTAGAGTCTCAAATTCTTTTTTAATTATTTCTGGTGCATCTTGTGCAACATTTGTTGCTTCCTCAATTTTCCCAACTAAAGCCTCGTTTAATTTTTCTGTTATTTTTTTGATAGCAGCTTTTAAAAGATAATCAGAATTGGTCATAAAAAATATAGAGGCCTTTTTAAAGTAAATTCAAAATATTATTTAATAATAGATCAATTAAGTACAATTCAGGTCACTGATCATTTTAAAACTGATTTTTTATTGTTCCTATGTAAGTTTGTTTCTATATTATGCTTTTTTATTTTTTTTCTCTTAACTTATATCTATACAAAGGTTAGTATTTTTAATCAATTTTATCTTCTAACCAAAAACTCATCTAATTACTTAATAAAAGGAGTTTTAAAAAATTGGAAATTATCGAGTCAGATGTTGTTATTATCGGTGGCGGTCCGGCAGGATGTACTTGTGCTCTTTATACCTCTCGTTCTAATTTAAAGACGGTAATTTTAGATAAAAATCCCTCTGTTGGGGCCTTAGCAATAACTCATCAAATAGCAAATTATCCAGGTGTTCCTGTTGATATTAGTGGGGAAAAATTACTTACATTAATGAGAGAACAAGCTGTTCAATATGGTACAGACTACAGAAGAGCTCAAGTTTTTGGGATAGATGTCTCTGAAGAGTGGAAAACAGTCTATACACCTGAAGGTACTTTTAAGGCTAAGGCGCTTGTGCTAGCAAGTGGAGCTATGGGTAGGCCTGCATCATTTAAAGGAGAAGCAGATTTTCTTGGTAAGGGGGTAAGTTACTGCGCTACATGTGATGGAGCTTTTTATAAAAATAGGGAAGTGGCTGTAATTGGAGTAAATAAAGAGGCAATAGAGGAGGCTACTGTTCTTACTAAATTTGCTTCAACTGTTCATTGGATTACTTCAAGTGATCCAAAGTCTGACAATGAGGAGGCTATGGAATTGATGGATAATGCAAATATTAAGCATTGGAGTAGAACAAGATTATTGGAAATATTGGGAGATGAAATGGGCGTTAATGGCGTAATTGTAAAAAATAAACAGGATGAAAATCCTATTAATCTTAATTTAGATGGAGTTTTCGTTTATATGAGTGGTTCAAAGCCAATTACTGATTTCTTAGGTGATCAGATTGCCTTGAAAGAAGATGGAGGCGTAATTGTCGATGATTTTATGTCCACAAATTCAGATGGAGTATGGGCTATTGGAGATATAAGAAATACACCATTTAAGCAAGCAGTAGTCGCAGCATCTGACGGATGTATCGCTGCGATGTCAATAGATCGATACTTAAATAGTAGAAAAAATATACGGGTAGATTGGATTCACTCTTAAGAGAATAGATATTCAAAGAGGAATTGCTTCTGAAATATAAGCTACCCCGCCATAGTAACTCAGCTCTGCCTTAATATCTTCTCTCATTTGATCAATTAATTCTTGCTCGCAAAAAACTATAACATGTGCATTTGATCCTAAGCCTGTAAACTCCATATCTTCAGTAACCACTCTTTCTGGACCTCTCCCAGTAGCATGTTTCATTACGGTATATCCAGGAACATTAGCCTTTTCTAATGTTTTAAGAATTGCATCTAGTTCTCTTTCACTGAATATTAAATCTAATCTTTTCATTTTTATAGTGGAGAAAGTGGAATAACTTTATTTACTAAACTCATATATATGGGTATTCCAAGAACGATATTGAATGGAAAAGTCAAACCTAATGTTGTAGAAATATAGTAACTGGACTTTGCTTCTGGCACTGTCATCCTCATAGCTGCAGGTACTGCTAAATACGATGCACTAGCACATAAAACCACAAATAGTAGTGCATTTCCAGGTCCTAGAGTTAATACTTTTGCAACAAACACTCCTATTAAAGAATTAAATATTGGCATGAAAATTGCAAAAGCGATTAGAAATGAACCGGCTTTTTTTAGACTAGGCAATCTTTGAGCTGCAACTATGCCCATATCTAATAGAAAAAAACATTCAGCACCATAGAATAAATCTTTAGTGAAAGGCTCCATTTTTTCAATGCCTGCTGGATTAGTTGAAGCGATTAGAAATCCTATTATTAGACTAGAAAGTAATAAATAAACTGATCCATTTAAAATAGACTCATGCAATATTGCACTAAGGTGCATTTTTCTTGAGTTAGGTCTATTCTTTGGGGCTGCGAATTTCACAAGTAACAAGCCAACGATAATTGCTGGAGACTCCATCAAAGCTAAAGCTCCAACCATAAATCCATCAAAATCTATGCTTTGACTGTCTAAAAAACTTTCCGCGGATATGAATGTGACCGCACTAATAGAACCGTAAGCAGCTGCAATCGCAGCAGAGTTGAAAACATTAAACTTATACCTCAATATTACAAATCCAATTAATGGAATTATTAGAGACATTAATATTGCAGCACTTAAAGTAGGTAGAACCTGATCGGTGAAACCACTTTTTTGAATTTCAATTCCTCCCCTAAATCCAATTGCTAAGAGCAGATATAAAGAAAATAGTTTTGGTAATGGAGCAGGTATTTCTAAATCAGATTTAAAAAATACAGCAATTGCTCCAATTAAAAAGAAAAGTACTGGTGGTGCTAATACATTCTGTAGTATTGGATTTACTTCCATAGATTATTAAGCTAATTCATTTAAAGCTGTTTCTAAAGCTTGTTTTCTTGTTTCAATGATTCCATCAACGCCAAACTTGGATAGCCTTTCTCTAACTTTTTCATTAGCCCCAGCCACAAATGCTTTCCTAGAGTTATTTTTAGCTTCTTGCATCATGTCCTCTATAGCAAGTGTTGCTGTTACTCCAAGTCTTGGAACATCAGTAATATCTAATATCAGAATTTTGTAATTTCTTACTAGGTTCATTCTGTCAGAGATACCTTTTGCCGCACCAAAACTAAGTGGCCCTTTTAGTCTAAATAGCATTACTTGTCCCGAGCATCTATCAAGTAGAGCTTTTTCATCAGCGGGTAATGTATTTTGTCCTTGATTATTACCTGTTAATAAAGGATTATCTTCTTCCATACCTTCTAGTTGAGTTTCAGTAATGGAATCAATAGTCAGCATGTTTGCAATAAATACTCCAACTAATACTGCCCAGATCAAATCCCAAAAAACAGTCATTAGGAGTACACCATACATGACAACTGAAGTTTTTAGAGATAATTTATGTGCTCTTAGTAAGAATCCCCAGTCAATAATATCCAATCCAACTTTGATAAGGATACCTGCTAAAAGAGCTGTGGGTATTTGTTCTGCTAATGGTCCTGCACCGACTAAAACTATTAGTAAAACTATTGAGTGAACCATTCCTGATAAAGGAGTAGATCCGCCAGATTTGACATTTATAACAGTTCTCATTGTTGCGCCTGCTCCAGGTAAGCCTGAAAAAAGACCTGCTACAGCATTTCCTATCCCCTGTCCAATTAACTCTCTATCAGAATTATGCTTTGTTTGAGAAATATTGTCTGCTACTAAGGATGTAAGTAAAGAATCAATTGCTCCAAGTACTGCTAATACAAGACCTGCCTTGAAAATAATAGGAAAATACTGGTTAAAACTAGGGAGATCTAAAGATGGAACTCCTCTAGGAATTTCTCCAATTCTGTCTATTGTTCCACCAAAGAACATTGATATTGGAGTTACTATTAATAATGCTAAAAGTGGAGAAGGAACCCACTGAGTTATTGTTCTAGGTGTTAGAAATACTATTCCTAAAGTCATTATAGCTACTCCAATGGCAGCACCATTAGGTTGGAAATTTGAAAAAACAGTAGTTAAAGAGTCGACTACTCCTCCTCTTGTGCTTATTCCTAGTAATGGCCCAATTTGAAGTGCAATGATTATGACTCCAATACCAGACATGAATCCCGATACAACAGAATATGGGACTAGAGTGATATATTTTCCTAGCTTTAGAATTCCAAACGCAATTTGCAATAAACCACCAATTACTACTGCAGCCATTACTAGAGGTAAAATCTGTCCTGCAGACAAATCCCTAGGAACTCCTACTGCAGCCAAACCTGCTACTACTCCGGCAACAGTAACACTCATTGGACCAGTTGGCCCGCTAACTTGCGCAGGTGTACCGCCAAATAAAGCAGCTAAAAAACCGACTACTACTGCACCATATAATCCATAGATTGCTCCTCCCGGCCCCAATGCAGCATTACCAAAAGCAAGTGCAAGGGGCAAAGCGACTACTGCAGCTGTTATGCCACCTAAAATATCACCTCTAATATTTTTGAGATGAAAGCCATTGATTATTTGCAAAGATCTTCTCCTTTTAAATAAATTCATTAACTAAATATTTTATCCCTTTATGTCGTAAATTTGTGTAAAAATTAATTTTGCGCAAAATATTTTTGTAACCTTTGAATTAACTGTACGGAAAATTAGGTTAATTTTCCATAACAAAAAAGGGGTCTCTTTAATTTATATGCAAGTTAAGAGACTATCGTATTAGATAAATAATTCATTAATTTCATTTTAAAAAGATTCATATGAATTTGATTATTCGTCCCAGAAGATTAAGAAGGACAGAGGCTATTAGAGAGATGGTAAGAGAAAACCATCTGAATCCTGAGGATTTTATATATCCATTATTTATTCATGAAAAGAATTTCCAACAAGAAATTTCGGCAATGCCAGGAACTTTTAGATGGGATATGAATGGTTTAATAAAAGAGGTTACTAGAGCTTGGGAATTAGGAATAAGATGTATTGTGCTTTTCCCAAAAATAGATGAGAGCCTAAAAACGGAAGATGGGGCAGAGTGTTTTAATGAAAAAGGTTTAATCCCTAATGCTATTCGTATATTAAAAAAAGAAATTCCTGAAATGGCAATAATGACAGATGTTGCTTTGGATCCTTATTCATGTGATGGACATGATGGATTAGTTGATGAAAATGGAAAAATTTTAAATGATGAAACTATTGAGATTTTAAAAAAACAAGCCTTAACTCAGGCAAGAGCAGGAGCAGATTTTATAGGTCCAAGTGACATGATGGATGGAAGAGTTGGCGCTATAAGAACAGCTCTTGATAGCGAAGGATTTAGTGATGTAGGTATAATTAGTTACACTGCAAAATTTTCATCTGCATATTATGGTCCTTTTAGAACTGCCTTAGATTCGGCTCCTAAAGAAAATAGTAAGAAAATAATTCCAGACAATAAGTCTACTTATCAAATGGACCCTGCCAATTCAAAGGAAGCTTTAATTGAATCTGCCTTAGATCAATATGAAGGGGCTGATATTTTGATGGTTAAACCAGGGATTTCTTATTTGGACATAGTTTATAGACTCAGCACTTTTTCAAATAAACCCATAGCTGCTTATAACGTTAGTGGCGAGTATTCTATGGTTAAGTCAGCTGCTATGCGGAATTGGATTAATGAGAAGGACATCGTTTTAGAAACGTTGCTTAGTTTCAAAAGAGCAGGAGCAAAATTAATACTTACTTATCATGCTTGTGATGCATCTAAATGGTTGAAGGAAAGTTAAAAACTCATTAATAATAAATTTTTGGTTTATTCTTGGGTAAATACTTACAGTTTTTGTTTTGTTTTTAAGCGGATCAAAAGGAGTTCAAAGAATTGGACACATTGCACTTAGAGTCGAAAATCTCGAAAGGGCTAAATCTTTTTACTTGAGCTTAGGTATGTCCTTGATTTGGGATGATAAAGATTGGTGTTATTTAGAGGCTGGTAAAGGGAAAGACGGACTTGCTCTGTTAGCTCCTAGCTATAAAGCTGCAGGACCTCATTTTGCTTTTCATTTTGAAGAAAAAGAAGAAGTTTTTAATATTCAAAATACTTTAAAAGAATCTGGCGTGAAAGTTGGCCCAGTCCATGAACATCGAGATGGAACTGCGTCTTTTTACATGCAAGATACAGAAGGGAATTGGCTTGAGATGCTTTATGTTCCTCCTGGTGGAATTCAATCGAATGTTTGATTATTTTTCTTTAACATGCAAGAGAACAATCATCCAAAATATTTAAATCTAAATAGATCTATATCAGATGAATCTATAAACCTTTTGGAGTGGGATACTTTAAAAACTCATTTATCTTCATTTGCTTCTACAAAAATGGGTAAAAGAGCAATTCTAGGTTTTGATATCCCATCAGAATTCGAAGTTTCTAAAAGATTATTAAATGAGACTATTGAAATTAATGATTTAGAAAATCAATTAGAAAAATCTATTAGTTTTTCTGGGGTATTTGATATTACTAGAAATATTGAAATTTGCTCTAAGGGAGGAGTTATTGGTTCTTCTGACTTGTTAGAAATAGCAGAAACAATTTCTGTGGCTAGGAAATTAAAGACAATCTTACTAGATTTTGAAAAAAGGCCTTTTATTTCATCATTTACAAAAAATTTAAGCGAGAATAGCAATATTGAAAAGATTTTAAAAAATGGGATTGAGTCTAACGGGAGAATCTCAGATAGAGCTAGTAATAAATTAGCTGATCTTAGAAGAGAAGTATTATCTAAGAAATTAGAAAGAAAAATATTAATAGATAAATTTATTCAAAGAAATTTATCTTTTATTCAAGATACTACTATTGGGGATAGATTTGGTAGACCAGTTTTAGCTATAAAGGTCCAATTTGTAGACAAATTTAAAGGAATAATTCATGATTCTTCATCTTCGGGAAATACAATATATTTTGAACCAGAGAATGTAGTATCCAAAGGTAATAAAATTGCTTCATTAGAGGCAATGGTTACCGGAGAAGAATTTAAATTACTACAAAAATGGTCTCAAATAATTGGCGATAATAGTGATAATCTCGTTGCGATGGCAGGGATTTTGTTGCGATTAGAGAACGCTTTAACTCGTGCAAGATATTCGAAATGGATTGGAGGTAAAATCCCTATTTTTGAAAAAAATCCAATAGTTTCTTTAATAGGTTTTTCTCATCCGTTATTGATTTGGGAAAATAAAAAAAAAGGAGCATCTGTCCCTGTAGCTGTTGATTTTCATATAACTAGAAATATAAAAGTTGTGGCTATTACTGGACCTAATACTGGAGGTAAAACTGCCGCTTTAAAAGGTCTAGGTTTGGCTTTGTTAATGGCCAGAGCAGGATTATTTATCCCCTCAAAAAATAATCCTACAATACCTTTTTGCCCAAATATATTTGTTGATATTGGTGATGATCAATCCTTAGAAGAAAATTTATCTACTTTTAGTGGACATATTTCACGTATTAAAAAAATTTTGGAATCTCTTGATCATAAGAATGGATTATCAATTGTGTTACTAGATGAAATTGGATCCGGGACTGATCCTCTGGAGGGTTCAGCTCTCGCTATTGCTTTGTTGAAAGAATTTGCCGATAAATCTGATATTACTTTAGCTACTACTCATTATGGAGATATTAAGGCATTAAAATATAGTGATCCAAGGTTCGAAAACGTTTCAGTTGCCTTTGATGAAGAATCTTTTAAGCCTAGATATATTCTCAATTGGGGTATCCCTGGAAGGAGTAATGCTTTGTCAATCTCTAAGAGAATTGGTCTGGATGAAAAAATACTAAATGAAGCTGCAAATTATTTAAAACCAAAAGAAGTTGAAAACATCAATAATATTATTAAGGGATTAGAAGAAGAGAAGATTAAACAACAAAAATCTGCAGAAGCTGCGGCTGAACTTATTGCTAGAACCGAAATATTACATGATCAATTGAAGGAAAATTACGAATTTCAAAAACTTAATGCTCAAAAAATTCAGGAAAATGAAAGGTATAAATTATCAAAACATATTATATCGGCTAAAAAAGAGGTTATCAATTTGATTAAAAAGTTAAGAGATCAGAATGCTGATGGCGATGATTCTAGGTTGATTGGAAATAGGTTAAAACAAATTGAGCAAGAACATTTCAGTCACAAAAATATTGAGAAGTCAATCTCATGGAATCCTCAGGTTGGTGATTTCATAAAAATCAAAAGTTTAAATAGTATTGGACAAATAACAGGTTTAGACAAAAAAGGTGAATTTTTTGAGGTTGCATGTGGTTCATTTCGAAGCACATTAACTTTAAATGAATTTGAAGGTATTAATGGAGAAAAACCAAATTTAAAAAACTCTAAAATTGAAATTAACTCTTCAAGAGAAGATTTTTCTTTTTCAAAGATTAGAACTAGTAAGAATACAATTGATGTAAGGGGATTAAGAGTACATGAAGCAGAAGTTATTATCGAGGATAAAATGAGAAAGTTTTATGGTCCGCTATGGATTGTTCATGGAATTGGAACTGGCAAGTTAAAAAAAGGATTAAGAACATGGTTATCAGGATTGAGTTATGTCGATAAAGTAGAAGATGCAGCCACCAATGAGGGTGGACCAGGTTGCAGTATTGCTTGGATAAAATAAAATTTAAATTATTTAGAAAAACTATTCATAACGTTTTTAAGTGCAATTTATTGATCAAGCAAAAATTATTCTTAAAGCTGGTAAGGGCGGTAATGGAATCGTTTCATTTAGAAGAGAAAAATTTGTACCAGCTGGTGGCCCCTCAGGAGGGAATGGCGGTAAAGGTGGTTCAATTATATTAATCGCCGATAGTAATCTTCAAACACTTTTAGATTTTAAATTCAAAAGGGAAATATTTGCAAAAGATGGTTGTAAAGGCGGCCCTAACAAAAGATCTGGAGCCGCAGGCGAAGATACAATACTTAAAGTCCCATGCGGTACTGAAATTAGAGATGCTAATACGGGAATTATTTTAGGAGATTTAACTAAGGATAAGCAGAGCTTAACTGTTGCCTATGGAGGTAGAGGTGGACATGGTAATGCTTACTATTTGAGTAACCAAAATCGAGCCCCAGAATCTTTTACTGAAGGTAAAGATGGAGAGATTTGGGAGGTTCAATTAGAATTAAAACTTCTTGCTGAGGTAGGTATTATAGGTTTGCCAAATGCAGGTAAAAGTACCTTGATTTCTGTTCTCTCATCTGCCCGACCTAAAATTGCAAACTATCCTTTTACAACTTTAATACCAAATTTAGGTGTCGTAAGAAAGTCAGATGGTAACGGATGCCTTTTCGCTGATATACCAGGATTAATATCAGGAGCAGCTGATGGGGTGGGATTAGGACATGATTTTTTAAGGCATATACAAAGAACTAAGATACTTATACATATGATTGACTCAATAGCAGAAAATCCTATTAATGATTTTGAAATAATTGAGCAAGAATTAAAACAATATGGGAGAGGCCTTTTGGATAAAGAGAGAATAGTCGTACTTAATAAAATGGAGCTTGTAGATGAAAATTATCTGAAAATCATCACACAAAAATTAGAAAATATATCCCAAAAAAAAGTTTTAGTTATTTCTTCATCTTTGCAAAAAGGTTTATCTTCATTACTTTCTGAGGTCTGGCATAGGATTTAACTTTTTTATATATTTGATTTTTTTAATTAATAGACTTGATTTAATTGAGAAAATTAGCCATAAATAAGATAATGCTTTTACTTGAAATATGAATTTCTACAGTTGTTTTGATCAAGAAGGACAATTAATAGCCAGATGTCAAACCATTAATGATATTGAAGTCTTGAAGGAAAGAGGAAGACCTATAGTTGAAGTAAAAGAGATGAAAAATGAAGAGTCTGTTGTATGTTCTCTAACTGGAAGCCCATCTGATTTTAATAGGGACTATTAAAATAGTTTTTTAACATAAAAAAAGGGCATCTAATTGCCCTTTTTTTTAGTAATCAATCTTTCTGTTAATCGTCATATACTAAACATTCAGGCTCGTCAGGGTTGGCCTCACAGAATAACTCCAACGCGTTTGGATCATGCTTATCCTCTGGATGATGATCTTTATATTCCTCGAGTTCCTTTAGTTCTTCAGTTAAATGTCTGACCTTTGGAAGATTGCCCTCTGCTTTAGCAGATTCTATTTCCGATTGATCTTTTTGAATGTGTTCGTCAATGGATTTCATTTGAAGCCTTTCGTACTTTAGTAGACATACATAAGATAGTTAATTTCAAATGAATTTGCATTATCTATGAATAAAATAAGTGTGCATTACAACATGATAATATTTGCCAGCTAATAATTTTATTGAACTTGACTAGCCACGGATATTAACTATTTCCTTTAGTGATGGCAAAATTGGTGAGATTTGATTAGGGTTTAGGGGAAATAGAGCTTTGTAATAGTCTTCTTTCCATTCATTCTCAAAACATGTTTCATGCACGTTAGGAAATGCGAAAAATTTTAATCTCCATTCAAAAATATTTTGGAAATCTAATAAATCTTTTTCAGTGCATTTAAAAAGTTTGCTATAAACCAATTCCCACCTTATAAGAGTTGGGAAAAGGTAAATATCTGCATAAGTTAAATTCTTTCCACAAATCCATCCACTCTTATTTTGATTTAATTTGGATTCTATCTTGCTTAAGGCTGAAAAAAGACTTTTACTTGCTCTTTCATAGGATGCCTGGTTTCTTGCAAATCCGCATTTATAAACTCCATTGTTAATGTTGTAGTGAATTATATCTAATATTTCTTGATCACAATTTTTGATATTTGTTGATTGAGGTATAGATTCTTTTTCTATTGCATTTAAAAATTGACTAATATCTGAACTCTCATTAGATAAAACATTGATTTCATTATTTTTAAAACTAATTAATAGAGGTAATGTTGCTCTGAAAAGGTTATTTTTATGAGCTTTTTTATAAAATTCAGCAAGTCTATTGCATCCTTTAAATGTTTTTTCAAATACCCATTCACCATGCTCAATATCAGGTTTTAAAAAGATAACTTTAATGTGTTGGAATAAATTTTGTATTTTATAAACGAGTAGAGTTCGATGGCACCATGGGCATGATTTTCCTACTAGTAAATAGATTGATCTATTTTCTTTATTAATATCGTAGTTGATATTAAGTCTTATGCCTTTAGGTCTTTTATAATTTCCTTGTGAATCAGATGGAGCAAAACCATTCATTAGTTTTCTCCAATACCAAAACCAGAATTTTTGGGAAATCTTAATAAGGTATTTATTTTGCATAAACTTGTTTTATGAGAGAAAACAAATGACTATTAAAAAAATACTTATTGTTGCTGGCACTCATGGTAATGAAATCAATCCTATTTGGGCTTTTAATCAACTTAAGAAAGAACAAAATAATTTTGATAAAGATATTGAATATAAGTACATCATAGGCAATCCTCTCGCTTATGAAAAAGGTTCAAGATACATTGACTCGGATTTAAATAGATCATTTAATTCTAATAATCAAAATATTAATAACAATAAAAATAATTATGAAATTAACAGGGCTAATTTCTTAGTTCAAAGATATGGAATAAATGGTGAAGACCCCTGTCAAATAGCCATTGATTTGCACACTACTACCTCAAATATGGGAACAAGCATTGTTATATATGGAAGAAGAATAAAAGATTTTTGTTTGGCTTCATTACTACAGAATAAATTTGGATTGCCTATTTATTTACATGAACAGGATAAAAGACAAACAGGATTTCTTGTTGAGGCATGGCCATGTGGATTGGTACTTGAAATAGGTCCAGTTGCTCAAAATTATTATGATTCAAAAATTATAAATAGATTTTTAATAATTATTAGTAGTTTAAGAGAAGAGATAAACAAGTTAAAAAATAATCTTATAGCACTCCCAAAGACATTAATTGTTCATGTTCATCAAGGAAGTATTGATTATCCAAGAACAAAAAATGGCGATATTAATGGTTTAATTCATCCTGAAAGAATGAATAAAGATTGGAAACTAACTAAAAAAGGAGATCCGTTATTCCTAGATATTGAAGGTAATACTCTGCGATATCTAGGACAAGATATTATTTGGCCTGTTTTTATAGGTGAAGTTGCTTACAAAGAAAAAAATATTGCAATGAGTTTCACAAAAAAAGAAGTAATTTGTTCTTCAAATGAATGGGTCGATCAGTTTTTTAAATCATAAATTAAGAAATGAGAACATTATTATCTTGATATTAAGTTAAGAATTATTTATTTCAAAGATAAGTTTAGTTAATAGTATTTGAGGTTTGTCTTTAAATTTGATTCATTAGTTTTTTGTTCTCAATCCTTTCACTCCAATAAACAATTGCTCCAGAAGCCTCTAATGCCAGTCTTCTATACTTAGCTTCCTTTAAAGAAACTAATTCTCTGGATCTTTTGCCATCTAACAGCCATTCAATTACGACCAAACTCAAACCTCAATAATAAGGAAAATATTAAGACATTGATGGTGACTTATGTTTCTTTGCAAAAAAAAATTACTTTGAGAAAAATTATTTACACATTTTTGGCTGTTTTGGACTAAAATCTTTTCAACGGATTCAACCTCCGTTTTATTTACGCGTCTCGCTTTAGAGACATATTTTACGAACTCATGACAACAATTCAGCAGCAGCGTTCTTCGCTGTTAAAGGGCTGGCCGCAGTTTTGTGAGTGGGTAACATCAACTAACAACAGAATTTATGTTGGTTGGTTTGGTGTCTTAATGATCCCATGCCTACTTACAGCAGCGATCTGCTTCATCGTTGCATTCATCGCAGCACCACCAGTAGACATTGACGGAATTAGAGAGCCAGTGGCTGGTTCATTCCTTTATGGAAACAACATCATCTCAGGTGCAGTTGTTCCTTCTTCAAATGCTATTGGTCTACACTTCTACCCAATTTGGGAAGCAGCTACTGTAGATGAGTGGTTATACAACGGTGGTCCTTACCAGCTTGTAATATTCCACTTCCTAATTGGTATCTGCGGATGGATGGGACGTCAGTGGGAGCTTTCATACCGTTTAGGTATGCGTCCTTGGATCTGTGTTGCATACTCTGCACCAGTTTCAGCAGCTTTCGCAGTATTCCTTGTATATCCATTCGGTCAAGGTTCTTTCTCTGACGGAATGCCTTTAGGTATCTCTGGAACATTCAACTTCATGTTTGTTTTCCAGGCAGAGCACAACATTCTTATGCACCCATTCCACATGGCTGGTGTTGCTGGTATGTTCGGAGGATCTCTATTCTCAGCTATGCATGGTTCACTTGTTACTTCATCTCTAATTAGAGAAACAACTGAGACAGAGTCTCAGAACTATGGTTACAAGTTCGGACAAGAAGAAGAAACATACAACATCGTTGCAGCTCATGGCTACTTTGGTCGTTTGATCTTCCAATATGCAAGTTTCAACAACAGTAGAAGTCTTCACTTCTTCCTAGCTATATTCCCTGTTGTTTGTGTATGGTTAACCTCTATGGGTATCTGTACAATGGCATTCAACCTTAACGGTTTCAACTTCAACCAGTCAGTTGTAGATGCAAACGGTAAGATTGTTCCTACATGGGGTGATGTTCTTAACAGAGCAAACCTAGGTATGGAAGTAATGCATGAGCGTAATGCTCATAACTTCCCACTTGATCTAGCAGCAGCTGAGTCTACAACAGTAGCTCTTTCAGCTCCAGCTATAGGTTAAGCCTAAAGTTATAAATCACAAGCTCCCTTAATTTAAGGGAGTTTTTTTTTGTTTAATTCTCAATTGGTTTCATATAATATTTATATATCACTTAAACATTGGATATTTTTATGAGTAGTAGTTTTGGCAAAATTTTTCGTGTTAGTACTTTTGGAGAATCACATGGAGGTGCAGTCGGAGTTATTCTTGATGGATGTCCACCAAAGTTGAAAATAGATATTGATTTAGTACAAAATGAATTAGATAGACGCAGACCTGGACAGAGTGATATTACAACTCCAAGAAATGAAGAAGATAAATTAGAGATATTAAGTGGCTTAAAGGAAGGAGTAACATTAGGTACTCCAATTGCAATGATGGTAAGGAATAAAGATCAAAGACCAGCAGACTATAGTAATTTGGAGCAAGTATTCAGGCCATCCCATGCTGATGGTACATATCATTTGAAGTATGGAATTCAGGCTGGGTCAGGAGGTGGAAGGGCCTCTGCTAGAGAAACCATCGGTAGAGTCGCAGCAGGTGCTATTGCAAAACAATTATTAGCAACTCTTTTTAATACTGAAATTCTATCTTGGGTAAAGAGGATTCATGATATTGATTCTGAAATTAATAAAGATAAAGTTTCCATAAGCAAAATAGATTCGAATATTGTTAGGTGCCCTGACGAAAAAGTGGCTGCAAAAATGATTGAAAGAATAAAACAATTGAAAAAACAAGGAGATTCTTGTGGCGGAGTTGTTGAATGCCTAGTGAGAAATGTTCCATCAGGTCTAGGAATGCCTGTTTTTGATAAATTGGAAGCTGATTTAGCAAAGGCGTTGATGTCTTTGCCAGCTACAAAGGGATTTGAAATAGGTTCAGGTTTCTCTGGGACTTTTTTGAAAGGTAGCGAGCATAATGATTCATTTATTAGGTCTGATAATATTAATAGATTAAGAACAATATCAAATAATTCTGGAGGTATACAGGGAGGTATAAGTAATGGAGAAAATATTGATATGAAGATAGCTTTTAAACCAACAGCAACTATCGGTAAAGAACAGAAAACTGTTAATGTTGATGGAAATGAAGTTTTGCTGAAGGCAAAAGGGAGACATGATCCATGCGTTTTACCTAGAGCAGTACCAATGGTTGATGCTATGGTTGCACTAGTCCTTGCAGATCATTTGTTGCTTAATCATGCGCAATGTAGCATTTTGAATGATTAATCTAAATGGGATCTATCTATTTTGATTTAACTTTTCTGTAAGCAATCGATATATGCTTGGATCTAATTTGTTATCTCTAAAGCCTTTATCTCCAATTACAATTGTCTTATAGCCTACAGATTTGTAATGCTTTAAGTCATTAATGGATAGCCCTCCAGCCGCAATAAAATATATGTTTTTATAGTGACTTAGATCTATTGAAGTATCTTTACTTTGTATAGGATAAATTTTTATGATTTTACAATTTAACTTTATTGCCTCTTTGAGATCTTTTAAATTTTTGATACCAGGAATTAATAAATGTTTTTTTGCCTTCGCATAATTGAATAGATCTTTATCCCAAAATTTCATCATAGAATATTTTAATCCAATGCTTAAAGAGTCATCGATTGATTTCTGATTTATGATTGAAGCTGAGCCTAAATTAATTGTTGGAAAATTTAGCTTGATTTTGTATACGAAATCTAACCAGTTTTTATTGTTAGACCAACTTATTTCAAGATTTCTCAGACCTAGAGTTATTAATTTTTCTATTTCCCCATAAATTATTCTTTTTTTTATATTGTCATAGTAAATATTATTATCAGGTTTTATTAGTAAAAAATAAGATTCTAAATCAAGTTTTCCTGAGAAAAAATTTTTTTTACTTTGCATCAATAAATTAGATCATGTTATATCAGATATAGTTCGCAACTTTAACCTCAGAACGGTTAAGTAAATCTTGAATATCTTCAGTATCGATTGTTTCTTGTTCGATAAGCATCACAGCCATTTCATCTAAGACACTTCTGTTATCTGTAAGTACCTTTGTAGCTCTCTTGTATGCTATATCAACAAGTTCAGCCACCTCTAGATCTATTGTTGCTGCAGTATCCTCAGAAAAATCTCTTGAAGCAGTCATATCTCTGCCAAGAAACATTCCGCCTTGCGATTGACCTAATGCAACTGGACCTATTCTTTCACTCATGCCAAATTTAGTAATCATTTGTCTCGCTACATTAGCCACCTGCTGTAAGTCATTTGATGCTCCAGTGGTAACTTCTTCTTCTCCATATACAATTTCTTCAGCAACTCTGCCACCAAGAGCGACAGCCATCTGATTTTGTAGGTAAGAACGGGAGTAAAGACCTGATTCAAGCCTTTCTTCACTTGGAGTAAAGAAAGTTAATCCTCCTGCCTGACCTCTAGGTATTATAGATACTTTAGCGACCGGATCATAATCAGGCATTAAGGCTCCTACAAGAGCGTGGCCAGCCTCATGATAAGCAACTAATTCTTTTTTCTTATCGCTAATAACTCTATCTTTTTTTTCTGGCCCTGCCATTACTCTTTCAATAGCATCCCCGACCTCATCATTGCTAACAGTATCCAGATCTTTTCTAGCAGCTAAGATTGCAGCTTCGTTTAGAAGGTTTGCTAAATCCGCTCCTGTAAAACCTGGTGTTCTTCTTGCAACTTTATCAAGATCTACATCCTTTGAAAGGGTCTTGTCTTTTGCATGAACATTTAAAATTTGTAACCGTCCAGCATAATCAGGTCTGTCAACCGTTACTTGTCTATCAAATCTTCCTGGTCGCATTAGAGCCGAATCTAATACATCAGGTCTATTAGTTGCAGCAACAATAATTATTCCCGAATTACCTTCAAATCCATCCATCTCAGTAAGAAGTTGGTTTAAAGTTTGTTCTCTTTCATCATTTCCTCCTCCCATTCCAGCACCTCTCTGTCTTCCTACTGCATCTATTTCATCAATAAAAACGATACAAGGAGCATTCTTCTTTGCTTGTTCAAAAAGATCTCTTACTCTGCTAGCACCAACTCCGACAAACATCTCAACAAATTCAGAACCTGATATTGAGAAAAATGGAACTCCAGCTTCTCCAGCAACTGCCTTTGCTAAAAGAGTTTTACCTGTTCCAGGAGGTCCAACCAAAAGTACACCTTTTGGTATCTTTGCTCCAACTGCAGTAAATCTATCAGGGCTCTTAAGAAAGTCCACAACTTCTGTTAATTCTAGTTTTGCACCTTCTACACCTGCAACATCTGAGAATGTTACCTGTGTAGATGGTTCCATTTGAAGACGAGCTTTACTTTTACCAAAACTCATTGCAGGATTGCCACCTCCAGAATTTCCGCTTTGGGACCGCCTGAAAAGAAAGAATAGTCCTCCTATTAAAAGAACTGGAAATATTAAACTGCTAAGAGCTTGTTGCCATGGATTGGATAACTTTGTTGGAGTAACTGCTATGTCAACGTTATTATCAGTTAATATTTTTAGTAAATCTTTATCAGGGGCTAAATTTACTTCTGATCTGCTGCCATCGATTTCTACTACCTGAGCAGTTGCGTTGTCTGGTGATATTAACACTCTGCTAATTTCTTTATCTTGAACAGCTTCTATGAAATCACTATATCTTATGGTTTTTTTTGTGTTATCAGAACTTGGTTTATCAAAAACAGAAGTACCTATAACAATGACAGTAATAACGGCAATTACGTAGAGGCCTACGTTTCTCCAACGTTTGTTCACAGTAAATAATATTCAATAAATCTATAATAGTAATAATAAAACAATATTAAGACTTTCTTAGAACATCCACTACACTTTTGAAGGCAAACCATTCAGGAATTGGGTCTCCATTCCTTAATTTTTTTCTAAATTCTGTTCCGCTGAGCTTCATTATCTGATAATTAAGTTCTTTAGCTTCTTCAGCAGTAATGTAGCCTTTCTCTTTTGTATAGACTAGATTTTTTGAAGGAACAGTCTGCATCATTAATTCTTCTGCACATTTATTTGCAAAGTTTTGGGCATCATAAGGTCCATAAAAATCTTCACCGGTGGATGATGATTTACATCCGGCCATATCTCTACCAATAATGAAATGGGTACAGCCATAATTTCTTCTAATAATCATATGTTGAAGAGCTTCCCTGGGCCCAGCCATGTGCATCGAATAGGGTAAAAAAGCCCATTTTATGCGCTCATCAGAAATTTCTTCTGCTAATTCTTTATATGTCAAATATCTAACTTTCCCTGGGATATCATCTTGTTGTGTTGGCCCACAAGTTGGATGCACTAAAACAACTGAATTTTTAGAAACATTTTCTGATAGAAGGGCATTAGTGAATAGTTCATAATGTGCTCTATGAATTGGGTTCCTGCATTGAAATGCAACTACATCGAAATTGGGAGGTAATAAAGCTCTTAATTCTTTAGGAGTTTTACAGGGAAATTCTCTAATGGGGAGCTCAAAACCATATATTTTGCCGCCTATATAAAATCTACCTCTCTCATTGAAGATCATCTTGACTGCAGGATGATCTAAAGAATTGGTACCATAACAAAGTTTTGCTTCGGCGGATTTATCAGGCTCCCACTTTGAGTTTACTTCTATAATTGCTAATTTTTGTTTTTTATAAGTAAGCAAGATTGTCTCACCTTCCTTAAGGTTTTCATTATTGGTATCTAATACAATTGGTAAGCCAAAAAGTAGACCACTGGAATCTCTATGATTTTTGATTACTGACTGGTAGTTTTTTTTATCCATAAATCCTTCTAAAGGAGAAAAAGCTCCAATCATTAAAAGCTCTACATCACATGCATTTCTCTCACTACATTCATGCTCATATGAAACTTTAGAAAGAAGTTCAGATTTAAGATTCTCATTCTTAATAATTAAATCTTTTAGTTTTCCGCCATAAGGGGGTATAAGTCCATTTAGGTCCCTTGTTTTTTTTTGTATTTCCATTTTTGGATTGTATTGAGATAAATTTAGAAAAAAAAAAAGGGGTTTAACCCCCTTTTTAGAGTATAAATTTTAGATTTAAGCTTTTCTTCCGTATAGTTCTCCGACGATTTTTACATCAAGTGGATCTTTTGAACCCATATCTGTGTCAGATGGCTGAATAGCTTCAAATGTACCAGCAAATTCATCTGTATCTGAATCTACATTATTAATTGATAAGGTAATTACTCCAGTACCATTTACATCAACTTTAATATTTTCTTTGGCTAGTTCATCATCATCTCCACCTAATGCGACTAAGCCTTGAGCATATTCAACTCCAGTATTTTTTGCTCTAGCTTTAGGATCAAGAAAATCCCCAGTTCTGTAGTTAGGTGTAAATGTTGAACCACTTACTACTGTTCCTGGTTCAATAGTTGAAGGTAAATTAGCTGTTAACTCTTTTGCTGAAAATGCGAATGGTACCTCTAATCCTCCTGGTGTTAAAACTGTAATAAGTTGAAAATCAATACCACCTTGTTCAGTAAATGTTCCTGAGTTTACATCTCCATAAATTTCTGTAACTGTAGTGTTATTCCTAGGACTGATAATTTTTGTAGATACAAATTCTGCCGCTTTTCTTTTAGTACCTGGAACTTTTACAAAAACTTCTGTTGGATGCATGCATATTCCCTTAAGAGAGTCTCCACTACCGAGGGATATTGATCCAACAAGAGATGAATCTAATGTGGGGCAATCATTAGCTTTCCCTGTATTAACAACATCTGTAAATTGGGCATTTCCTCTTTCAGAGAAGGCATATGATTTAAGAGGGACAAAAGCAAAAGTTAAACAAAGAGAGATAACGAAAGCTAAGAAAGAACGAATTCTCATAATTAAAGTAGCAATAAAGTTCTGTGACGGATTGAAAAGGGTCACCTAAAATGTTCAGTACGGATATTACAAGGGCAAGGACTAAAAAAGTTAGTGTCTTTAAATCCTCGAAACAACCCGTAGCTTTTAGATTTGTAAAAACTTCAATTATTTTAAGCTATTACATTGTTTTTGATGATTAAGATTACAAAAAAATACAAATAAAGATTTTAATTATTTATTCACTGAAACAATTTGGTTAATTATTTTGTTGGCGATATCAATTTTTGATGTTATTTGTATATGATTTTCCATATTTATTTTATCGAAGAGCCACCCTTCATTTTTAGTTGAAGGACCAAATCCTTGACCTGCAATATCTATTGGATTGGCAAACATATAGTCACAACCTTTTTTTATTATTTTATCTTTTATTGTTTTTCTTGCATCTTGTATTGAACCTGTAAATGCACAAAATCCAACAAAAATTTGGTTATGTTTTTTGGATTCACTAATATCCCTTAGAATATCAGGAACAAGTTCAAGATTTGTATTTAGGTAGTCCTTAATTTTGTTTTTAGGAATTTTGTTTGAAGTATCAGAGGCTATCGTGAGATCTGATACAGCAGCATTCATAAAAAAATAGTCACAACTAGAAATTTCTTTTTTAATTTCTTTTTTTAAATCAATACTTGTTTCAATCTCTAAACTGTTTATACCTTCAGTTAAATCTTTCTTAATTTTTAGAGGCCCATGAATATATTTTACTTCAGCACCTCTAAACCTAGCTACTTGAGAAAGAAGTAAACCCATAGTTCCAGAACTTTTGTTAGTTATATTTCTCGCAGCATCAATCTGTTCGGAAGTGCAACCGCCAGTTATTAGAAATCTTTTATTAAGTAAGTCTTTGCAATAATGCATTTTATTTTGTGAGATTATGAACTCAATAGCCAATTGAATTAGATCATTAGGTGGTATTTTCCCAATTCCAATTTCGTCACAAGCGAGAACACCTTCACTTGGCTGAAGGGATAAAACATTTTTATTATTTTCTAAAAGCGAATAGTTTCTTTGAACAGCTTGATTAAGCCACATTTTTGTATTCATGGCAGGTGCAACAATAATTGGCTTACAATTTGCAATTAAAATGCTTGGAATTAATCCATCTGCATTGCCATTAACCCATTTTGATAATGTTGTTGCTGTTAAGGGGGCTATTAACAAAATGTCAGCCCAATTACATAGGTCTATATGTAAGGGGGTTGATTGATAATGTAACCATTGGTCGTTTTCTAAAATGCAAGGGTTCCTACTTAAAACAGAAAGAGAAAGTGGTTGTATTAATTTTTCGGCATTTTCAGATATGACGCACTTTATTTCAAAATTTTCTTTTACTAGTTGACTAACTAATAAAGGAATTCTTACAGCAGCAATACTACCTGTTATTAAGATGAGAACCTTTACTTTAGATTCCATATTGTCAGTTTTCATCAAAAGGTTCCTGATCAAGAAGATGTATATAATCGGCAGTTAATTCAGGTCTATTAATTGCTAAAGCTCTTAGTAAATGCCAATCTTTTAAACCATCAAATGGTGTTATGTAGTTGTCATCTTCTAATCTTTTCGCGAGTTCAAAAGTCATTTCTTCATTAAAAGAATTTACAAGTTCTTCACTTATTTTATTCTCATCAAGAAATTTCATATTGATAATTATCCAATATAGTTATCAATAATAAAGCCTCAAGGAATTTTTGAATATGAAGAAGTTTATAAATTAAAAATTTACAAAATTATTGTAAATAATTTTTAGATAAAAAAATACTAATTACTTTATAATAGATTTATCTTCATTTCTGTTTAAAAATTTTTAAATTCTCTTGAATAAAAAAATATTTCCTTAAAATATTTACACCGAAGAAGGAATTATGTCACAAGCAAAAAGGGAGCAAGTTGTAAGTCATTTGCGCTATTTAAGAAGAGAATTAAGAGAAATTCAATTAGGTATTAACGATGACGGACTTTTACCTGAACCTGGAGAACTTAGAGGAATGATGGCACAGATGGAGGCTTTACTTGCATTAGTAGAAAGTAATACTAAAGTTCAAGAAAGTTAAGATGTCATTTAATTCTAAAATGAACAATAAACATAAAAATGGTTTTTAAACCTCAAAATACAAATTTCCAAATAAAGCTTGTAGAGAATCTTCAAACGTTAAGTTCGTGGGCAATTAATCCATGGCGAAGATACTCTTTATCTTTAATTGTGCTTTTATTTGGTTACTTTCTTGGTAGTTCCTTGGGAATGATAAGTGCTGTAGTTGAATTGATGGATCCAGTAGCTGCTTTTTTTTCAGTAGTTTTTATCGAAATTTTGATAAAACTAAGAAGAAGTTATCGGTTTGAAAGGGAAAAAAAGTTTTTAGTTTTATTAATAGATTCTCTTAGATTAGGTTTGTTTTATGGTTTTTTTACAGAAAGTCTTAAGTTGCTTTAAATTTCTATTTTGAATTTATTTAAAAGATATAGTAAAGCCATTCTAATTGGAATTCCATTCGAAACTTGATTATTAATTAGGCAATTAGGATATTCATCCACTATTCTGTTACTAATTTCCACACCTCGATTTATAGGTCCTGGATGAAGAACAGGAACATCTTTGCTATTCAAAGATAGTTTCTCTGTTGTTAAGCCATAATTATCACTATAAGAATCAATACTACTTAATAAATTATCCATCATTCGTTCTTTTTGTAATCTTAAGACAATAATTGCATCTGCAATTTTTATGGATTCCTCCAATGACCTAGAAATTGTTATTGAACCTCTTAATTTGATAGGGTCCTCTATTGGATTTGGAGAAGGACTCTTTAGAAAATTTAAAAATTCATCAGATATTAATCTTGGAGGACCACATAAGATTGTGTCTGCACCAAATGCACTCAAAGCCCAAAGATTTGATCTCGCCACCCTTGAATGATTAATATCTCCAATGATTAAAATTTTTTTAGAATTTAAAACTTTTGGATTTATTAATGTTGGGGAAAAGAATTTAATTAATGTATAAATGTCTAATAATCCTTGACTTGGATGACTATGTAATCCATCACCAGCATTTAGTACCGAAGTCTTGAAATTGAAAGCATCAAGATTTTTTGCGATCTCATAAGTTATATAACTTGATGGATGTCTGACAACTAATATATCTGCTCCCATTGCGGCATAAGTTATTGCTGTATCAATAATTGTTTCACCCTTTGCTAAAGAGCTTGAGTTTGGAGAAAAGGTTTGTACATCTGCAGATAGCCTTTTAGCAGCTAGCTCAAAGCTATTTCTTGTTCTCGTGCTAGCTTCAAAAAATAAAGATGTTACCAAGGTCCCTTGTAAGGCCGGTATTTTTTTTGTTCCAGCATCTTTAAGTGAGTCAAATCTCTTGGCCAATTCAAATACTGATATGTAATCTTCAATTGAAAAATTAGCTAGTGAGTGAATATGTTTATGAGGCCAAAGTTGCATTACGCTTTATAAAGATAAATGATGTTTTGATTTTTTTAATTTAGGTGTTCTGTCACCTTTTACTCTTTTGCTTACACTTCTACTGCTTTTTAGATACCAACGCCATTTTATATTTTTTGCTTTAGTTATGCCAATTCTAGTAGTTTGAACAAGATCTTTTTTTTGAAGATTTGATTCTCTTTTAGCAATCCATAAAGAATTTTTTTCAAGAACTTGAAGAGAATTTAATGATATGTCTATGCCAAATGTTTTCGTCACTAGGCCTGGGCCAGAAGCTAATCTTTCGTTTTGATCAGAAATAAAAACAGCTCTAATCAAAACACCACTTGCAAAATTCTCTCTATCAGTAACTATGTTTAAACAATGATGAATCCCATAAGATTTGTAAATATAAAACCTTCCAGGTTCGCCAAATAATGATTTATTCGACTGAGTCATTTTATTGTGACCATGACAAGCTTCTTCTTCTTGTGAATAAGCTTCAGTTTCAACAATCATTCCTTTTATGAGACCCTTTTCATGGTTATTTTTTATAAGTTGGCAGCCTATTAAATCTGGAGCAACATACTTAGAGTGCCGATAAAAAAATGATTTAGAAAAAAAATGTTCTACTATTTTTAAATGTTAACCTAGTTATATTTTTAGCGTTCAAATACTGTTAAGTCTAGTTTTTTTAATAGGAAAACTAGGCTTGATTATTAGAAACAATTTTGTAATTAATATTTATCAGTTTTTGAAATTCGAATCATGTTTTAATAAAATATTTAAAAATAAAGTATTCTTAATAGAACATTCAATTCAATTAATATGGCGCGAATCAGTAAAGAGGAAGTAAAAAAAGTAGCTCAATTGGCAAGACTCGAGTTAAACGATGATCAAATCAATAATCATGCAGAACAATTAGCAAAAATAATCGATTATATACAACAACTGGATAAAATTAATACCGAAAACATTCCCTGTACAGCTAGAGCTATTGAGGTTGTTAATGTATTAAGAAAGGATGAAAAGATAAATTATAAAAAATCTGAAGACCTATTAGATTTAGCTCCATCAAAAGAGGATAAATTTTTTAAAGTACCTAAAATTATTAGTGATTGAATTAACTTTTTCCTATAGCTGATTTATTAATCACCTTCAATAAGAATTTCTTTATTTTAAAGCCTGGATATAAATTGATAATTTTTCTTAATTTACCTTTTTTTTGAGTGTGACTTCTTATACCTATAAATAAGTCATAAATAAAGTTAAAAATATCTTCCTTGCTTTCAAAGATACCTACTCTTTGCGGAGAGCCCTTCATATCTAATAATGGCTTCGTTTTTTCGTAGGCAATTTTGTATTCAAACCAAGGAATTGAAGGCCAAAGATGATGTATTAGATGATAATTCTGACCCATAATGATTAGATTCATAAACTTACTTGGATAAACTCTTGAATTTAACCATTTGTTCCTTGAACGAAAGGGCCTGTGCGGAAGATAATCAAAAAAGATGCCTAAAGTAACTCCCACCATTAATGCAGGACCAAACCACAAATTATAAATTATATTCATAAAGTCAAACTTTATTCCAGCTAAAATAATTGTTATAAAAATCGATCTCTCTATGCCCCATTGAAATAATTCATATTTTTTCCAAAGTTTTCTTTGAAAGAAAAATACTTCATGGTAAAAGAATCTTGGTGCTATTAACCAAATGGGGCCAAAAGTACTGACAATATGATCAGGGTCATTCTTAGGATGATTTACGTGAATATGATGTTGTAAATGGACTCTTGTAAAAACTGGGAAACTGAATCCTAAGAGTATTGCGGATCCATGACCCATGGCTTGATTAATCCAAGGAACTGGATGCGCAGCCTTATGACATGCGTCATGTATTACAGTACCTTCAATGTGCAAAGCTAGAAAAGCAGTTGCAACTAATAAAGGTAAAGGCCAAACACCTCTATGCCATTGCCATATACTTAGAAAAGCCAGGAAATAACCACCAAAAAATAATCCTAATGTTGGATTCCAAAAACTTGGTGGATCTACATAATTTTTTATCTCCTTTTGCCAATTAAATGTTTCTGAAGAATTAGGAATGTTTGTTTTATTTTTACTAGATAATTTTGAAATTGTTTGTTTTATTCTTTAGCTAATATAACTAATAATCTAGGATGATTGTATAACTAAATTAAAAAATTTCTAATTTGATAGAAGATTTTATTTTTTTATTATGTGTCAGATTAATTATCTTAAGTTAAAAATATTTTTAATATATACCTCTTTAAACTAAGATTTTATATATGCGGTCGTGGCGGAATTGGTAGACGCGCGAGTTTTAGGTACTCGTATCTTCGGGTGTGGGAGTTCAAGTCTCCCCGACCGCATTTAAGGGAACTCTGATACTAGGTTATTTTTAGAGTGCGAATTGCATATAATGTATTTAATTCCTAGAGGAATATTTTGATAATCTACTTAGGCTATTTTTATATTTTATTAGGCTCAATATTTTTATTCATACCTTTAATTTATTTAGAAGTTGGCAGACCAAAAGACTTGATAAAAGCTTTTCTGAATTTGTTAATTGGAATAATTTTAATTATTCAAAATAAATTCTTTGATAATTCATTTATTTTAATTTACTTGGTAGTAACATCATTATTTGTGTTGTATTTGGTAGAGATTTTTTCATCCAGATGGAATCAACTGACAGATCAAGAAAAAAGTAAATTAACTACTTTCATGGAATTTAAAAAGAATCTTTCAAAAATTTCAGAGGCGATTTCTCTTGCAGTTAAAAATTTTAAAAATTCTCTAAATTTTTTTAAATTTGATAGGAATAATGAAAATTTACATAAAAAAAAGTGGGTAAGAAATGATAAGAATGATAATATAAAGTCTTAAAATTAAATAAATTAGTTATCTTGAATATGTATAAAAACAAAAAATGTCAATTGGGAAATAATCAAATTATCAAGAAATAAAAATAATTAAATAATTTTATTGATTACCAAGATTTTTAATATGAAATCTCAAAATAACAAACAAAACAAATCGGACTTTTCTTATAAAGAAACTTTAAATTTACTAAAAACTGATTTCTCAATGCGAGCTAATTCAGTTTTACGAGAACCAGAAATTCAGAATTTTTGGTCGAAGAATAAGATTGATTTGCAATTAGGTTCAAATAATTCAGGAAAAACATTTACATTGCATGATGGCCCTCCTTATGCAAATGGTGCACTTCATATGGGTCATGCTTTAAATAAGGTTTTAAAAGACATAATTAATAAATATAAAACCATAAAAGGATTCAAAGTACATTTTATTCCTGGTTGGGATTGCCATGGATTACCTATCGAATTAAAAGTACTACAGAATTTAAGTTCTAATGAAAGAAAGAATTTAAATACTCTTGATTTAAGAAAAAAAGCTACAGATTATGCATTTATACAGATTAATAATCAAATGGAGGGTTTTAAAAGATGGGGGATTTGGGGGGATTGGAATAATCCATATTTAACTCTTCATAAGAAATATGAATCTGCCCAGATTGGAGTATTTGGGAAGATGTTCTTAAATGGATATATATATAGAGGTCTGAAACCTGTTCATTGGAGTCCAAGTTCTAGAACTGCACTTGCAGAAGCAGAATTAGAATATCCAGAGGAGCATTATTCTAAAAGTATTTATGTTGCTTTAAGCATTACTAAAGTATCAGATGAGATCCTTTTAAAATTTCAAGAAGAAATAACTAATAGCGATCACCCTTTTAGTTTTACAAATTCTTTTATAACCATCTGGACTACTACACCTTGGACAATTCCTGCTAATGAAGCTGTAGCGGTAAATCCAACAATAAACTATGTTTTTGCCATTGATGCAGATGAAAACACATACCTTTTTGCAAAAGATTTAATTGTTGAAATTAGTAAGAAATTTAATAAAAAATTTAAAATACTTTTGGAGGTTAAAGGCTCAAGTTTGGTAGACATTGAATATCAACATCCAACTAAAAAAAAGAAATGCAAAATTGTGATCGGTGGAGATTATATTACTACTGAAACTGGTACTGGAATTGTTCATACTGCACCTGGTCATGGTATGGATGATTTTAATGTTGGCCAAAAATATGATTTACCTATCACTTGTGTCGTGGATGAAAAAGGTAATCTGAATAAAAATGCAGAGCAATTCCAAGGATCAAATGTGCTTAAGGAATCTAACGATTTAATTATTGAATATTTGAAGAACAATAATTTGCTCCTCTTACAAGAAAATTATAAACATCGATATCCATATGATTGGCGTACAAAAAAACCTACTATTTTTAGAGCAACAGAACAATGGTTTGCATCTGTAGATGGATTTCGCTCCTCAGCATTAAAAGCAATAGATGATGTTGAATGGATGCCAAAAACGGGTAAGAAACGTATTGATTCAATGGTTGTAGGTAGAGGAGATTGGTGTATCTCAAGACAAAGATCATGGGGAGTGCCAATACCTGTTTTTTATAAAAAAAATGGAAAAGAAATTCTCCTTAATAGCGAGACTATTAATCATATTCAAAAACTATTCAGTGATCACGGATCTGATATTTGGTGGGATTGGGAAGTTAAGAACTTATTACCAGATAATTATTTAAACGAAGCTGATCTTTGGGTAAAAGGAACAGATACAATGGATGTCTGGTTCGACTCTGGATCTAGTTGGGCTGCTGTTTGTGAACAAAGGGATGAGTTGAAATATCCTGCTGATCTTTATTTAGAAGGCTCTGATCAACATCGAGGCTGGTTTCAATCTTCTTTGCTCACTTCTGTAGCTGTTAATAATAAACCACCATATAAACAAGTTTTGACTCATGGCTTTGCTCTTGATGAGAATGGAAGAAAAATGAGTAAATCTTTAGGTAATGTGGTTGATCCAAATATTATTATTAATGGAGGTAATAATAAGAAAACTGAACCTGCATATGGAGCTGATGTTCTTAGGCTATGGGTGAGTTCTGTAGATTATTCAGTAGATGTCCCAATTGGATCAAATATCTTAAAGCAACTATCAGATGTTTATAGAAAAGTAAGAAATACTGCTAGATATCTTTTAGGAAATATCCATGATTTTGAACCTGAAAATGATCATTTTGAAATTGATCAGTTACCGCTTTTAGATCAATGGATGTTAAGTAGATTAGTGGATGTTTCAGATCAAATATCGAATGCTTATGAAAGTTATGAATTTTATAAGTTCTTTCAAATTTTACAAAGTTTTTGTGTTGTAGATCTGTCTAATTTCTATTTAGATATAGCAAAGGATAGGTTATACGTAAGTGCTAAGTCTGAATTTAGAAGGAAATCATGTCAGTTCGTTATGTCTAAAATTGTGGAAAATTTAGCGGTTCTTATCTCCCCAGTGCTTTGTCATATGGCTGAAGATATTTGGCAAAATATTCCTTATAGAACTAAAGAAAATTCAGTTTTTGAACGCGGATGGCCAAGTTATCCAAATTCATGGAATAATGAGGAGCTTAATCAACATATTGCAAATTTAAGAAATTTGAGATTTGAAATTAATAAAGCCATAGAAGGATGTAGAACGAAACAAATAATTGGCGCAGCCTTAGAGACCGAAGTTAACTATTTGCCTGAAAATAGCGTCATTGAAGATGCTCTAAAATGGCTTAAAAGGTTTGGCAATGAGGACGTAGATTTATATAGTGATTGGCTTATAATATCGAATTTTAAAGTTGTATCGAATTTGGTGGAAGATGCTCTAATTACTGAAGATAATGATTTAGGAAAAATTCAAATACTTAAAGCGCGAGGTCAAAAATGCGATAGGTGTTGGCACTACCAAAAGGAGACATTTGATGGCATTCAAAATACTAAATTATGTAAAAGATGTTCAAAAATTATTAATTTAGAGTTTAGTTAATCCGGTTCTCATACTTAAAGAAAAAAAGCGAGTTGAAATTTTACCTGATAAAGGAATTTGAGTTTGTATTTAAAGGTTTTTTATATAGTTTAAAGTTCTTAAAACAGTGATTTAATTTAATCACTTTTTTTTCTAGCTCTATTTCAATTGGATGTATTGTATTTAGAGCCTACTAAAACCCTTAAAAATAATTATTTCTAGTTTTTCTTTGCAATGATATTTATATGGAACCCTAGAGTTTAAGAATTATATTACGAATCTTTGAACTTATTTTTTATAAATTATTTCTTAAATCAATTTCTTCCATATTGAGAAAAACCAGAATTTCTGCCACTTTTAGGTAATTTAATTAGTGCCCATTGAATTAAACCTAAAATATAAATTAATAATCCAAATAATCCTAAGAATTTTGCTACTGGTTCTGTAAAGTTAGCCCCGAACAAGAAATTAAATAAGCTTTTTATGAAAAAGTATAGATTTGTAGATGGCTTAAGCCAAATTTCACACTCATCGGAATTGATAAAATATAAACAGCTTATATTTTGTAAACTTTGAATTAAGAAATTAAAAGATACAAAAGTTAAAGACCATCTCCATACTTTGATAGTTGTTGCAAAAATATCTGAAAAATTATATTCTTTTAATTCATCATTTATATCATGCCAAAACCAAACTGAAATTGTCATTAGTAATGTTGATATATTTGTAATAACTAGAGCAAAATTATATTTACCAATAAGGAGAATAAGACTTATGAAAAACAAAAGAGATATTTTCCAATAGTTTGATAGAAGTGTTTTAATAGCGTTGTTTCTTTTTTTTATTGACCATAAGAATAGAGTAAAAGGAATACCTACAAGGAAGATTATTGAAATTTGAAAAGATAGCCAAACGGACAGCTGATTAAGAAAGTTCAAAACTGTTTCTTTTAATACACATAATTATTAAACATCAAACGGTTACTTCTTCACTTATTATTGTCATAGTTATGAATATTATGAACTTTTTATTTTTAGTAAGAAATAAATAATTTTTTATGAGACAGCATGTAAACCCGCTTAGTAAAAATTTTCATGAAATCGAGCTAATTCCTTCTTTACATGAACTTTTTGAAAACCCAGAATTGCCTCTTCATTTAGATATAGGATGTGCTGCTGGTGATTTTTTGTTCGAATTAGCATTGGAAAATAATAAATGGAATTACTTAGGGATTGAAATCCGAGAGAAATTAGTTAATAATGCCAAGTCAAAATTACGAGATATGGAAATTCGAAATTTATACTTTGCATTTGGTAATGCTAATAATATTTTTAATGATGTAAATTATAAATTTCTTATTGATAGTTTAAGTAGCATATCATTCAATTTTCCTGATCCTTGGTATAAAAATAAACATCATAAAAGACGAGTAATACAGACTGAGTTAATTAAGATTCTCTCAAATTCAATGCGAAAAGAATCATTAATTTTTATTAAAACGGATGTAAAGGAATTATTTAACTATATGAATTTTACGATATCAAATAATTTAAATTTTAAACAATTACAGAATATAGATCTTTTTTATCCTAATAGTTTTAATCCTAAAAATATTAAAACTAATAGGGAAAAATATGCGATAGAAAAGCAACTTAATATTTTTGAAAGAATTTATATCAAGACTTAATTTACTGATAATCACATATTTTATTAAGTTCGTGACTTAGTTTTGAGGTTACTTCTTTTGACAGGAAGTTTACTTCCCTTTGATTCTCAGCTTCAATAAGTACTCTTAAAACTGGTTCTGTTCCGCTTGGCCTTATATAAATTCTGCAATTATCTGAGGTGTTTTCTGAGTAATCTTTTATGGTTAGATTAATCAAATCTTTGAATTTATTATTTAAGTTTTTAATGTCAAAATTCAAATTTATGTTGGTTAGTTTTTGAGGATAGGGCGAAAAACTACTTTGAAGCCAAGTATATAAATTAATCTTTTTCTTTTTACAATATTTAGAAATTTGAATTGCAGTCAATATACCGTCTCCAGAAAAGTTATTAATTTCTGAAAGTATATGACCTGACTGTTCTCCTCCCAAAACTGCCTGTTTTTGCTTAATTGCTTCAAAAATGAATTTATCGCCAACCTCAGTTCTATATAAAATTCCACCAATATTATTCCAAGCATTTTCGAAACCTAAATTTGCCATTTTGGTTGATATAAGTAAATTATTTTTAAGGATTTTTTGTTCCATAAGTTCTCTTCCCCATAAAAAAAGAATATGATCGCCATCTAAAACATTGCCTCTAGAGTCAACCCCAATGACCCTATCTGCATCTCCATCAAAGCTGAAGCCCATATCTGCGTTATTCTCTAAAATTGCTTTTTTTAATGGTTTAAGACATGTAGATCCACAATTCAAGTTTATTTTTAAACCATTTTTCTCATGATTAATAACTTTTACGGAAGCTCCAAGATTATTAAACACTTCTTCTGCACATGTGGTCGCCGATCCATAACATGTATCTAAAATTATTTTCATTCCGCCTAAATCTTCTCCATCTAATGTTTTGATTAGGTTTTTGATGTAGAGCTTTAAAAGCCCTTCATTCGTTTGTATCGAGAAACCTTTCTCCTGAACTAAGTGTTTTTCATCAATTGTTTCTATTAATTCTTGTATTTTATTCTCAAACTCTTTTATGAGTTTTTTACCGTTACTGTCAAATATTTTTATTCCATTATATTCTGGTGGATTGTGACTAGCAGATATCATTATCCCGCCACTAAACTTTTCTCTTTTTATTAAATAAGGTATTGCAGGAGTAGGGCATATTCCTATACTTATACATTCTTTCCCACTTGCTTTAATTCCTCTTGAAATAGCTTCAAGTATAATCTCTCCACTAATTCGTGTATCTCTTCCTATAACTATAGGATTATTGTTTTGTGAAATTACTCCTAGAGCATATCCAACCTTATATGCCAGTGAAAAAGTTAATTCTTTATCGTATCTTCCCCTTATCCCATCAGTACCAAAGATTAATTGCATAATAATTTTTAAAATATTTTGTTGTTCGTGTTCCGCTTATTTTATCAGTTGATTAAAAGGAAAAAGATTTATGTTCTCTTTATTGATTTTACTTATATAAAATAAACTAAAACAAATTTAAATAATGCAATCAGGTAGTAAAGAATCGATCTTAAGTATTAATATAAAGGCATTAATTGGATTGTTTTTTATTTTAACAATTATTTGTTTAATTTTATTCAGAAATATCTTTTTTCAACCAACTCTTATTCTTAAGAGTTTAGGAGAATTATCTACTGATCCTGTAATAGCTTTTAATAACAACAAGCCTACTTTTCTCGAATTTTATGCAGAGTGGTGTGAAGTATGTAAAGAAATGGCTCCCAAAGTCTCTGCTTTAAAAGATAGATATCAAAAAGATATTAATTTTGTTTTTTTAAATGTAGACAATCCAAAATGGCAAAGTTATATAGCAAAGTTTAATGTTAATGGAATTCCACAAGTAAATATTCTTGATAAGAAAGGTAATTTAATATCTACTTTAATTGGGAAACAGGAAGAACAAACTATAAGAGATTCCATTGATAATTTAAATGGTGGTTTGAGATCTAATGAATCAATTGTTAATTCAGATTTTTCACAAATCGGAGTTAATAAAAATTACCAAGCAGCCCCTCGTAGTCATGGATAGTTGTTACCAATTTAGAGATTTGGAAACTATTGGAAAACTTTTTTTAAAAATAGATTTACAATTTTGAGCTATATTTTTATGCTCTTCTTGGGTACCATGTGCAGATCTTAAATTAATGTAGTGTATCCATGATCTACATGATCCAGACATATAGATTCTTGTTGGAGTTGCCAGCGGGAGTACAAATCTTGCGCATTCTTTCGCTATCCCTTCAGTAAGTAATTCCTCATATAAATCTGATGCATTTTTAAAATGAGCAGTAATTTTTTTGTTGAATATTTTTTTTAATTCATCAGGTAGATCAGGAATAGAATTTTGTCTATTTTTGAAGTCTTGTCTTCTTAGTTCAGGAAGGGGAATATTTCCCAATTGAGTACTATCAGCATATCTTTGAGAAAATTCTTGGAAAGTGAAGGATCTATGTCTTAATATTTGCGCGGCAATTCCTCTGTTCGTTTCAATTTGCAAGGTCATAAATGACTGCTCAAAAACACTCCAATGTTCATGCTTTATGCAATAACTTAATAATTTTGAATAGTCATCGTTATTCTGGTTCTTTGGATTACTAACTCTAGCAATATATGCCATTGTTTTTTCTGCATTTGGGGTTAGGGAAATTAGTTCAACATTACTCATTTTAAATTTTGGCTAAGGTTACACGTTCTGGTTGATTTTGATATTTACCTCTTCTATCTTCATATGTTGTAGAGCAAGGATCGCCTTCAAAAAATAGTAGTTGGCAGATTCCTTCATTGGCGTAAATTCTGCAATCAGCTCCTGAACTATTACTAAATTCTAGAGTTAGGTGACCCTCCCAGCCTGCTTCTGCTGGAGTTGTATTAACTATTATCCCTAGACGAGCATAAGTACTTTTGCCAATACAGATTACAGTAATATTTTCGGGAACTTTCATCTTTTCTAAAGCTACACCCAAACCATAGGAGTGGGCAGGAAGAATAAAAAAATCACCGTCATCATCCTTGTGAAGAATAGTTTTTTCTAAATTATCAGGATTAAACTTTTTTGGATTCATTACAGTACCAGGTACATGCCTGAATATTAGAAACTCTTTAGATGAGAGTCTTAAATCATAGCCGTATGATGAGCATCCATAACTTAGTACAGGTTTCTGTTTGCTTTTAGGCTCAAGATGCCTTACTAAATTTGCTTGAAAGGGACTTATCATCCCCTCAGTAGCTTTTTGATTTATCCAGAGATCATTTTTTAGCATGATTTTTATGAACGCAGTTCCGTGATTTGGTTAGCCATTAATAATAAATCGTTAGGTATGGATGTACCAGTAAGGATTACATCTCCTGATATACATCGGTTTTCAAGTGTTGAAATTAAATCATCTTTATCGATAATTTTCATTTCAACTGCAAGAAAGATTTCATCAAGGATTATTTGATCATTTGTACCAGATAGTAACTCTTTTTTGCAAAAATTCCATAATTCATTAGTTGCATCATGAATAGATTGCCTTAAGTTCTTATTATTAACAATTTCTTCAGAATTATATTGGTCAAAGGAATTTGATGATCTTACCCAAGTTAAATTACCACAAAGTTTTAATGCATTCGAAATGCCTTGTCTCACGCCTCCTTTCATTAATTGCACTAACAGTACTTTTCTTCCTAGAGCAGCATTTCTAAAGGAGTCCCTAATAACTGATGAATAACTGCCTCTATAAGGGGACTGATATATCTGAACTTGTCCATTATGGATTATTTCTTTTACTATAACTTTATTGTTTTCTACTAAATTAAGATTGCTTTTTGAATAATTATTAGACGAACTAAGGACCATTATTTTGGATTTCTTTTCTACATTCAGTATAATTTGGATTTAATGACACTGCATATAGTGTAATTTTACTTAAAAAAGCTTTTTGCGATTAAACGCTAAGTAACAATTTCTTAGTGAGAAACAAATAAAAATTAAAAATTGTTACTGTTGATACAAGATATTTCCAGCTGTCTTCTTAAATTTTCTAATATTAAAGATACTTATGATACCAGCTTCCCAAGGATTCAGTCGATTAAGTTCGCAACAGCCAGGAAAAAAAATTAACTCTATTGGAGAACGTTTCCCAATTAATAAAACTTTAATGGAAGTAATTAAAGGGTTGGATGGAGCAAGCTCAGAAATGGTTGAAAGATCTAAAACAATATTTTTTCCTGGTGATCCTGCAGAAAGGGTTTACCTTATAAGAAGAGGGGCAGTAAGGTTATCAAGAGTTTATGAATCTGGAGAAGAAATAACTGTTGCAATGTTAAGAGAGAATAGTCTATTTGGTGTGTTATCTCTTCTAACAGGTCATAGATCTGATCGTTTTTATCATTCTATAGCTTTCACAAGAGTTGAAATAATCACAGCCCCAGCAAATTCTGTTTTAAGAGCAATTGAAGCAGATGCATCCGTAGGGCTATTACTATTGCAGGGTCTTTCAAGCCGGATTCTTCAAACAGAAACAATGATAGAAACTCTTACTCATAGAGATATGTCTTCGCGTTTAGTAAGTTTTTTAATGGTTCTCTGTAGGGATTTTGGAGTGGCAAGTGAAAAAGGTATAACAATAGATTTAAGGCTTTCACATCAAGCTATCGCTGAAGCTATTGGTTCAACTAGAGTAACGATCACAAGATTATTAGGAGATTTAAAAGATTCTGGATTGCTAACGATTGATAAAAAAAAGATTACAGTTTTCGATCCAATAGCACTTGCAAAAAGATTTAATTGATTCATTATTATTTATGATGTATTAAATATATAAAAATATTGTGGCTTGGATTTTAATTATTCTCTTAATATTGCTTGGGGGATTAATTGCGCCTTTTGGAGATTTGCTAGGAACAAAAATAGGTAAATCAAGGTTTAGTATCTTAAAATTAAGGCCAAAGAAAACAGCAACAATAATAACTGTTTTAACTGGTGGGTTTATTAGTTCGATGTCTATAGGATTGCTGAGTTTGTTGAGTGAAGATATCAGACAAAGACTTTCTGTCGATATTCCTGTTTTGCAGAAAACGTTAGATGAAAGTAAAAAGGCTCTACTACCCTTGCAGGAAGAGAGAGAAAAGCTTGAAGATAAAATCCTTCAAAAGGAAAAGGAATTAAATCAACTAAAAAATAATATTAATGAATTTAGAAGAGGGAATGTTGTTATTAAAAGAGGTCAAACTTTATTTATTGCAGAAATCAACTCTAATCTAAATAGGAAATCAGATTTAGCAAAGATTTATGATACTGCTGATAAATATGTCCAGAAAATTGTGATTCCTAGCAAAAAAAAAATAGCTAATATTCTTTTGTGGAAACCTAGTGACATTTCTGCAATTGAAACCGTTATAGGAAAAGGAGGTAATTGGATCTTAGTAATAAAATCAGTAACAAATGTTTTGAAGGGTGAGAATTATGTTTTTGTAGCTCCGCAGTTATTGGAAAATAAATTAATATTTAGAAAAGGAGAAGTTATTACAACCGCTTTTTGGGAGAAAAGTAATCTAAACTACAAAGTTATTAATTCTAAAATCAATACTCTAATTAGTCAGACGAGAAATATAAGCAAGTTAAAGGGATCCATTGTTAATGAAATCACTACAAGAGGAGATTTTATGAAACAACTTAGCGATTCACTAAAGAGTAATCAAAAGCTTAAATTTCAATTAGAGGTGGTATCTTTGAGAGATAGTAAAATTGCAGAACCAATAATAGTTGAATTGAATATTAAAAAATTAGAACCTTAAATGTCTAAATTAATATCAATTGATCCTGGTAGATTTAAATGCGGCTTGGTATTAGTTGATATAAAAGAAAAAAAAGTTTCTAAAGCAATCATTATTAGAAGTGAATTGTTGCACGAACATGTTAAGAATTTAAAAACTGCTGAAGATATATCAAATGTTATTATTGGCAATGGTACAAGTAGTAAAGAGAATATAGAAAAACTTGAATTTATAAAACAAGATTTAATTATTTGCGAAGAGAAAAATACAACTTATAGGGCAAAAGCAAGATATTTTGAACTTTTTCCAATTAGGGGGTTTAAAAAATTAATCCCTAGAGAGTTCTTTATAATCAATAAAAACCTAGATGCTATTGCGGCCTTAATAATTTTAGAAGATTATTGCCATGATAAATTCACCTTGGATAAAAATCTAGATATTAAAACTTGGCTGAAATAGTAAATTGATATTCATTACCTGCTTCTAATTCATAATCTTTCTTTACAAGAAACCTTAATAAAGAATCTTCAATTAATGCTCTTCCTAGAGGAGGTTGGACATATAAAACTCCCTTACCAAATGCCCACGTAAACTGCCATTTAAACTCACTTGCTTCAACAATTCCTTTGACTTGTTTTTTGGAGAAAGAATATTCTTTTACACTTACATGAGCCGTTGTTTCTGGTTTTGGTCTCATTTATTAAATCACTTCTTGATTGAACGAATTTAATTTACTAATAATATAATCTTCTTTTTTAGTATTTAGTTGCTCCAGTGATTCGATTACTTGCTGATAAACTTTATCCAAAATTAATTTTTCTTCTGAAGAAATATTACCTAATACATGGGAAATAGTATTGAAATTATTAGTTTTTTTAATTGATGGAGGAGAGCCTATCCCAACTCTAATTCTATTAAAATTTTCAGTTTGCAATTTCTCAATTATACTTTTAAGTCCATTGTGACCTCCTGAACCACCTTTTTTTCTATATCTGATCTTCCCAAGAGGTAGATCTATATCATCAACTACGATATAAAGCTGATCTAGATCAATTTTATACCAGTCAACTATTGCTCTTACAGCATCACCGCTGTGATTCATATAGGTGTTAGGTAAAAATAATCTGTAAGTAAAATGATTGATCTTGAATTCTGAGCACCAACTTTTAAGCTTATTTTTTAATGTAAAATTTGAGTCATATTTGTTTGAAAGATTTTTAAGTAATAAAAACCCAATATTATGTCTGCTATTTACATATTCTTTACCCGGATTACCTAAACCAATTATGTATTTTTCATGCATGAAATTTTAAACTTCAATATTATTGAGAATTATAAAATAAGAAGATTATGAATACTTCAATTTATATTGAGTATAAAAAATATAAGCAAATAAAAATTTACTAGTAAATTTAAAATTACTAATAATTATTTAAGTTATAGAAGGCTAATTACCGTTACCAATCTACAGAGAATCCCTGCAATAGTACAGATTGATTATAAATTTGGAGCATAATTACAAGGAAAACTAAAAGAAGTACACCAATAATAGTCATAACAGGAGCAGCTCCCCATCCAGGAACAACTTTCCCTTGACCTGAATTTCCAATTGCTTTTAAAAGACTTCCTAAAGGAGTTTTTTGACCCATGATGAATTCACTAAATCGAATATTATTTCGCTATTGTATAAGAACTTATACATAAATTGTTTACAAACTTAGCAAAATTGATGCAAACTTTATCATCAGCTCCAGATCCGGCTCTTTCTATGGCGGTAACAGTTCTGGTAATTCTTTTAGCTTTAACAGGTTTTGGCCTTTGGACTGCTTTTGGACCCAAGGCTGCAAAACTTACAGATCCTTGGGATGACCATGATGATTAATTGTTTAATATAAAGTATTTCAAAATTTACCAAAAATACAAAAAGTAAACCTTTTCACATAAATTAAATATATCTTTATTAAGATATAAATCTGTCAGCACTCGTAATTTCCATGCTTGCCCTTAAAATTTCTGTTTACACTATCGTCTTTTTCTTTATAGGAATCTTTCTATTCGGCTTTTTAGCAAGTGATCCAACTAGAACACCTAATAGAAAAGATTTGGAGAGTCCTCAAGATTAATTTTTTAGTTTAATTAAATTGATTTCAGGAATTTCTCAAAAAGTCATATTACCCATTTTTTTGTTAATCAACTTTATCCCTCTAGGGAAAACTTCTGATTTTAATAAAAATAATTATAGTAAAAATCACTTAATTAATCAGTTTGTTGGTTATAGGAATTTTAATGATCTTAAATCAACTCCTTATGATGAATTTATTACTCAAAAACAAATAAATTTTAGGGAATATATAAAACAAGATTTAGATGTCGAAAATTACTTTCTCCCGCTTTTAGTTAGTTTTGCAGAAAAGAAAGAAGAGCTAATTATTCAATCTGATATACAATCTGAAATCAATAATATATTGTCTGCTGAAGGTAACGTTTCTGTTTCCTATAAAGGTAAATATCTTAAAGCTGATAGCTTGATTTACGATAAATTAAATAAAAAAATCAGTGCAAAAGGAAACATATTTTTAACATTAGGAAATCAAATCTTTAAACTTTCTGAATTAGAGTACAGTTTTATCAGTGAAAAAGGTTATTTATTAGATGTCAAAGGGTCCATAAATACTAATACATTTTTCGATGATATATACTCTAATTTCAGTCTTGCAGATATTAATAAGTTAGAAAATTTACTGGATTTGAAGAAAAGTGAAGTATTGAATACCCCTGGAAAGGTTGAAAATTGGATGTTTTCCACAGATAAAATTACTATAGATGGAACAAAATGGATAAGTAAAAAAGCAGTATTTAGTAATGATTTACTTGAATTAAAACAAGTTCAGATAGTAATGAATGCATTAGAAGCTATACCTACTGGAGAACAAATCAGATTTAAGTCATCATTAAATTATCTAATTTTAGATGAAAAAGTTTCAATCCCTTTTGTGTTAGGAGAAAGAACCTTAAATAAGTTAGATTTTGATAATAGATGGACCTTAGGATATGACAATTTAGAAAAGGATGGATATTTTCTTGGAAGAAAATTAAATTCTATAGATATTTTTGATGATTTTGTAATTGATTTAGAGCCACAAGTATTAATTCAGCGCTCATTAAAAGGTTATACAAAAAGTTTTGTCAAGAAAGATGATTCAATAACTTCAGAGAAGGTTAAAAGAAATACAAGTTTTCAAGATTATTTTGCTCTGAAATCCCTCATAAAAGGTCCAATTAATAAATGGGATTTAGAAATAGAAAAGAATATTAATTCTTTTGATATGAATAAATTTTCTGATGCATTTAGATTAAAAAGTTCTTTGACTAAAGAAATTAATTTTTTAAATTCTAAATGGACTAAAAGATTTTTTGGCATTTATAGAGATAGGGTATGGAATGGTTCATTGGGTGAAGCAGAAATTTATAGAGGGTTTGGTTCGAAATTAGAAAAAGAAAATATAGTTGTAGTTAATGGGCATAAAAAGACCGAATTTTTATCGGTAGGATTAGCAAATTTAACTGCAGAGGCTTTAAATACTAAAAATTTGGCAACTCAACTGAAAGGCAACTTGTTTTATTCGCTTGATCAGCAGTTTCCACTTAGTGTTGAAGAACCTAAAAATAAATCTATTGACACTTCATATAAATATCTTCCTAAACCAATAACCAAAGGATTGAATCTTAAGACAAAATTAGAAGCTGAATATTCTTTCTATGAAGATGGAGGTCATCAGGAATATTTAGGTTTAGGTTTAGGTCCAGAACTAATCTTGGGTAATTTTAAAAATAAAACTTTTGATTATACTCGCATTAGTATTGTGCCTTTTTATAAATTTAGAAGTGGAGACAGTGTTTTTAAATTTGACCAAAATTATGACCAATTTACCTTAAATATTGCTTTTGATCAGCAGTTATTTGGACCAGTTGTTTTGAAAAGTAATGGGACATTAAATTTAACTAATGATTCGGCGAATTATGGTGAATTTATAAATTCTAAAATCTCATTAAATTGGAAAAAAAGATCGTATGAATTTGGAATCTTTTATCAACCGCATAATCAATCAGGGGGAATTACATTTAGTTTATTTGGATTTAAATAGTTAAAAGTAATTAGAATTAAACTTCAAATAGGGTAAATCATTAAATTTATTTTCAATTAGATTCTCATTCTCAAGTAGAGTTGAAGTTGCATCCCATTCTCCTGATAAAAACATTTTTCTTGAGCTCTCTTTAATCTGAAGATTAAAAATTAAATCTTTTGATTTTGCGCAGGAATCTTTAATGTCAATCTCTAAGAAAAAATTTTTGTTATCGTTATATTTTTGAATATCTTTTATTGAATTTTTAGGCAGAGTAAAACATGGAATTCCAATTGCAATACAATTACTATAAAAAATTTCAGCAAAACTCTCTCCAATTATTGCTTTTATACCCCATCTCAACAGTGCCTGTGGAGCATGTTCCCTGCTTGATCCACATCCAAAATTGCTATTAACAATTAGTATTGAGGCATCTTTGCTTTCATCTACATCGAAGGGATGTTTTCCTCGTAAGATTGCTCTATCGTCTTCAAAAACTGATTCGCCCAATGAATCAAAATTAATACACTTTAAAAAACGAGCAGGAATTATTCGATCTGTATCAATGTCATTACCAATTAATGAGATGCATTTCCCTTCTATTTGGTAAATTCTTCCTCTTGGCGGGTTGAATTCTGGGTTCATTTGTTTAGAAATTCCCTGACGTCACTTACTTTGCCATTAATTGCAGCAGCAGCAACCATCGCTGGGCTCATAAGAAGTGTCCTACCGCTGGGAGATCCTTGCCTCCCTTTGAAATTTCTATTACTAGAACTAGCACTAACTTGATTACCGATTAGTTTGTCTGAATTCATTGCTAAACACATTGAACAGCCTGGCTCTCTCCATTGAAATCCAGCATCCTTAAAGATCTTATCAAGACCTTCTTGTTTTGCTTCATTTGCCACCTTCTCTGAACCAGGCACTACAAAAGCTTTTACTTTTTTAGATACTTTTTGATGTCTCAATACATTAGCTGCAACTCTTAAGTCACTCATTCTCCCATTTGTGCAACTACCTATAAAACAAACATCTATAGGAGTATCTTTTATTGATTGTCCTGGTTTGAAACCCATATATTCATAAGCCTCCTCAGCAATAAATTTGTCATTTGGGGGTAAATCCTCCAAATGAGGTATTTGTTTATTTATGCCTATACTCTGACCAGGAGTAATTCCCCAGGTTACAGTAGGTTCTACTTCTGAAGCGTCTAATTTAATTACATCATCATAAATAGAATTTTCATCGCTTTTTAATGATTGCCACCATTTAACCGCTTTGTCCCAATTTTTATTTTGAGGAGCACATAATCTTTCTTTTATATAACGGAAGGTTGTTTCATCAGGATTTACGTAACCGCATCTAGCACCTCCTTCAATAGACATATTGCATATTGTCATTCTTTCTTCCATTGATAATGCACTTATTGCGGGGCCGGCGAATTCATAAGCAAACCCTACTCCAGCCTTTACTCCAAGTCGATTAATTATATGTAGTACTAAATCCTTAGCATAAACCCCATTTGATAGTTTTTTTTCGCACCAAATCTGCCTTACTTTAAGTTTGTTCATGGCTATTGTTTGACTTGCGAGGACATCTCTAACTTGGCTTGTGCCGATTCCAAAAGCAATTGAGCCAAAGGCTCCATGTGTTGATGTATGTGAATCTCCACAAGCGATCGTCATCCCTGGTTGTGTTAGGCCCAATTCCGGAGCGACTACATGAACTATTCCTTGATTCCCACTGCCAATATTAAAAAATTTTATTTTGTGCTCTATACAATTCCTTTCAAGTGTTTCAATCATTTGTTCTGCAAGATTATCTTTAAAAGGCCTACTTTGATTATCTGTAGGTACAATATGATCTACAGTCGCGACGGTTCTATTGGGAAATTTTACTTTTAGATTTTTGTCTTTTAATGCACCGAATGCTTGTGGACTGGTAACTTCATGGATGAGGTGTAGACCAATAAAAATTTGATCAGAGCCTCCAGGAAGACTGGAAACCTTGTGTAAATCCCAAACTTTATCAAATAAGGTATTCTGACTCAATTTGCAAAAACATGTTACTTACTATTAGATAATAAGATTAATCTGAGACTGTTCAAAGACACATTTACACTTAGTGTTTGAATTTCTACTCTGTTTCTTGTTGAGTTAAATATTTTCTTGATATTGGTAATTTGATTTTTTGGTCCTGCAATTGAAATATATACTAACCCTATAGGTTTTTCTTGGCTACCTCCATTAGGACCAGCAAGACCACTTATGGAGATTGCCCAATCAGCAGACAGTTTTTCTTTTGCATTAATTGACATAGCTTCAGCAACCTCTTTAGATACAGCTCCATACCTTTTAAGTTGATTTTCGGAAATATTTAATAATGATTTTTTTAGTTCATTACTATAGGAAATAATACTACCTTTAAATACTTCAGATGATTCTGATATAGAAGTGATTGATGAAGATAGTAGGCCTCCCGTACAAGATTCTGCAAAAACAAGAGTTTCTTTTCTCTTTTTTAATTCCTTTATTACAACACTCGCTAAATTATCATCATTTTCTCCAAAAATAAACTTTGAAAACTCTTCTTTTAATTTTGCTTTTACAGGGTTAATTATTTTTTTTGCTTCCGATGAGTTTTTAGCTTTAGCAGTTATTCTGAGTTTCACTTCTCCTAAATTTGCATATGGAGCAACAGTTGGATTTTTAAGTTTTAACAAATTATCAATTTTTGCTGAAAGAGTAGATTCCCCGATGCCCGAAAATTTAAGAGTATTTGAGAAGAATACAAAACCATCGGAAAATTTGTTTTGAATAAATTCACATGCACTTTCTTTCCACATAGCTTTTAATTCACTTGGTACTCCAGGGAAAGTAAGAATAGTAAAACCTTTTATTGGTTCCCAAATCATTCCAGGAGCAGTACCTCGAGGATTATTAATTATTTCAGCATCTTTAGGGAAAAAACATTGTTTTCTTAAGCTAGAAGAATAATCCTTTAATTTTGAATTTGAAAGTTTTTGTTTCATTTGATCCCACAAATATTTCCTTTCAAAAAGAGAAACATTAAAAGATTTAGCTATTGCTTCAGTAGTTAAGTCGTCTGGAGTAGGTCCTAAGCCACCTGTTGTAATTAGAAGGTTACTCCTTGAAGAGATTTCCTGAACTAAGCTGCCTATCCTTTCGGAATTATCACCTATAGTTGATTGCCTGAAATGGTTCAGTCCTAATGAAGATAACTGCTCAGAAATCCACTGAGCATTAGTATTTACAATATTACCTAATAGTAATTCAGTTCCAATAGAAAGAATTTCAACTCCATTTCTATAAGAATTATTTGATGGATGGTTCAAGCTTGCCTTCATAAAGAGGGAAACGATTACACAAAGCTAAAACTCTTTCTTTGCATTTCTTTTCGATTGATAAATCATTGGGATTTAGTAATCTATCTGCAATAATTTCCCCAACTTCATTAAAGGCATCTTCACTAAATCCTCTGGTAGTTAATGCTGCAGTTCCTAATCTTAAACCACTGGTTACGAAGGGAGATTCTGGATCAAAGGGTACAGTATTTTTATTCGCTGTGATATTTACTTCACTTACAAGTAAGTCAGCGACTTTCCCTGTCATATTTATGCTTCTCAGATCAAGTAAAACAATATGGTTATCTGTCCCTCCACTTACAATATCAATACCTCTATTGATTAAAGTCGAAGCTAGAACTTTCGCATTTTTTATAACTTGTTTTGAATAATTAATGAAATTTGGATGTAAAGCTTCTCCAAATGCAACAGCTTTGGCAGCAATAATATGTTCTAAAGGACCACCCTGAGTTCCTGGGAAAACAGATTTATCCAATTGCTTTCCAAACTCTTTATCTTTACATAAAATGAGCCCTCCTCTTGGTCCTCTTAAAGTTTTATGAGTTGTTGTGGTAACTACATCACAGTGAGGAATTGGATTTGGGTGAAGTTTACTTGCTACAAGTCCAGCTATGTGAGCAATGTCAGCCATTAGAAAAGCTCCTACTTCATCAGCAATTTTTCTGAATGATTCAAAGTCAATAGTTCTTGGATAAGCTGAATACCCACAGATAATTAACTTTGGTTTTGTCGCTAATGCAATCTCCCTAATTTTATTAAAATTTAATTGTTGTGTTTCTTCATCAACTCCATAGTGAACGGCATTAAACCACTTTCCGCTCATATTTACTGGTGATCCATGGGTTAAATGTCCTCCATGAGATAAATCCATCCCCAAAATCGTATCGCCAGGATTAAGTAAACTTAAAAAAACAGCTGCATTTGCTTGTGCTCCACTATGAGGTTGAACATTAGCCCAGTCTGCATTAAATAGTTGTTTGGCTCTATCAATAGCTAATTCTTCTATCTCATCAACAAATTCACAACCTCCGTAATATCTTTTTTGCGGAAGTCCTTCAGCATATTTATTAGTTAATACTGAACCTTGCGCTTGCATGACTGCCATTGATGCAAAATTTTCGCTAGCTATTAGTTCTAGGTGACTTTCTTGTCTATTTTTTTCAGAATTAATTAGGTTAGATATTACTGGATCGCTTTCTAAAAGATCTTGAAGGATATTCATTAGATTTAGATAAGTTTATAGATTAAATATAAACGATATTTTTTAGAAAAATATAAAAAAAATGTTTCATAATTTAAAACGCGCCTGGAGAGATTCGAACTCCCGACACCCTGATCCGTAGTCAGGTGCTCTAATCCACTGAGCTACAGGCGCATATTTATGTAATATCTCTGTTTTTGGGTCTTTTAGTCAACTAGAATTCAGGTAAAATATCTATTATTAACAATCTCAATTTTCTAATTATGCCTATTAAATGGTACGGAAATGGTGATAAAGAAGATCCTACTTACAAGCATTTCTCTCGAATAGTAAATTTTGTCATTCATTGCATGATATTTACTGCTGTAATTAGTGGGACTTGGCTTTTCAAAGAAATTAAGTATGAATTAGCTTTTTTTAACAACTTTGCAATTCTCTGGTCAGTTGGCCTAGGAACCCATCTGATTTTTGTATTTATAAAAAAACCTAAGGACCTGGAAAAACAATCAAGCTGAATTTATTATGGATCATCAGATACTAATAAGTGATTTAGAAAATATTATTTCAGAACAGATTTTTATAAAAATAGAAAATTGGAATCTATATCTTGGAGATGCTGGTTTAGCAAGGAATCTTGCGATTGAATGTATACGCAATATAAATAAAGGCCCCCTAGAAGCTGCAAAAATTAGCTTAAATGCCATAAATGTTAAGGTTGGCGATGGTGATGAAAGTATTCCTTTATTCTCCCTTGTTACTCATTCACAAATTAATGAATTAGAAGAAATTCTTCAAAATTTATTAGATAATTAATTTTTCTTTTCAAATAACTTGAAATTATTTATTTTTAAAAGTTTTGTGAGTAAAAAATAAATTATAAAAAAAGCTAAACTTAAAACAATCAGCATAGATAAATCAAAAATATTATTGAATTTATTTATGTTATTGGAAATCGAAAAACAAATTGAGCCAGTTGCAGCAGATGATAAATAAATTAAGAGAATTTTCTTTAATAAATTCAATTTAGGTAAATGTATATTGTGATTTTGCAAATTTATGGAAAGAAAAATACAAATAATAAAGTTAACTATTGCTGAAGACAAAATTATTCCGACAATACCGAAATTAAAAGGTGAAATATTTCCAAAGTTTACAGTTGGAGCTCCTATTAAAAACCAATCAAAAAGCATATTAAGTATTATTCCCCCCAATGATAATTGGAAAGGTAATCTTGTCTTTTCTAGTGAGTAGTAAGTCCTTACTAACAAATCCCTATAAAGATAAAAGGGAATTCCAACTGCATATGCAATTAAAATATTCCTGACTTTCAAAACTGCTTCGTAATCAAAAGCACCTCTTTGAAAAACTAATTCTACAATTTGATTATTATATGTAATGAAAAAACCTGTTAAACATATAGTTATTAAGAAACAATATTCTATTGTTGATATTAATTTTTTTTCTAACTCCCTATTCTCTTGATTACTTCTTAATTTAGAAAATGTTGGAAGTATTGGTAAAATTAAAGAGTTTGATAAGATGCCAACCGGAGCTTGTATAAGAAAGTTTCCATAAGCTAATCCTGATGCTGCTCCTGGAAAGCTGGAAGCAAAAAACATATCAATAAATACATTGATTTGACCAAGCCCAGACGAAATAGATGCAGGAAAAATTAGATCAAAAATTCTCTTTTCTTCATTTCTTAATGAATACCAAGTCGATTTTAAGCGCAATAAACCAATTTTATATATTTCCCATATTTGAATAGAGAATTGTATAAAGACCCCTGTTAAAGTTGCAAAAGCTAGTAATCCTTTATCAGTAAGAAAATTTGAACTTGTATCTTGATAATTTAAAAACCAGCTAATGAAAATAAAAATAATAGTAGTTAGGCTTGTTATGGCTGGACTTATACTGGATACGAAGAATTTATTTCTGGAATTAAGAGCTCCAAAACTTAAACCTATAAAACCAGATAAAGGGATGCAAGGAGTAAGTACTTTTAATTGATAAGTTGCAATAGACTGTCCTGCATCACTTAAATTAGGAGCTATTAAATTTATTAAAAACCCTGCATTAAAATAAATTAATAGACCTAAAAAAAATAATAATAAAGTTAGTTTTATACTTATTTGAGTTAGAACAATCCCCCCATCTTTTTGTTTAAGAGGAGTAATTACTGCAACAATTCCATTATGCAATGGACCATTAATACCACCAATTATTATTAGCAAAAAACCTGGAATTATATATGCATAATTAAATGCATCGTATGTTATTCCAATACCAAAAGCGGCAGCTATTGTAACTTGTCTAATACATCCTGCTAATTTGCTAATAGTGGTACCAAATGAAATTGAAACAATATTATTTTTAAAATACGATTTCATTTGGTTTTATCTAAGAATTTTTCAAGAGGATTAAGTTTCAATTATATTTGATTTTTAATTAACAACATATTTATGAATGATCTGATAATTGAATTTGATCCATTAATTGAAGGGGTTTTAATTAAAAGATATAAAAGATTTCTTGCGGATATCCAACTAGATTCAGGTGAAATAGTAACTGCACATTGCGCAAATACAGGTCCAATGAAAGGACTTTTACACCATGGATCAAAAGTAAGACTAAGTTTTTCTTCTTCTCCTAAAAGAAAATTACCTTATACTTGGGAGCAAGTAAGAGCGATAGATAAAAATAATCAAGAGGTTTGGGTAGGTATAAATACTTTATTTGCAAACAAGTTAATTAAAAATGTCATCGAAAAGAAATTGCTGAGAGAAAAGATAGGTGATATAGAAAAAATTAAATCTGAGGTCCCTTATGGTAAGGATAAAAAAAGTAGAATCGACTTTCTTTTGACTCCAAAATCTTCAAATCCTGATAATCGTAATATTTACGTAGAGGTTAAAAATACTACTTGGATTAAAGACAATGTAGCTTTGTTTCCAGATACAGAAACGAAAAGAGGCCAAAAACATTTAGTAGAATTGAAAGAATTAATCCCAGAGAGTATAAGTGTTTTAATCCCTTGCATGACTAGAAAAGATGCGGATTATTTTGCACCTGGTGATGAAGCAGATCCCTTATATGGAAAGCTTTTTAGACAATCTTTAAGCGCAGGAATGATTGTAATACCTTGTTGTTTTGAATTCCATTTAGACCATGTTTCATGGAATGGAATTAAATCTTTGAAATTAGATTAAAATTCATGGAATATTTACAAAACAATGTTCAAGGGTGAAAAATATCTTTAAGGATGCAACTGCAAAAAGGTATCAACGAATACTAGACACTGTTAAGTTTTCTGCGCAGAATTATATATGAAAGGAAACAGTAAAACTGTTTTTCTGCAGATCTAATTTTTTTTTATGACCACTGCTTTGCAAACGCCTCAAAGGCGCTCTAGGCCCAAACTTCAAGATGCAAGTCTTGTTAACGGACCTATGCTCCTTTTGAGGAGTATTCGAGGATTTAGTTCTAACCGCTCTATGTTGTGGCTTGCAACTGTTCCTTTGGCTTTGTTTGGTTTAGGTATTTTTAATCTATCAGCTCATGCAGCTGATTTACCTGAGTTGAATGCAGCTTTTCTTGCTAACAATTTATGGCTTTTGATCGCTACTGTTCTAGTGATCTTTATGAACGCTGGTTTCGCTATGGTTGAAGCAGGTATGTGTCGTTCTAAGAACGCAGTCAACATACTTGCTAAAAACCTCTTTGTATTTGCTCTTGCTGTAACCTCTTATTGGTTTATTGGCTATTCATTAATGTACGGAGGGAGTGTTGCTGACGGATGGCTTTATTTTGGCGGCTTATTTTTTGATCCAACAGTTACATCAGATATGGTTACTGATGCTGCATTAGTTCCAACTGTTGATTTCTTATTCCAGTCTGCATTCGCAGGTACTGCAGCAACTATCGTTTCAGGTCTTGTTGCTGAAAGAGTTAAGTTTGGTGAATTTGTTGTTTTTGCGATCGTATTAACAGCATTTATTTACCCAATTGCTGGAAGTTGGAAATGGAATGGCGGCTGGCTTGATTCTCTCGGTTTTATTGACTTTGCCGGTTCATCAATTGTTCATTCAGTTGGAGCTTGGGCTGGTCTAGTAGGCGCTATGCTGCTAGGTCCAAGAATTGGTAAATTCTCTAATGGCAAACCTCAGGCTATGCCTGGACACAATATGGCTATAGCTACTTTGGGGGCTTTAGTTCTATGGATAGGTTGGTATGGATTTAATCCAGGTTCACAACTTGCTATGGATCAATGGGTTCCATATGTTGCTGTAACAACAACTTTGGCTGCTGCTGCTGGTGCTATAGGAGCAACTGTAGTTTCTACTTTAACTTCTGGAAAACCAGATCTTACAATGATCATTAATGGAATTCTTGCTGGTTTAGTTAGTATTACAGCCGGTTGTGGTGATATGACTCTCGCTGGTTCCTGGTTCGCAGGCCTTGTAGGAGGTATTATTGTTGTATTTTCTGTTTCAGCACTTGATGCAGCTGAAATCGATGACCCTGTAGGTGCTTTCTCTGTTCACGGAGTTTGTGGTATATGGGGTACTATCGTCATCGGACTTTGGGGTACAGCAGTGCAAGGTGATGGAGCTGGTCTTGGTTTGTTCAATGGTGGAGGTTTAAACCTTTTATTTGTACAAGCTCTTGGTGCAGCGGCTTATGCTATTTGGACACTTGTGACTTGTTGGATTGCTTGGTCTGTTATTGGAGGATTATTCGGTGGTATCCGTGTATCTGAAGAAGAAGAGATTCAAGGTTTAGATATAGGAGAGCATGGAATGGAGGCATATCCTGACTTCGCTTCTGCTAAATAAATAAAACTTACATAATTTAGAAACCTGACTTATGTCAGGTTTCTTTTTTTTTTACTAAAAATTATTAAAAATGTTGTAATATCAGATAATGGATACTCAAGCTTTTAGAAGATCACTTCATCATTCGGATAGATATAACCGAAGGGGGTTTGATTCTCCTACCAAAAGAGCTCAAGCATTAGAAGAAGCTTACCAAAGTGATTTGATAAGTTCTATAAGAGATAACGGTTTTACTTATAAAAAAGGTAGATTAAATATAAAATTAGCTCAAGCTTTTGGTTTTTGTTGGGGAGTTGAAAGAGCCGTTGCAATGGCTTACGAGACTAGACGTCATTATCCTAATGAGAATATTTGGATAACAAACGAAATAATTCATAACCCCTCAGTTAATGATCATTTAAGAAAAATGAATGTTAAATTCATTTCAACAAAAAATGGTATTAAAGACTTTTCCTTAGTTTCAAATGGCGATGTAGTTATTTTGCCTGCTTTCGGTGCGACTGTTCAAGAAATGAAACTGCTTCATGAGAAAGGATGTCATATTATAGATACAACATGTCCTTGGGTCTCTAAGGTATGGCACACGGTTGAAAAGCATAAAAAACATATTTTTACATCAATAATTCATGGGAAATTTAAGCATGAAGAGACTTTGGCAACGAGCTCATTTGCTGGAAAGTATCTAGTTGTACTTGATCTTGAAGAAGCAAATTATGTTTCTGACTATATTCTTGGAAAAGGGAATAGAAATGAGTTCCTTAATAAATTTGCTAAAGCTTTTTCAAATGGATTTGATCCTGATAAAGATTTAGATAGGGTCGGAGTAGCTAACCAGACAACGATGTTAAAAAGCGAGACAGAAGAAATAGGTAAATTGTTCGAAAGAACAATGTTAAAAAAATTTGGGCCAGAAAACTTAAATAGCCACTTTTTAGCTTTCAATACTATTTGTGATGCAACCGAAGAAAGGCAAGATGCAATGTTCTCTTTAGTTGATGAAGAACTTGATATTCTTGTTGTTATTGGTGGTTTCAATTCTTCAAATACTACCCACTTGCAAGAAATAGCAATCACTAAAAATATTACTTCTTTTCATATTGATGCACCGGAGAGGATTTCAGTGGACAATAATTCAATATTACATAAACCTCTTGGCTCGGAGTTGGTTTTAAATAATAACTTTTTACCCAGTGGAAATATTAATGTTGGAATTACTTCAGGAGCTTCTACTCCAGATAAGGTGGTGGCTGATGTTATTGAGAAATTAATAGCAATATCTTCAAAAAATAGATAATTACTAACATTGCTTAGTTTTTTAATTTTTTTCGTACATTTTTCCTAAAAATATAAATTATTATTTAGAATGAAAAAAAAAAATGAAGTATGGAAGACGCATCTCAATCTAATCAAAATGTGACAACAAAAATGAATAGATCCAAAGCACCCCAAAAAGTAGAGGTAGTTGTAGCCAATTCAACATCAGGAGCTGAGGTCAATATTCTAGGTGAATTAGCAATTTTTATTTTACGAATTGGTTTTTGTGTTTTAATGATTCATCATGGCTTAGAAAAGCTTGAGGATCCTCAGGGTTTTGCGGAATTTGTGGTTGGTAAGTATTTCCCCTTTTTGCCAGGCGATCCTGTGGCTTGGACTTATGGTGCAGCTATAACTCAATTAGTTTGCCCATTAGGATTGGCTCTGGGAATTTTGCCAAGACTATGCTCATTGGGACTTTTATCAACCATGGCATTTGCCGTTTATTTTCACCTATTAGATACAGGATTAGAAGGTTTCCCACTCGCAGTTGTTGAAGGGCATAATTATGCCTTCGAGTTGTCATTTATATATGGAGCTATTTCTCTTTATTTCTTATGTGCAGGTCCTGGGAAACTTGCCTTATTTAGAAAAACTAACAAAATAACTTATTATCCAAAATCAAACTGATTTAATGTAGAAAATGCCTTTTTTGGGTGAATATCATAGATATTCCTTTTTTATTACACATATTAATACTTTCTTCGTCTCTTAAACTGCCTCCTGGCTGAATAATTGAACTGATACCATACTCATTTGCAAGTTCTACGGTATCTGAAAATGGGAAAAATCCATCGCTAGCTAACACAGCTCCAGAACATTCTTCTTTAGCTGAATTCAATGCAATTCGCGCAGCTCCTACCCTATTCATTTGCCCAGCTCCAATTCCGATAGTTTTTCGATCTTTTGCAATTACAATGGCATTCGATTTTACATGTTTACAAATTTTCCATGCAAAATCTAAATCTAAAGCTTGCTGATCAGTTGGATTATTTTTGGTAACTGCATTCCAGTTGTCTTTATTTTCTTTATTATCATCAGTATCTTGAATTAATAATCCTCCCATTATTGATTTAGATGAAGTTTGGTTGGTGTGGAGTAGCATATTTTTCGATAACTTTAAAACTCTTAAATTTTTTTTGATTTTTAAGATTTCTAATGCTTCTTTATCGAAAGATGGGGCAACTACACACTCTAAGAAAATATTTGTAAGATTTAAAGCTGTTTCTTTATCTACATTTGAATTAAAAGCAACAATACCTCCAAAAGCACTAACTGAGTCACATTCCAACGCATTCTTGAATGCATTTGATGCAGAGTTGCTCATAGAGGCTCCACAAGGATTATTGTGTTTTAAAATTACAGATGCATAGGAATTCTGATTGAAATCATCTTTTGCTGAATTGCCAAATTCTAAAACGGTTGAAAGTGCAGATTCAAGATCTAATAAGTTGTTATAACTTAATTCTTTGCCCTGTAATTGTTCAGCTGAATTCCAACCGATTTCACTAAATCCATACCAAAAGGCCTTTTGATGTGGATTCTCTCCATATCGTAAGGTCTTTATTAGTGGAAAAGATGAAATATGCTTAGAGGGGAGTAAATCTTTTTCCTTACTTATCCAATTAGTTATTGCAGTATCGTAGTCAGCAGTATGTTGAAACGCCTCAAAAGCTAATTTTGCTTTGTATTCTTCATTTAGGGTTCCTTTTTGATTCTTTTCAATAAAATCTTTATATTGACTAGGATCTACTAAAACAAAAACATCTTTATGATTCTTAGCTGCCGATCTAATCATGGATGGACCTCCTATGTCAATATTTTCAATTGCTTCTTCCCATGAACATTGTGCTTCAGTTTTCTTTTTAAATGGATATAAATTAACTACTACTAAATCAATAAGTTCAAGTTTGTTTATTTCTATATCTCTTTTATGTTTTTCATCTGACCTTTTAGCTAAAATTCCTCCGTGAATTTTTGGATGTAGGGTTTTTACTCTTCCTTCAAGAATTTCTGGAGAGTTTGTAAAGTCTGCAACTTTAATAACAGGAATGTTTGCATCTAATAGATATTTTGCAGTTCCGCCACTTGATAGAATTTTATAATTAAATTTCTCCACTAAGTCTTTACAAAAGGGAATGATATTTGTTTTATCAGAAACACTTACTAAAGCTAATGGTGACATTGTAGAAAAACTTGATTACTTAAGAATATAAACATGAAATACCATATCAATCATGAATTTGTTTCGATTACCTCTCAAACTGCAACGCATAGAATAATTTTGATTCATGGTTGGGGTGCTGATGCGGATGATCTAATACCTCTTGGAAGGGAGATTAAAGAAAATTCAGTAATTGATTTCGAGATTATTGCGTTAAGAGCTCCTGGATTGCATCCAAGTGGTGCTGGAAGGCAGTGGTATGGTTTATACCCGCATGATTGGAAAGAGGCAGAGGAAGAGGTGAATAGACTATTAAAATCACTAAAAAAATTTGATATTAATCAAATACCTCTAAAAAAAACAATTTTATTAGGGTTTTCTCAGGGCGCAGCAATGGCAATTGAGACAGGTTGTAAATTGGATTTAGGTTTAATCGTCTGCTGTAGTGGATATCCTCATCCAAACTGGCTTCCAGACAAAGAATGCCCACCAATGATAATAAGTCATGGTTTAATGGATGACATAGTTCCTATTGAAGCTTCAAGATCTATATATGAAAAAGTTAATAGTAAATCTTCTAACTTTTGCAAACTCATAGAATTTAATGGATATCATCAAATAGATTTAAATTTAATTGATATTATTAATTCAAAAATTAAAGATATTTTTTAAACAAAAGCATATTCGTATTCTTCAATCTCTTCCCAATCATCTGCAGTTAGTTCTAAACCTTCAAAAATTTTTTCTTCTCCAATTCCTTCAACTACAACTTTTAGCGAGGGAAACAAAAAATGATTTTCTTCTGCATATTGAGCACTAAATAAACCTTTTTCTCCCCAAAAGAATCTATCAGTTGTATGTTCATTCCTTCTAACATTGAAAACCGATGGAGCAGATAATGCATTTTCTGCTATGAATCTTCGTGCAGCTGTTACTGGCTTATGTTTACCAGTTTCGATATGATAAATAGGTACATGAGCCATAACTCTTTGACCGGCAAGCCTTCTTCTGCTAATTCTCTTTCTTTTTTTTGACATTGATTGGTACTCCAGAATTATAAATGAGATTAGCCTTATTGATTTTTACTAATCTAATATCTGTGATTTGAAATTCAGATGAAATTACATAGAGGACCCATCAACCTCTCATGTAGCTAAAATATGATTAAATGTTCATATTTAAGGTCGGTCAAATATAAGACCTCTTTAATTATCTTAATACTTTTTTCAGATTTTCACAAGTTTTTTTTTCTAATTTTCTAAAAATTTTATTCAAAATTTGATTTACTATGAAAATTTCCCAGAAATTTGAAGATCTAATTTTAAAGCAACTAGAGAGTTTCGGTTGCTCTATGGGAGTGACTCATTTAGTTATGTATCTTGCTATAGCTAAGCATGGGACTAAAGCCACTTTTGAAATTATTGGTCAGTGGCCGCAAGTTGATAGGCTTTTAAAATCTATAGATGATGATCCTACACTAAAAGTTTCAGAACCGACTAGGAGATGGTACCCATTACAAGAAAATGACATTTTACTAGGTGTTCTTAGGGTAGAAACTAATTTTAAAGACGGTAATTGGCCAATAAATCTTGATTCTAGATTAAAAGCACTCTCCATTTCTTTAGCTCACTGTGTTTCTATTGAAATGGAACGTCAAACTAGTAATGAAGAAATAAATTACTTAAATACACAAGTAAGTATTGTAATTCATCAATTAAGAAATCCATTGGCTGCGATTAGAACTTATGCAAAATTATTAATAAAACGACTTGGACAAAACAATGACTCTATAGAAATTGTTGAAAGCATGATGGTAGAACAAAATCAAATTAACCAATATGTTGACTCTTTGGAGAAATTAAACGTACCTATCAAACTCCCTTTAGATATAGGAGAAGAGAGATTATTACTACCTCCTAATTTGGATAACAAAAAAATAATTACTGTTCAGAATTTATTACTCCCAATATTAGAAAGAGGTAAAGCAAACGCAAACTTAGGTAAAAGAAATTGGACACAACCTGCTATATGGCCAGATTGGACATTAAAAGCAATTGAATCTAAATATTGTGTGATTGCTGAAATCGTAGCAAATGTATTAGAAAATGCATTTAAATATGCAAAAAAAGAAGCTGAGATTGGGATTGCTTTTACGGCTAAAGGGTTGCTCATTTTTGATGATGGAAAAAAAATAACAAAAAATGAGAAAGAAAAAATTTTTCAAAAAGGTTTTCGAGGAGTAGCTTCTAAGAAAAAGGAAGGTACAGGGGTTGGACTTTTTTTGGCTAGGAAATTGGCGAAGCAAATTGGAGGAGACTTAACATTGTTAGATGGGTTTTCAAATAATGATTTGGATGAAATAAAAATTCTTAAAAAGAAAAATATTTTTTACTTAGCTCTTCCTATAGCAGACTGGCATGAATGAATAACATTGCTGTTTCAACAATAACAACGCTTGCTCCGCAGACATCTCCATTAAAACCGCCAATTTTTTTACCTAGAATATTTGGAATCTTATAACTTATAAAACAGCCTATTAATAGAAGAAATAAATTTTTAATTAATTTTTGCTTTGAGTTTAATAAAATAAATTGATATGTGATGAAAATTATAAGAAAAATTATAGAGATACATGATTCTTTGGTAAATCCATTCCAAGACTTTTTGTGACTTATAGATTTTTTCTTGTAACTAATATAGTTAAATTGATCTATCAAAAATAAATTGGAAAATCGCCCCCAAAATAAGCATATTGGCAAAACAAAGATTATTTGGCTGTCAATTTTTAAAAGACAAGCTATTTGAATGAAGGTTATGAAGACTATAGACTGAACACCAAAAGAACCCACTTTACTATCTTTCATGGCTTTTAATCGTTTCTTCTCGCCAGCAAAAATACCATCAAAAGTATCCATTAATCCATCTAGATGCAGACCCCCAGTAATTAAATATCCAGAAGCTAAACAAAGAAGTACAGAAGCATAAATGGACCACGAATATGTTCTTAGGAAAATAAAAATATAACTTTGTATTAGTCCAATAAGGAATCCAAGAATTGGTGCAAATTGGGCAATATTATTGAACCGGGGAGCAATGAAAGGTATCTTTGGAAAGGTCGTGTAGAAAATCCAAGCTCCTGAAAGGTTTTTAATTAAATGTTGTTTGATGATGAGACCTAAATGGATTTATTTATTGAATAATAAGTTAGATTAATAAAAAAATAATCAAAAAATTTAATAATTTCTCGTGTTTGAATTTGAAATTACATCAAATTGCTTTAATACAGAAGCTAGAACAGGTATATTTCACACACCTAATGGTCAAGTTAATACTCCTAGGTTTATGCCTGTAGGTACTTTAGGGACAGTTAAAGGTCTATCATCTCAACAGTTAAATTCAACAGGATCAGAAATGATTCTTTCTAATACATTCCATCTTCATCTTCAACCTGGCGAGAAACTAGTTAAAGACGCAGGAGGAATTCATGAATTCATGAATTGGGATAAGCCAATTCTTACCGATTCAGGCGGATATCAAGTTTTTAGCTTAGCTAAATTAAATAATATTTCAAATGAAGGAGTGGAATTTAAAAATCCTAGAGATGGTAGCCATGTATTTTTATCACCTGAAAAAGTAATGCAGATACAAATGGATCTTGGCTCAGATATTGCAATGGCTTTCGACCACTGCCCGCCTCATACTGCAAATGAAAATGATATTGAAGATTCTTTGCAACGTACACATTTATGGTTGCAAAAATGTGTTAAAACTCATAAGAAATCAAATCAAGCATTATTTGGGATCGTTCAAGGTGGTAAATACCCAAAGTTCAGAGAAATTAGTGCTAAATTTACTAGCTCTTTTGATTTGCCTGGAATTGCCGTGGGAGGTGTTAGCGTTGGAGAGTCAGTTCATCAAATCCATAATGTAATTAATTTTGTACCAAAATTCTTGCCAATAGGAAAACCAAGATATTTAATGGGAATTGGTTCTTTAAATGAGATTAGATTAGCCATAGCAAGAGGATTCGATTTGTTTGATTGCGTTTTACCAACAAGATTAGGAAGACATGGCACTGCTTTGTTCAATGATGAAAGATTGAATATGCGAAATGCTCGTTTTAAAAGTGATTTCTCTCCAATAGACAAAACTTGTAAATGTGAAACCTGCCAATCTTATTCTCGAGCATATTTGCATCATTTAATTAGAAATGACGAAATATTAGGACTTACCTTGATCAGCTTGCATAATATCTCTCATTTAATACGATTTACTAATGCTATTTCTTCTGCAATTAAAGATAATTGTTTTACAATTGATTTCGCTCCTTGGAAAACTTCCTCCATTGCACACCATACGTGGTAACGTCTTAACATAATTAATTAATTCATTAAAAAGGTGCTAATTCTATTAAATACATTCGCTGAATTGCCTCAAGCTTATAAGGCTTTTGCTCCAACTGTTGATGTTCTTCCATTAATACCTATCTTTTTCTTTTTATTAGTCTTTGTTTGGCAAGCTGCTGTTGGATTTAAATAAAACTATTTTTATAGTAAATATTTAGTATTAGAAAGGAGTCTCGAGTGATATTGCATCACCAGATTTTTCTACTGCATACTCTATAAAATCAGCGATTTTTAAAGCTCTTGAGGCTTGCACCCCGTCAACCTCAGGAGTTTCTTTGCCTTGAACACATTTTAGAAAATGCTCTAATTCTGCATAAAGAGGTTCAATAGAGGTTGTACTTACTTCTTCAACATATCCGTCATTTCTATATACTAATTCTCCATGATCTGCGGTATAGGATTCATGAGATTTTCGATGGATTTGCAGAGAGTGATTTAAGAAGTCAGTTTCTACTAATCCATTTTGGCAATGAGCACTTAAATTTCTGATTTTTTTATGACTCATTTTGCTTGCAGTTAAGCTTGCAATAACATTATTTTTGAAAACTAAAGTAGCATTAACATAGTCTATTAATCCTTCACTATTTCTGCCTCCAACAGCCGCTAATTTTTGTATTTTTGAGTTCACGAGTTCTAAAACAAGGTCAATATCATGAATCATCAAATCCATTACTACTGATACATCATTTGCTCTATCTGCATGAGGACTATGCCTTCTTGCTTCTAAAACAACAATTTCTTCATCATTAACTATTTTATTTAATTCTCTAAAAGCAGGATTAAATCTTTCAATATGACCAACTTGTAAAAGACAATTGTTTTCTTTAGCTGCATCTATTAAATATTTTGCTTCTAACTCATTCGCCGCAATTGGTTTTTCAATAAGAACATTAATTCCTCCCTGTAGGCAATCTAAACCTACCTTTTTATGAAGAAGGGTTGGAACTGCAATACATATCGCATCAACTTTTGGAATTAGGTCCATATAATTCTGGAACCATTCGCATTGAAATTGTTCCACAGCTAGTTGACCTCTGTTTTTATTTGGATCGGCAACTCCAACAAGATCTGCATCTTTAAGTAAACTAAGTACGCGGGCATGATGCCATCCCATATTGCCTATACCTATGACTCCAACCTTTACGGGGGATGAGGTTGGTTTCATATCTTAAAATGCATACATAATAAGTTATTATCCTCTATCATATGCCCAGTTTACTTGTTTGGAAGAATTATTTTTACACGATCAATTTTTGGACCTGACATAGAAATAATTTCAAATTTAATATTCTTAAAATCTAAAACATCTCCGATTTTAGGAACCATTTGAAATCTTTCCAGCATGAACCCTGCAATTGTATGGTAATCATCTCCTTCAGGAATTGAACATCCTAACTTTTTGTTTATTTCTAGAATTTCAGATTTGCCTGCTACTGACCATTTTTTAGAAAAATTATCTAGCATTTTCATATCTGAATAAATTCGGCTATTTAGCATTTCTTCTCCAACAATTTCTCCATTAAGATCAGCTGCAGTTATAAGCCCCTCAGTTCCTCCATGCTCATCAACAACTAGTAAAAATGGGTTGTAGTCCCTAACTATTGGTAATATTTCTGCTAAGGAGCATGTTTCTATTACTTTAGTAACAGGCAAAAGGAAAGGTTCTAATAATGTATTAGCTGCCATTTCACTTTTAGATATTGCTTTAGCTAAATAACGTAAATCCAACACTCCTAAAACATCATCAAGCGACTCACCAATTACAAAGAAACGTGCATGTCTAGTTTTGTGTACTTGTTTCATAAGTTCCGAAAAGGTAATATCTTTTGGCAAAGTTACCATCTCAGATCTAGGGATCATTACTTCTTTGACCTGAGTATCTTTTAAAGCAAAAACTCCTTCAAGAATATTTTTTTCATCTGGTTTTAAACCTGTAACATTATCTGTTTCTATTAGAGTTTCTAATTCGCCTGCCGATAAAACTGAATTTAAAGAATCCCACTTTTTGTTTAGATTAAAAAAACCTAAACAAGCACTTGCAAAAAATTCTATTATTGTTGTGATTGGTTTCATTCCTTTGCGTACTGCATCGAAAATTGTAGTCAACCTCAATGCAGACGATTCTGGATTATTAATTACTAATGCCTTAGGAATTAGTCCCGAAACAAGAGTCACAATAAGTACTATAAATAAAAAAAATAGAAGATCATAAAATTTATTTGGTAAAATATTTTCCCTCCAATAATCATTTGAGATACTATTACATACCCAACCAATGGCTATAAGTGATATTGTTACTCCAAATTGAGAAGCTATTAAGGAAGACCTGAATCTTTTCTGGATTTTTAAAATTGATGATGCTCCTTTCTTTTTTTCTTCTATAAGCCTTAAGACTTTACTCGGTCTTATTAATAAGAAAGAAAGTTCACTTGCAGCAAAAAAGGCTGGGAAGAATAAAAGAAATAATAGTAATGTTATTTTCATTCAATGACAAATTTGTGATGGGGGTGGCGAGGATCGAACTCGCCTTAGCCAAATTATGAGTTTGGTGCATTCACCAGATTGCTACACCCCCACGGTGTTTTCATTAATGTTTAATCACTATTGAATTTAAATATATATTATAAAAAATAATATTTCAAAAAAGACTAACTTAGTAAGTTTTTGTGAGATTTCTTTTTTTTCCCCTAATCTTGAAATATAACTTCAGATTCTATTAATGAACAATTTTTCGGAAAATTATGATTCAAATAAAGCAAAATTGTTAAAACACTTAATAAATAAGTCTTATAAGAAAGGAAATTTTACTTTAGCTTCTGGTAAAAAAAGTAGCCATTACTTGAACTGTAAACCGGTCTCCTTAAATGGCGAAGGCCTAAACCTAATAAGTGATTTATTTTTAGAGTTAAAGGACACAAGATCAAAAGCTGTAGCAGGATTGACATTAGGTGCAGATCCTCTTGTAAGTGGATTAATCGTCAAAGCAGCTTCGCAAGGCCTAGACCTTAATGGTTTAATAATTCGGAAAGAAATTAAAAAATACGGCACCAAAGCTGGAATAGAGGGGCCTACATTAGAAGAAGGAACTTTGGTAACTGTTTTAGAGGATGTTGTTACAACTGCTGGTTCAGTAATAAAAGCTATAAAAAAGTTACGAGAAAATAATTATGTTGTTGAGGAAGTTTTGTCTATAGTTGATAGGAAAGAAGGGGGATGGGAAGCCCTTCATGATGAAAATGTTAAATTAAAGAGTCTTTTTACAATAAAAGACTTTTTATAATTATCTAAAAATGCAAGATATAAAAAAAAAGTTTTGGCTTGAAAGATTTGATTGTTTTTCTGTTACTGGAAAAGATGCCAGGAACTTTTTGAATGGTATAACAACGAGTAATATTCTATATTCAGAAAATAAAGTTACCAAAACTTGTTGGTTAACTCCAAATGGAGTTCTAAGGTCATTAATTGAAATTAATTTTTTAGAAAGAAACTTAGAAGTAATTATATTGGCGGGTAACACTCAAGAGATGATTGATTACTTTAATCAAATTATTTTTCCAGCTGACGATGTACTTTTAAGTGAACCGTTTTTGATAAATAGAATTCAGGAAATTGATGAATCTTGTTCATGGAGAAATTACCAGCCTATTTTCTTCAAAAATGAAGATAAAGAATTCGAAATATATAAAAATAAACTAAATTTAGTGAATTCCAATGATTTAAAAATTTGGAAGGTTAATCAGGCAATACCCTCTTTAGATATGGAAATCAACGGAAAAAATAATCCTCTTGAACTGGGATTAAAAGATCTTATAGATTTTAATAAAGGTTGTTATTTAGGACAAGAAACAATGTCAAAAATAAAAAATGTTTCTTCTTTAAAACAGGAAATAAGAATTTGGAAATCATTTAAATCTAATTTGAATTTAGAAGTTGAAGATACAAATTTATACATAAATTCTGCCAAAGATCTTTCTGTAGGTAAAATCACTAGTTTTTTTAAATCAAATTCTCAAATAAAAGGCTTAGCAATGATAAAAAGAAAATACTTAGAAGAAGGAAGTTGTTTTTATTCAGAAATTTTTGGAAAAATTATTATAAATAAATCTGTAGGATCAATTTTTCTTTAATTGATTTTTGATTAAATATTTTGCAATTTGTAGAGTTGCCAAACAATCATCTTTGTTATATTGAATAATTTTTTTTAAAAATATTTCGTTTTCTGTAATTTGATATTGAATCCACCAATATAGGGATTTAGATCCGCTTACATTTTTCTGCTCCCATTCAAATCCTAGCCAATTAGCAACGGTTTTTAAGCCATAGTTTTTTAGCGGCAATATCCAAAACTTTCTTATATAAGTATGTAAGTCTATAAATCTTGAGGTAAGCAAATCAATTTCTTCAAAACTAAAATTTAGGTTTTTAGCAATATTAATTATTGCTATTTTTTCAGTCTCTCCATAATGTAAGACTGGCCATTCCTTGTGTGAAAAAAGTATTTTAATAATTTTCCAGTAAGATTCTCCTTTATTGTTTTTAAGATTTAAGATTGGCTCATAAATAAGATCTGCTTTTTCTATAAACAAATCATTTATTTTTAAAAAACCATATAAAAAGTCATGCTTATCGTCTGGATTTGACTCAATATCAAATATATAAAATCCCGAACATATTTTTTTAAATAGATCGCCAGTATCATTTTTATTGGAAATGAAGTATGGTTCCCCAGAAATATACGCTTGTGCTTGCTTTACAAATATGGAGGCTTTTTCATAATTTTGATCGTTGAATTTGGATAATTTCTCTCCAAGTTGTTTTTTGCTATACGCAGCTAATGTTTGGGTATTATTTATTCCATTTGTTTTCAGTAATGAGGCAGTTTTGGATCCTATTCCATCTATATCTGTTAGATATCCATTTTCTTTTGCTTCTTTATCACAAAATTTTTGCCATGAACAAATAGTACATTTTTTTCTATCTTGAGTTATTTCTGGCATAAATCCCTCCAAGCATTCATACAAATTTAATAAAACATTCAAAACTTTTTTTCTTAATTTTTTATTTAAATAAATTTCTTCAACATTAACTTTTTTACCAAAACTTGAAATTACTAATCCTTTTTCAATTTTAGATTCTTGAAAAGAGTCCAACAGAATAGAACTAAAAGCCAAGTCGAATAAATGTTCTTTAGTAGTTTTGTGGCCTAATTTATAAACAGCAGGTAGATATTTATATGGTCCCCATTTACTTATACCTTTAGTCCTTAAAAGTAATTGGGGATGGATCTCTGCGTTAACATTTTGGAAAAATTTCCCTTTAATTTTTAATCCAATTACCCCTTGATAACCCTTTTTACAGGCTTTTAATCCTGTATATATTTCACCATTACATAATTTAGAGAAAATTTTATATTGGTTAACTTTATCTATGGCTTTATGCGCAGACCAAACTTCATAAGATTTATCACCCTTGAAATCTAGCCATGCTTTTCTCTTGCATCTTATAAAACTTTTTAAATAAATAGTATTCAAGTTATTTTATTGGCGGTTTTAAATTTTGCTTATATAAATTAATATAGATAATTAAAGGAAATCAAGGAAGTTTTCAATTTGCAAGGCGACACATTAGAAAATATAAAATTTGGAACTGATGGTTGGAGAGGAATAATTGGATTTGATTTTAACCTGTCCAATCTTTCAAGAGTAGTTGTGGCTGCCTGCCAGGAGTTGCATTATCAATACTATAAAGAAGTTAATTCAAATAAAATTTTAATTGGATATGATCGTAGATTTATGGCAAGTGAATTTGCCAAGCATGTAGTTCCTTTTGTAAGAGGATGTGGTTTTGAACCGATCTTATCTAATAGCTTTGTTACAACTCCCTCCTGTAGTTTATATGCCAAAGAAATGGCTTGTTTAGGCGCGTTAGTAATTACAGCAAGTCATAATCCATATCATTGGCTGGGTCTAAAAATAAAGAGCTTTAATGGATGTTCTGTTGACGAATCTTTTACAAGTGAAATTGAAAAAAGATTAATGCTTGGAAATTCAATTGAAAAAATAGAGGGTGCCAATCAATTGGTAGATATTAAGAATTTTCATTTGGATAGAATTAAATCCCTTTTTGATATTGACTTTATTTCCAATAGATTGAAAAAAATGAAATTAAAAATTTTTGTAGATTCTATGCACGGTTCAGCTGCAAATTGTATGGCTGATATTTTTGCATCTAACGATTCAGAGGTTATTTCAGAAATCAGAAAAGATGCTGATCCTTTTTTTGGCGGAAAACCTCCTGAACCTCTTTTAAATTATGTAGATGATTTAAATCAAATACTAATCAAAAATTCAAAAAATGGAGTGAAAACTCTAGGAATTATATTTGATGGAGATGGTGATAGAATTGCTGCAATTGATGAAAAAGGAAGATACTCTAGTACGCAAGATTTGCTGCCATACTATATTCACTATCTGGGCGAAATTAAAAATAATTCTTATCCAGTTTTAAAGACTGTTAGTGGTTCAGATATGATTAAAAATATATCAGAGAGTCAAAATAGAGATGTTTTTGAACTTCCAGTTGGCTTTAAATATATTGCTGAAAAAATGATTAAAGAGAAAATATTTATTGGAGGAGAGGAATCTGGCGGTGTTGGTTTTGGTGACTTTATGCCTGAAAGAGATGCTCTATATGCAGCAATGGTTTTATTAAATGGAATTGCTGAAAAATCTCAATATTTATACGAAACCTTAGATGAAATACAAAAAGACTTTGGGCCAAGTTTCTATAAAAGAATTGATATTAAATTTCCAAATCAGTCAGAAAAAAATTCTGTAGAAGAATTTATAATACATAATATTCCTGAAAATATTAATAATCACAAGTTAAAAAGTATCTCAAAGATCGATGGAATAAAGTTGAGAATTAATAAAAATTTTTGGCTTCTTTTTAGGTTTTCAGGAACTGAACCTCTTTTAAGATTGTATTGTGAAGCACCAAAAGAATCTTATCTAGATGAGGTATTAGAGTGGGGTCAAGAATTTATAAATTTGGCAGGAAAATAAGGATGGAAAATTTATATTTAGCGAGTAAGAATAAAGGTAAAATTGAAGAATATAAGAAATTGCTGGCTGGAGTTAATTGTAAATTATTACTTCAGCCAGAATCATTAGAAGTTGAAGAGGATGGACTGACATTTAGAGATAATGCAATCAAAAAAGCGAGTGAAGTTTCGAGAAAAACAAATAATTTCTCAATAGCAGATGATTCTGGAATTTGTATTGAAGCATTAGATGGGAAACCAGGCATTTATTCATCAAGATATGCAGAAAATGATCATAAGAGAATTGAACGAGTTTTAACAGAACTTGATGGAGTTCAAAATAGAAGTGCTTTCTTTATTGCTAATATTTGTGTTTGTTCCCCAAATGGTGAAGTGATTATAGAATCTGAAGCTAAATGTTATGGCAATATTATTTTAAACCCGAGAGGAAAAGGTGGTTTTGGCTATGACCCAATTTTTGAGGAGAGTTCTACTAGATTAACTTTCGCAGAAATGAATAATGATATTAAAGACTCTTGTAGTCATAGAGGTAAAGCATTAAAAAAAATTATTCCAGATTTAATTGAAATTTTTTCTTAAATTCAATTAAACCAAGATCCATGAAGGCCATGGGGAATTGAAATAGGTAGTTCATAAACAGCTAATTCTTTTAAGTCTTTTGCGTCTAATATCACTAAATCGCTTCCTCTTCGTTCTCCGTTCCATAGAAGTATAAATAAAAATCCTTCATCTTCTTTCGAAGAGTTTTCTGATGGGACCATAATTGGTTCACTAACAAATCCACTTGGTCCTGCTGACCAATAAATTTCTTCGTTTGAAATTAAATTTATTTTTTTTATTGCTTGAAGTGGAGCGTTCCCTAGCTTTTGAGATGTGCTTGCCATCCAACTAAAAGTTGATGTTAATCCTAAATTTTTAGGATTGACAACTGCAAATTCACAACATTGTTCACTTATAGTTTCAAGTTCACTAGTTTTTTTCTTTAGATCGATAGTTGATCTTTTTAGTTTTCCTTCTGGATATTTATCAAAGTCAATATCCCTAAAATTCTCGTCTGGACCAACTGATGGAAAATCATCATAAAAAATACTATCTAATACGATTTTAGATTCTTTTTCAAATGCATTTACATGATGAAAAACGAATCCTTCTGGAGCATCTATTGTTAAAGGTGGCTGACCTCTAAATAATCCACTTTCTCTAGGTATTAGAAAAAATTTTGCCTTTTTATTTGGATTCGACTTTAAACATTGTGCTGCCCCTCTTTGCCCCATTACAAATGGAAGAGGGTTGAAATTGATAGCATTTTGTAAGAATATTGCCCAATTAGTTGTAATTGCGAAATCATGAAGGAATGCAAAACCATTAAATGTATCTTTTCTGTCGAAAATGAGCTCTCCAGGATTTTCACCAGCATTATTAAATTCCATTAATCTAATGGTACTTTTTGGCCCGGTTTGCACTCCAAAAGTGACTAAAAGTTCTGAAGATGCATTTGAGTTTAGGTCTGTTTTGGGATGAGCACTGAATGCTTCGTTAGGCTTGAGTACACCTTTTAATGTTGTTAAACCAATAGTGTCAAGACTATCAGGATCCATTGCATGTGGCCCAGCTGCTTCCCATAATGCGAGAATTTCATCTCCTAATTTAACGACATGAGTATTAGCGATATTCTTAAATTTTAGATCTAATGCATTATTTAAAATCCCTCCATTTTTTTGGGTCCCAAAAACACCTCTATACATAAATTTATTTCTTTTTTCTTCTTCCAAATAACCTTTAGTTTTAACAAATCTATTTGTTAAGAATGGCTGACCATTTTCGAATTTTATGGATGTGATCATACCATCACCATCAAATGGATGATGAACCCATTGTCCACCTCTCTCTAATATCCCTGGTCCATTTCTTAATAATGTTCCATTTAAATTTTTAATATTCTTACCTTTGCTAATTGTTAGAGGCTCTTTAGTGAGCTCTTTTTCTACATTTTGATATGCACTGGACCAGTCTTCTTTATTAAAACTTTTAATTTTATCAATTTTTTTATCTTGTAAATTAGTCACAACAAAATAATTACTTTATATATCTTCGCCAAAAATTAACTGAATTGTGGCTGATTCGAAAAAATTCCTATTTTATTGATTTTCTAGCATTCCTTTACTGCTTGGAATTGAATCGGATCTTCTCGGATCTATTTCGGTAGCCATTCTCATTGCTCTTGAAAGAGCTTTAAAGCAAGCCTCAACTATATGATGTGAATTACTACCTTGTATTTGATTAATATGGAGAGTAATGCCACTGTTATTTACAAAGGCAATAAAAAACTCTTTTACTAGTTCAGTATCATAATTTCCGATTCTTGGAGCTTTTAATTGAAGATCATAAGATAGATGTGGTCTGCCAGAACAGTCTAAAGTGACTTGAACTAATGCTTCATCTAATGGGGCAAAGAAATGTCCAAATCTGCTTATTCCTTTTCTTTCTCCCAAGGCTTTTGAAAATGCTTTGCCTAATGCGATTCCTACATCTTCATTTGTATGATGATCATCAATATGGGTATCTCCAACTGCTTTTATTTTTAAATCGAATAAACCATGACTGGATATTTGATCAAGCATATGATCTAAGAATGGTATCCCGGTGTCAATCTCAGAAATCCCATTTCCATCTAAGTTTATAAATACAGAAATATCTGTTTCATTCGTTTTTCTTTTTATTTCAGATTGCCTTAGAGATGACATTTTTATGCAAAAAAATTAGTTTACATTCCATTAATGCAGTAACCCGCATCAACATAAATTGTTTGGCCTGAAATGCCGCTAGAGAGATCACTTAATAAAAAAGCAGCAGTATTACCTACTTCTGTTTGAGTGACTGTTCTGCGTAAAGGAGCCTTTTCTTCAACATTGTGAATCATATCTAAAATGCCACCTATAGCAGAACTCGCAAGTGTTCTTATAGGTCCAGCACTTATTGCATTAACTCTGACTTGTTTTTCGGGACCAAGTTCTGCAGAAAGATATCTTACTGAAGCTTCTAAAGCTGCTTTAGCAACTCCCATAACGTTGTAGTTAGGAATCGCCCTCTCTGATCCTAAATAAGTTAATGAGACAACTCCAGCACCATCACTAAAAAGTGGTTTTGCTGCTTTACATAAAGGTGCTAATGAATAAGCACTTATATTAAGAGCCCTATCAAAACCCTCTGAAGTGGTAGAACTATAATCTCCAATCAATTCGTCCCGTCCTGCAAATGCTAAGCAGTGAACTAATCCGTCAATTTGCCCCCAATTGTTTTTTATATTTTTAAAGATTTCTTCTATTTGAGCTGGATTCTGAACATCAAGAGGCAAAAATAACGATGGGTTTAACGGTTCAGTTAGTTCTCTCACTTTAGATTCGAATCTTCCCTTATCATCAGGCAAATATGTGATTCCAAGTTCTGCGCCAGCTTTTGAAAGTTGTTGAGCAATACCCCATGCTATTGAACGATTGTTGGCAATTCCCGTAACAAGAATTTTTTTGCCAGTTAGATTTAGAAGCATTTTGTTTGTTATTTCTATTATTCTCCTATATAAAAGTACCTATCTTTGCGTATTACTGCAAAATATACAATAATTTTCAAATATCAAAGTATATTTAACTTAAACATGGTCAGAACAAATTCTATGGTTTTGGAATTAGGTTTTCAATTACCTAATTTCGAAATGTTAAATGCTAATTCTTCAAATAATCAATATTTTAATTCTCATAATCTAGATAATAGGCATTTACTTTTAATGTTTATTTGTGCCCATTGCCCATTTGTTAAATATATTGAGAATCAAATTTTCACCTTAAGTAAAGAAATTGAGAATACAGTTCAAACGGTTGCAATTTCCAGTAATGATATTGTCACTCATCCTTCAGATTCTCCTAAAAATTTGAGATTACAAGCTCAATCACAGGGATGGAATTTCCCTTATCTATATGATGAAGATCAAAACTTTGCTAAGGAGTTAAAAGCGGCTTGCACCCCAGATTTTTATCTTTTTTCAAATGAAGGAGATGGTAATTTTTTATTGTATTATCATGGCCAATTAGACGATAGTAGACCAGGTAATAATATCCCTCTTTCTGGTGAAGATTTGCGTTCTGCGGTAAGAGATTTGAATCAAAATAATTCTTGTCCTTCAAAACAGATGCCGTCTTTAGGGTGCAATATTAAATGGACTCCTGGTAAAGAACCGAGTTGGTTTAAATGAATTAAAATGTTTTTTACCCATATAAATATCGTTTAGGGTTAAAATATTTACATGCAGATACCTCCATTTACTTTAAATAGACAGTACCAAGAAATTGGTTCTGAAATTGAGAGTGAGGTTATTAAAGTTTTAAAAGGTGGCCAATATATTGGAGGACAAGAGATTACCAAATTTGAGGAAAAATTTTCTAATCTAATTGGAGTTGATAATACTATTGGATGTAACAGTGGAACTGATGCTTTAGTTTTGGCTTTGCGCGCATTAGATATTGGTGAGGGTGACGAAGTTATTACCTCATCTTTTAGCTTTTTTGCAACTGCAGAGGCTATAAGTGCAGTTGGTGCTAATCCGGTTTTGGTAGATATAGATCCAGAAACTTATCTCATTAATATTGAACTAATAGAACAAGAAATAAATTCTAATACCAAGGCAATTATGCCAGTTCATCTTTTTGGAAATGCAGTGAATATGACTTTAATAAAATCATTAGCTGACAAATATGACTTAAAAGTAATCGAAGATTGTGCTCAAGCAACATGCACAATGTGGGAAAATTACAAAGTTGGCAGCATAGGTGATATAGGTTGTTTTAGCTTTTTCCCTACCAAGAATTTAGGAGCTGCTGGAGATGCTGGAGCAGTAACAACATCAGATCATAAGATTGCCCAAAAAATTAGAGAACTAGCTGTTCATGGTAGCCCAATAAGATATCACCATACTCAAATTGGATATAACAGCAGACTTGATACTGTTCAAGCTGCCATATTAAATATCAAAATTAAATATATTTCTAAGTGGATTAATAATCGCCAAAAAATCGCTAATAATTACTTTGATTTATTAGAAAAAAATCCATTTATTAGTTTTCCTAAAATTAGCTCTGATTCAATTTCCCATTCTTGGAATCAATTTGTCATCAAATTAAGAAACGATAAATATTTTTTAAATGAAGATTTTTCAAATTTATTTGATACTGATTGCAAAAAATACTGTTCCTTGAGGAACTTGGTAAAACAACAACTTTTTGAAAAAGGTATAAACTCAATTATTTATTATCCAATTCCAATTCATGCACAAATAGCTTACAAAAATAAAAATTTTTCTAGAACAAAACTCATAAATACAGAGAGAATTTGTACAGAAGTTCTTAGTCTTCCAATGTTCCCTGAAATTTCTTATGAAGAACAAGTGTATGTAGCGGATAATTTCAATAAAGTTTTAAAGAATTGCGTAGAGGTAATTCAAATTTCTGCATAAAGTGATTTAAATAATCTTTGTTGTGTATTGTGATTGACAATAGGTCTTGAATAATTATTTTTTTCTAAATTAGATATCTCCCCATTTAATAGATCTGAATTTGACACCTTAGATAATTCAGGAATCCAAGATTTTATATATTCACATATAGGATCAAATTTTCTTGTTTGAGTATATGGATTAAAAATTCTCAGTGGTTTTGGATCCATACCGCTACTTGCGCTCCATTGCCATCCCCCGTTATTTGCGGCTAAGTCTCCATCAACTAACACTTCCATAAATTTTTTTTCGCCCATTTGCCAATTGCATATCAGATCTTTTACCAGAAATGAAGCGACTATCATCCGACATCTATTATGCATCCATCCAGTACTATTTAGTTGACGCATTGCAGCATCAACAATAGGTACACCAGTTTCGCCGTTGCTCCAATAATGAAACCATTCGTTATTATTTTGCCATGGAAATTGATCCCATTTTTTTCTATATGGACCCCTCTCTAGTTCTGGGAAATGGAATAAGCAATGTTGATAAAATTCTCTCCAAACAAGTTCTTTTTGCCAAGTTTCAATTGATAAGTGATTTTCGTGATTTTCAAAACCTGAATTTAAATTTAAAGTGGCGTTCCAAACTTTTCTAATGCTGATGGTTCCGAATCTAAGAGATGCACTTAAAAAAGATGTTCCATTATAGGAAGGGAAATCTCTTGCAAAATTATAAGAATAGATTTTTTTTTCGTTAATAAAGTTTTCTAATAATATTTCTGCAGCCTTCTCACCAGGTCTACAGGGACAAATCTTGGATCCAGAAAATTTGATATTTTTAAGAAATTTCTTTAGAACCGAATCAGATGAATTGATTATATTTTTTTCTTTGAGTTTATTATCTATATCTTTAAACTGGAAAATAACTTTATCTTCATCATATGAACCTAATAAATTCATTTTTGATTTAAGGTTTTTATAGAAAGGTCCATAAACCGAATAAGGTGTATTATTCCCTGAAAATATTTTTGAAGGTTCTATTAATAAGTGATCCCAAGATTCAATAACTTGAATGTTGTTTTCCTTTAAATTCTTTTTTATTTGTAAATCTCGATTAATCTCATGAGGTTCAATTGATTTATTCCAAAAAACAAATTTAGCATCTATTGTCTTTGCTAATTGTGGGATTATTAATATTGGATCTCCTTCTCCTATAACTAGCCTGCTACCCATTTTTTTCCAATTATTTCCTAACTCTTGAAGCGAATTTCCTAGAAACCAAGCTCTTGAATTCGCATTAAAATCGTGTGAATAATTTTTATCTAATATATAAGTTGACGTAATAGCATTTGATAACGAAAATGCTTGTATTAAAGCTTGATTATCAAATATTCTTAAATCCTTTCTATGCCAGAACAGTATTCTAGCGATATTCATAATTGATCTAAAAATTGTTTCGCTCTGAACCAAGCAGTAACAGTTTTTGCGTCAAGAATTTCATCCCGACTAGAAATAAGATTATCTAGTTCATCGGGATCTAAAATTAATACTTCTATATCTTCATCTAAGTCTCCTTTGACCTCGTAATTTAGTTTGCTCAAATCGCGGGCTAAAAACAAATAAATTTCTTCATCTGCATAACCAGGAGCAGGGACAAGAGTTCCTAATTCATCCCATTTGTTTGCACTAAATCCAGTCTCTTCTTGTATTTCTCTTCTTATTGAATTAATAGGCGTTTCGCCTATTTCTAATGTACCTGCTGGAAATTCTAATAAATACCTTGAAACAGCAAATCTATATTGCCGAAGAATTATCACTTTATTGTCTTTTGTAATAGGTACGGCTAAGGCAGCGCCAGGATGCTTAATGTATCCATATTCACCTTCATGCCCATTTGGAAGCTCAATTCTATTGATTTCAAAACTAAATTTTTTTGACTTCAACTCAGATATTTTTTCTTTAATAGTTGATCGTTTTATAACATTTTTATTGCACATAATTTTCAAATAAAAATAGCCTAACAGTTATTTTTTGGTTTTGTAAATTAAACAATAGACCATCTTGGGTCATCAAATTTTTTGATTTTTTGGCTTCTGCTTAAGATCTCGGATAGTGGTGAAATAACAAAATTACGATTCATAAATCTGGGGTGAGGTAATTGTAATTCCTCGTCGAATGTATGAAGCTCTTCCCACCATAGGATATCTAAATCAAGACATCTTGATAACCATTTTTTGCCTTTTGGAGTTTCTTTTCTTCCAAAAAATCTTTCTAAATTTTTTAAATCTTTTAAAAGTAACTTTGCATTTGTTTGTGATGGCTTTGGAAAATAATTACTCTTTACTAGGACTAACGAATTAAGATAATTTGGCTGTTCATTTTCAACTCCATGAGGTGAGGTCTCATATATTGAAGACCATAAAAAGTTTGGGTTAGAGTTTATGTTTTCTTCTTTTTTAGTATTGGATTGATCTCGCCAATCTTTTATAATTTCTTCTACTTTTGGTCTGCACACTAATAAAGATTCTAAAGGACTTCCGAATTTACTATCAATATTTGCTCCGAGGGATATACATAGTCCATTTTTGATATTAAGATTTGATAATTCCACGACAAAAAACAAAGTTATTGGATAAATTCTATATCAGGCATTTTTAAAGTGATTTTGAACCAAGAGTTAAAAGGAAAAGAAGAAATAAAAGATTTAATGAAATCAAAGGACTCTTTAAGAGCTTTTCCTTTAGCTGCAATTACAGGTCATAGCTTATTAAAATTATCTTTACTTCTATCGGCAGTTGATCCAAGTTTAGGAGGAGTAATTATTGCTGGTGGTAGAGGTACTGGTAAGTCTGTATTGGCGAGAGGGTTACATAATTTAATTCCTCCTATAGAAGTATTAGATAATGAAGCAATACTGGAAAAGTTTACTCAAGGTAATACTTCATTAAGACCTATAAGTAGAAACTTAGACCCAAATAAACCAGAAGAGTGGGATATTAATACTAATAAATTACTAGAGGAGACAATTGGTAGTAATTACCTTAATCAAATTGAAGATATCCCAAAAAAGGTTAGGGAAGCTCCATTTATTCAAGTTCCGATTGGAATAACTGAAGATAGACTTGTGGGATCTATAGATGTTGCAGCGTCATTAAATACAGGCGAGCAAGTTTTTCAGCCTGGAATTTTAGCTGAGGCCCATAGAGGAGTTTTATATGTAGATGATATTAATTTATTGGATGATGGAATTGTAAATTTAATTCTTGAAGCTACGGGAAGAGAGCAAAACAATATCGAACGAGATGGTTTAAGCTTATCGCATCCATGTAGATCTCTTTTGATTGCAACTTATAATCCTGAAGAAGGAGTCCTTAGAGATCATGTTCTAGATCGATTTGCAATTGTTCTTTCAGCAGATCAATCTATTGATAATGCTCAAAGAGTTGAGATCACTAAATCTGTTTTATCTCATGCTGAAAATAATATTAAGTTTTCAGAAAAGTGGTCCGAAGAGTCTGAGAATTTATCAACTCAATTAATTTTGGCAAGGCAATGGTTAAAGGATATAAAGATCACTAAAGAACAAATAACTTATTTAGTAAATGAAGCACTAAGAGGCGGTGTAGAAGGCCATAGATCCGAATTGTTTGCAGTAAAAGTAGCTAAAGCGAATGCAGCACTTAGGGGGGATGAAAATGTTAATTCTGAGGATTTAAAGGTTGCTGTAAGATTAGTTATTCTCCCAAGGGCAATGCAAATGCCACCCGAAGATGAAGATGATATTCAACCCCCTCCACCAGAGGAGCAGAGCCCACCTCCACCACCTCAATCAAATAATGATGACTCAGAGCCAGAATCTAATGAAAATGAGGACAATCAAGAACAAGAGGAGGAAGAAGATAATTCTGATGGGGAAGAAGAATCTACTCCTGAAATACCAGAAGAGTTTATCTTAGATCCTGAAGCATGTATGGTTGATCCTGATTTATTGCTTTTTTCTTCAGCCAAAGCAAAAGCAGGAAATAGTGGCAGCAGATCAGTTATATTTAGCGATAGTCGAGGAAGATATGTTAAACCTATAATTCCTAGAGGAAAAGTAAAAAGAATTGCTGTAGATGCAACTCTCCGAGCTGCGGCTCCTTATCAAAAATCTAGAAGATTAAGGAATCCCAATAAATCAATTGTTATAGAGGAAAATGATTTTAGAGCAAAGCTGCTTCAAAAGAAGGCTGGAGCTTTAGTGATTTTCCTTGTGGATGCAAGTGGTTCTATGGCACTTAATAGAATGCAAAGTGCTAAGGGTGCTGTAATCAGACTTTTGACTGAGGCCTATGAAAATAGAGATGAGGTAGCTCTTATACCTTTCAGAGGTAACCAAGCAGAAGTTCTTTTACCTCCAACAAGGTCTATAACTGCAGCAAAAAGAAGATTAGAAACTATGCCATGTGGAGGAGGATCTCCATTGGCTCATGGTTTAACGCAATCAGCAAAAGTAGCAAAAAATGCACTCTCTACAGGAGATATTGGCCAAGTAATTGTTGTTGGTATCACTGATGGACGAGGTAATGTGCCCTTGGGATTGTCTTTAGGACAGGCTGAGGTTGATGATAAAGAGATTGAAAATGTTGATTTAAAGCAAGAAGTTCTTGATATAGCTGCTAAATATCCTATGCTTGGGATTAAGCTATTAATAATTGATACAGAGAGGAAATTCATAGCAAGTGGCTTTGGGAAAGAATTAGCAGAGGCAGCGCAAGGTAAATATGTTCAATTACCTAAGGCTACTGATAAGACAATCGCAGCAATGGCCTTAAATGCCATAAATGAACTCTAAGATTTTTATGGGTAAACTTCGTTAAGGAATTTTGCAAGTCCAATTGTTAAATCCCTGATAGATTTAGTTAATTTTTTATCGTTCATTAATTTCTCAAAATCATCGCTCATATTATCTACTTTGGTTGAGATCGATCTAGCGGCATTAAGTGTTAATTTAACATCATTTAGTGTTTCTTCATCATCTATGGTGGACAAAATGCTGTTTAGGTGGTTCGCAGCTTTCTGGATGTCATTTATAAGAGGTTTTAAATTTACTGTTGCCTCTTTTGACATATAAATTAATTCATCAAGGTTTGCTTGTGTTCTATCAAATTGTTCCATTGAATTAACTAGATTCTCAAGTAAATTCGCTTGATTTGATTCTTTAAGAAGTTGATTAATTCTATTGGTTATATTTGAAAGACTTGAAAGTTGTTTGCCAGGGATTGTATCTCCTTTACAAGTAATTAATTTACTGTTGCAATCTTCAGATGTTGCTTTTGCAATATTCTGTGGAAGTGTTTTTTGATTGGCTTCTAAAGCGACCTGTACATCCCCTCCTAAGAAAGAATTCGTTACTACTTTCGCAAATGATGGTTTAGCAAGAATAATATTAGGATTATTCAAAACTATTTTTGCTTGTATTGATTCATTAGTAAATAAAATATCTTCTACTGAACCTACTAAAATCCCTCTATATGTTACTGGAGATTTTTTTGATAGACCACTTGCATTATTGAATTCAGCGAAGAGGTGCCAATTTTTTGAAGATAATTTTACACCTCTTATCCAGGAATAAAAAAATGTGAATACTAATATTCCACCTAATAAGGAAAACCCCACTATTGAATCTCGTAAAGTTCTACGCATAATTTTTAAATCTCTTTGGGTTGCATAGGACCATCAAGCTTCCCATTCCTGAATTGAAAGACATAGGGATCACTACTTTTCTTAAATTCATCGACAGATCCTGACCATCTTAATTTTCCTCCATACAGCATTACAACTTTATCAGAAGTCCTCTCTATAGTACTAAGAACATGGCTAACTACAATAGATGAGCCATTAGCTTTCTTATTAGTCTTATTAATTAAATCCTCAATTCTTGAGGAAGCAATAGGATCAAGCCCTGCAGTTGGCTCATCAAAAAGTAATAGTGGCTTATTGTTTGTGTCTGGATTTTTATCTGTAATTAAAGCTCTGGCAAAACTGACTCTTTTTTGCATACCCCCACTTAATTCATTTGGGAGTTTATTCCCAACATTAAACAATCCTACTCCTTCTAAGCATTCATTCACGAGTTCATGAATTAATTTTTTAGAAAGTTTTTTGTTTCTTTCAAGAAGAAAACCTACATTTTCTTCAATAGTTAAAGAGCCTAGTAATGCAGGATTCTGAAACACTAGTCTTACATCAGGAGGATTATTTTGATCCAACCTTAAATATTTTTGTGTTTCTCCAAATATTTTTAATTCTCCTTCAGTTGGTAAAATCAGTCCTGCTACAATTTTCAATATAGTTGATTTCCCAGAACCTGAAGGGCCTACAATAGCTAATTTTTCACCCTCATTTAGTTTTAAATTTAATTTATTAAGAACAATAAGCTGGTCCCAACTTATTGAGAGGTTTTTAATTGACAATGCTTGCTTTGTTTGTTTCAAAACCTATATAAAAGAAATCTAGTTCTTTAATTACATATTTCCTATTTTTAGCAATAAATAAAGGATCTATGCATTTGATTTATAATGAATTTATACATATTTAATTTTTTAAAAATAACTTTTGAGGACTATTGATGAAGAATAGGAAAAAAAGGATAAAAAGAACATATAACTATCTTAAGACATCTAACTTTGTATTAATAAATAAGGTTTTAAGGATTCTAAGTTGGCTTTTGCCTGGACTGGTAATTAAAAGATGGATGATTACATCTGGGATTGGATTTATGACTTCATTGTTAGGCCTAGCAATTTGGACGAATTTAAGGCCACTTTATTGGCTAATAAATGTCTTTTTTGGGTTAATGACAAGTTTAACTAGTATATTACCTGTTTCGATATTAGGTCCATTCATTCTTTTTATTGGTCTTTTATTAATTGGGCTTGGACAAAATAGAAGTATAAACTCTATTCAAAAAGCACTTGTGCCAGAAAAAAGCACATTTTTAGTAGATGCATTACGAGTTAAAAGTAAATTAAATAGAGGCCCCAATATTGTTGCCATTGGAGGTGGGACTGGCTTGTCAACTTTATTAAAGGGTTTAAAAAATTACAGTAGTAATATTACTGCTATTGTGACAGTATCTGATGATGGCGGGAGTAGTGGAATTCTTAGAAGGCAATTAGGAGTTCAACCACCAGGAGATATTCGAAATTGTTTGGCGGCCTTGTCAAATGAAGAACCCATTTTAACGAGATTATTTCAATATAGATTCTCAGGAGGTAGCGGATTAGAGGGGCATACTTTTGGAAATCTTTTTTTATCAGCTTTAACTACTATTACAGGAAGTTTAGAAAAAGCAGTGCAAGCTGCGAGTAAGGTTTTAGCAGTACAAGGTCAAGTTGTACCTGCAACAAATATAGATGTAATTTTATGGGCAGAACTAGAAGATGGTGAGAAAATCTTTGGAGAAAGCAATATAAGTAAGTCTAAAAAATTGATTTCGAGGATTGGTTATCTGCCTGAAAATCCTTCTGCTCTACCAAGCGCACTCGAATCTATAAAAGAAGCTGACTTGATTGTGCTTGGCCCAGGGAGTCTTTACACTTCTTTGCTACCTAATTTGTTAATACCAGAGCTTGTAGAAGCCCTACTGAAGAGTAATGCTCCTAAAATTTATATCAGTAATTTAATGACCCAGCCAGGAGAAACAGACGGGCTTGATGTCTATCAGCATATTAAATCAATAGAAAAACACCTATCTAATTTGGGTGTTAATTCTCGAATTTTTAATGCGATTTTATCTCAGAAACAATTTGATAATTCCTCAGTTATAGACTTCTACAGAAGTAAGGGGGCAGAACCAGTTCAATGTAATAAAGAAGAATTATTATCAGAAGGTTATTATGTTATGCAAGCACCTCTTTATGCAAAGAGAATAACCCCAACTCTTAGACATGATTCATATAGACTAGCAAGAGCAGTAATGTTTATTTATAGAAAATTAAAGAAATTAACTTAATAGGCATCTTGTAATTCATAGAAATCAGGTTGAATATAATCTTTCCTTAGTGGCCAACCTCTCCAATCTTCTGGCATTAAAAGTCTTTTAGGATTTGGATGATTAGCAAAATTTATACCATACATGTCATAAGTCTCTCTCTCTTGCCAATCACTTCCTCGAAAAATTTTATATAAACTAGGGACAGATAAATCTGAATTTCTTTTTAAAAAAACTTTTAATCTTACTTCCTTAACTTTTTCTATTTTGTGGAAATCATCTACTGAAATAAAATGATAAAAACTGACTAGATTTTTGCCAGGTCCTTCATCATATCCTCCTTGACATTGAAGATAATTAAACCCGTAATTCTTTAGAGTTGATACTGCTTCATATAAATCAGCAGGTTGGACTGAAAGGATTTCAATACCTAAATGATCAAAGTCTAATGATTCGTTTGTGATTCCATCTTTAGTCAGTCTTTGGCTTATTAATCCTTGCTGTTCTATTGATGTAACTGAAGATTGCGGGAGATTTTCTTTGTCCATCAAATTGTTTCAATGTTGTTAAAGTTGCTTTTTAAGGTTTCTTTTGTTAAGGATTTTATTTTTTCTTTTTTAGAGGAAGAAATAATTTTTTCTGATTTTTTATTTAAATATTCTCCAGTATTTTCTGAAAAAACAATTTTCATTTCATGTTCTACTGTCATATATCTATGGGTTTGTTCTGTTTTATTTCGCTCTAGGATTGATTCGTTTCCTACTTTTTTCCTTAATTTGATAACAGCATCAAAAATTGCTTCTGGTCTCGGTGGACATCCTGGAAGATATAAATCAACTGGTATTAATTTGTCAACGCCTCTCACCGCAGTTGTAGAGTCTGCGCTAAACATTCCTCCTGTTATGGTGCAAGCTCCCATTGCAATAACATATTTTGGCTCAGGCATTTGTTCATAAAGTCTTACAAGAGCCGGAGCCATCTTCATTGTGACTGTTCCAGCTACGATTAATAAATCTGCTTGTCTTGGTGAGCTTCTTGGTACTAATCCAAACCTGTCAAAATCAAATCTTGAACCTATTAGTGCTGCAAATTCTATAAAACAGCAAGCTGTTCCGTAAAGAAGAGGCCATAAACTACTTAATCTTGCCCAGTTATGCAAATCATCGAGGCTAGTCAAAATTATATTTTCACTTAAATCAGTAGTGACTTGGGGAGCTCCAAGAGGATTGCAAGTACCTTCTCTTATGTCTCTGATTGTTTTTGGGGATAATGGCTGGTTCAATTCTTTAACTCCATTCTAAAGCACCTTTTCTCCAAGCGTATGCCAAAGCAATGACTAATATTGCTATGAAAATTAGCGCTTCAATAAAGGCTAGCAATCCTAATCTATTAAATGCAACAGCCCAAGGATAAAGGAAGACTGTTTCAACATCAAATATAACGAAAACTAATGCGAACATGTAGTACCTAATATTAAATTGGATCCAAGCTCCTCCAATAGGTTCCATTCCTGATTCATATGTAAGTTTTCTCTCGCCGGTTCTACCTTTTGGAGCAATAACTAGATTCGTTACCAAAGCTAAAATAGGAACAGCTGCTGCGATTATAAGAAAACCTAAGAAATATTCATAACCAGATAAAAGAAACATTTTTAAAAAATAATTTTGATAGAAATTCGCCTAATTGAGAAAAATCTTTTAGAGTCCTTAAAGAATCATAATAAATCGTGAGTGAAAACATTCAACCAACCTCTGAGGAAAACGAAATAGTTGAGAATTTTGAGAAAGATAACCTTCAAAAAATTTCTTCAGAAGTGGATTCCGAATCATCTTCTACTAATTTAGAACAAAATAGATTCGAATGTAGAAGTTGTGGTTACATTTATGATCCTTCTGAAGGAAATAAAAAATTGAATATCCCCCCAAATACTCCGTTTTCGGCTTTAGATGGTAATACATTTGTTTGTCCAGTTTGCAGAGCCGGGAAAAACTTTTATAAAGATATTGGCCCAAAATCTAAACCTAGTGGTTTCGAGGAGAATTTAACTTATGGATTTGGATTTAATAAATTACCATCAGGGCAAAAAAATATCTTAATTTTTGGAGGTTTAGCATTTGCAGCTGCTTGTTTCCTTTCTTTATACTCTTTGCATTAATATATAATAATGAAAAAATTTTTTACCAGAATCCCAAATCTCTTATTAACTTTATTAATTTGCTTTGTTTTAAGTAGTTGCTCGTCTACTGGTGTAAAAATGAGTGACAGTAGTCCTTGGGAAACAATTCAATTTGAAGATCAGTCAAATGTTTTAGATATTGATTTTATAGATAACAACCATGGATTTTTAGTCGGTTCTAATAGACTTATTATGGAATCAAATGATGGCGGTGAATCTTGGGAGAAAAGAAGTTTAGATGATATTTTAAGTGAAGAAAATTTCCGTTTAATTGATATAGATTTTAAAGGTAAAGAAGGTTGGTTAATAGGACAGCCCTCATTAGTAATGCATACATTGGATGCTGGTAAAAATTGGACCAGACTATCTCTAGGTAATAAGTTACCAGGGGAGCCATATCTTATAACAACTGTTGATGATGGTATCGCCGAACTTGCAACTACAGCTGGAGCTATTTATGAGACATCCGATAGTGGTGAATCATGGAAGGGAAAGGTAATAGATGCATCTGGATCAGGAGGAGTCAGAGATTTAAGAAGAACCTCTGATGGAGATTATGTCAGTGTAAGTGCACTAGGTAATTTCTTTTCTACTTTGGACACTAATAGCGATAGTTGGGTTGCTCATCAAAGAGCAAGCAGCAAAAGGGTCCAGAGCATTGGGTTTAATCCAGAAGGCAATTTATGGATGTTATCTCGGGGAGCTGAAATTAGATTTAATGAGAATAGTAATGATTTAGAAAGTTGGACAAAGCCAATAATTCCAATTTTAAATGGTTATAACTATTTGGATATGGGATGGGATCCAAATGGTGACATTTGGGCAGGTGGTGGTAATGGCACTCTTATAGTTAGCCGAGATAAAGGTAAAACCTGGAATTCAGATCCAGTAGCCTCTGAATTGCCTACTAACTACATAAAAATTATTTTTCTAGATAAAGCTGAATTAGACACTAAAAAAGGTTTTGTCCTTGGAGAACGTGGCTATATTCTTAAATGGAATAGTTAAAACTTAAATAAACCAAGCTAAAAAAATAAAAAAAACCTTAATTTTGCCTTAATTTAGCAACGGTCTGTAACCAAGCTGTTAATTTCTTCGCAAACATATGATTTTACCTTGTAAGATCATAGGGTAAATAATTGTGATTATGGCCGCAGGTTCAACGGGTGAACGCCCATTCTTTGAAATAATTACCAGTGTTAGATACTGGGTTATTCATGCAGTAACACTTCCAGCTATTTTTATAGCAGGCTTCCTATTCGTATATACAGGCCTTGCTTATGATGCTTTTGGAACTCCCCGTCCGGATAGTTATTTCCAAGCATCTGAATCAAAAGCGCCTGTCGTAACGCAAAGGTATGAAGCTAAATCTCAATTAGATTTAAGAACAAAATAAACATGACTAATTCACAAGCTCCAATGCAGGCTGCTGAAGTCCGCGTTTATCCCATATTTACTGTTCGTTGGCTTGCAGTACATGCTCTTGCTGTACCAACAGTATTTTTCTTAGGTGCTATTGCAGCTATGCAATTTATTAGACGTTAACTTTATTAATTATGCAAGTAAACGAAAATCCGAATAAAGTTCCAGTAGAACTTAATCGTACAAGTCTTTATTTAGGCTTATTATCAGTATTTGTTATGGGAATTTTATTCTCCAGTTACTTTTTCAACTAAATTAAAATTATGAGTAAATTAAAAGGACCTGACGGCAGAATCCCAGACAGGTTACCCGATGGAAGACCTGCCGTAGCATGGGAAAGAAGATGGACAGAGGGAACTCTTCCTCTATGGCTTGTTGCTACCGCAGGCGGCATGGCAGTTATTTTTGTATTAGGAATATTTTTCTACGGATCTTATAATGGAGTTGGTTCAGCTTAATTGATTTTCAGCTTTTAATTTCATTAAATATAATTTAATTCCAATAAGAATCTGTAAATATCCTTAGCTTCTCTTTTGTGGAGCTAGGGATATTTTCTTTTTGAGTTATTAATCCATCCTTTAATGAATAATGGGACTTACTATCTGGTCTGTCTTTTTCGATAACTTTAGCTAACTCAAAGATTATTGTATTGGCAACCTCTGTATTGGCTCTAAGATTATCCAAAATCATTTCTACAGATACTTCCTGTTGAGTTTGATGCCAGCAATCATAATCAGTAACCATAGATAATGAGGAGTAAGCTATCTCAGCCTCCTTCGCTAATCTTGCTTCTGTATGGTTTGTCATTCCTATTATTGAACACCCCCAATTTCTATATAAATTAGATTCTGCTCTAGTTGAGAATGCTGGTCCCTCCATGGCCAAATATGTGCCTCCTCTATGCAGTTGTCTGCCGCCAGGAATATTAATTTCTCCGACTTCGCTCAATATTCGAGATAAATTTGTACAGAAAGGATCGCCCATAGTGACATGCGCTACAGCTCCTTCATTAAAAAATGTTGCGGGTCTGCTGTGTGTCCTATCTATAAATTGATCAGGTACCACTACATCAAGAGGTCTTATTTGTTCTTGAAGAGAGCCAACTGCTGATGGGGCAATAATCCATCTTACGCCTATTGACCTTAGAGCCCAAATATTAGCTTTATAAGGAACTTCTGTAGGATTTAATCTATGAGTCCTCCCATGTCTAGGAATGAAGGCTATTTCTAAATTTCCAAGCTTAAAGACCCTTATGGGATCAGAAGGTTTACCATAAGGAGTATTGATATCAATTTCTCTTAAATATTCTATTTTATCTATTGAGTAGAATCCACTCCCGCCAATTACTCCTAATTTTGAATTTTTAATTGGTAATAAATGCTCTTTATTCATTTTGATGTAAATGACTTGTAATCATCTAGTACTAATTGGAGGAGGACACACCAATGTTCTTTTAATGAGGCAATGGTTGATGAATCCTAAATTAATGCCAGATATTCCTGTTTCAATTATATCTAGAGATTGTCATTTGGTTTATTCGGCAATGTTCCCATCAGTGATTGCAAAATCGATTTCTTTAGAGGAAAGTTTAATCGATATCGAATGTTTAGCTAAAGCTGCAAAAATATCCTTTTTGAAGGAAGAAGTAAGGGATATTGATTTCACTTTAAGGAAAATTGTTTTAAATAATAGGCCATCAGTTAAGTTTTCCAACCTAGTACTTAATTATGGAAGTCAAACAAAAATTACAAAAGAATTTGAGAATCTTGTCAGCTCTCAAATTGCTTTCCCGATCAAACCTTTTCTAAAAGCTTATGAATTAATCAAAAAAGAGGATATCTATGATTCAGATAAAGAACCTCCTTTTGTAATCGTTGGAAGCGGTCTCGCTGCAATTGAAGTTTCTCATGCTTTAAGAAAAAGATGGCGAGATAGAAATTTAAAACTTTTGTGCAATGCAAATAAAATAAATTATAAGATTTTAAAAAGTTTACGAAATTCAAATATTCAATTAATAGATAATTTAGATTTTGATTATGGCAAGATTCTTTTATGTACAGGTAATACATCGCCATCATGGGTAAAAAGAAAATTCTTAGAATTGGATTCAAACGGGCGAATTATTACAAATAATAATTTGAAGTTAAGAAATACATCGGGAATATTTGCCATAGGTGATTGCGCGGTTATTGATTCTGCTAAAAGACCTCCTTCAGGAATATTTGCAGTAAAAGTTTTAAAAACGTTAGTTAAAAATCTAAAAAAAGATATAGATGGAGAACCATTAAAAAAATGGTCTCCTCAAAGGTTTGGATTGCAAATAGTTAATACATTTCCAGAAAAGAATCCAATGGCTTTTGGTATTTATCGCAATTTTGTTTTTGGCCCTTCTTTTTTAATTTGGTGTTTGAAAAATAAATTGGATAGAAATTTTATAAAAAAGTTACGCCCAATAAAAAAAATAATGAATAATAAAGTCCAAGATAATTCAATGAATGATTGTAGAGGATGTGCTGCAAAGATTCCTCAGGGTGTTTTAAATAATTCACTAATAAATGCTGATTTAGTTAGTTTTGCTAATTCTCCCGAAGATTCCGTTGAAATTTACAAAAATAGTAAAGATATTATTTTACAAAGTGTCGATGGATTTCCTGCATTAATAAGTGATCCTTGGCTTAACGCAAAAATTACGACATTGCATGCCTGCTCTGATTTATGGGCCTGTGGTGCAAAACTTTCATCTGCGCAAGCTTTAATATCATTGCCTAAAGTAGAAAAAGATTCTCAAAATTACCTTTTTTCTCAAGCTCTAAAAGGAATTAAGTCAACAGTTGAAGATCAAGGTGGCAAATTAATTGGAGGTCATACTTTTGAGTCACGAAGTTTAGTTAATAAACCCTATTCATTAGGAATGGAAATTTCATTAACTGTGCAAGGAATTTTAAATAATGGATCAAAACCATGGCTGAAATCTGGGATGCAGATTGGAGATATTTTATTAATGTCAAGGCCTCTAGGAGTTGGAATTTATTTTGCTGCTCAAATGCAAAATAAATATTTGGGAGGGAGCTCTGAAGAAATCATGAAAAATTTAGTAACAAGTCAGCAATATTTGATTGATCAAATCTATATATTTCAAGAAAAGTTTGGAGAATCAATTGTCAATGCAGCTACTGATATTACGGGGTATGGATTTATGGGACATCTTAAAGAAATGGTTGAATCATCTAATTTATTTAGAAAAAAGAATAAACTTGCAGAGATAAAAGTATTATTAGATTCATCTTCTTTTAAGGCTTATCCGGGTGTATTGGACCTAGTAAGAAAGAATATCCAAAGTACTCTTTTTCAATCTAATAAAGAAATTATTGAGCTTATTTTTAAAGAACATTGCAGTGATAGGATTATTTCTTTCACCAAAGAAAATTTAATAGATAAAGATACGTTAGGCGAGATAATCTCTTTACTGTTAGATCCTCAAACATGCGGACCGCTATTGATAAGTTGCCATCCTAAATATGAAAGTGTCTTAAAAGAAAATTGGTATAAGGTTGGTGAGGTTATAAATAGGTAACTAAATTTTGCATATTTTATCAATTTCCAAATATCTTAACCTTTTGATCTCCTTACCCATTGCTTCCCCTGGTTTCCATCCTTCTTTTTTTAGTAGATCGCCGTCTTTTTTAGATTTTATGAATTTGTAAATGAATAGCCATTTAAAAAATGGTCGCCAAAATAAACCTCCATCACAAATTAGTAATTTCACTGTTTCTTCATCGAGATTTCTATCCTCAATAAATTCTGTCCATCTGGAAGGAGAGAAAGATAAGAATTGATCTTTTTTATTTTCTAATATTTTTTTAACATCTAAATAATCTTCCAAAAAATTCTTTTCCTTTTTATTTATAAAAAATCTTTGACATATGTTAACTAAATCTTCTGAATTCTTTAACAAGAAAAGAAGATAATTCCCATTCAATTTTTTAATCCAATTTAAACCTCTTAAAAATTTGTTATCAACTTGAATACTTTTATTTAAAATAGAAATGATTTCCCATTTTGCTAATAAAGAAATTATTTTTGTGAGGTTGTCGTATTTATATATTTCTGATAATTCCATCCTGATTCTTATGCTAATGGCAGGTGGAAAAATTATTTTATCTTTGTTTTTAGAAGCCTTCCATGGCCATTTGCAGACTGTTGCTTGAGATTGTTTAAGAGATTCCCTTGAAATACTGAAACCTAACCTAGTAGCATATTTTGCACATCTGATTATTCTACTGGGATCGTCTGCAATACTATTTTCATGAAGCAAGTTTAATTCTTTTCCTTTAATATCAGGAATACCCTGATAAAGGTCGTAAACTTTTTTTCTTGAAACCTCAAAGGCTATTGCATTTATAGTGAAATCTCTCCTTTGTAGATCCTCTTCAATTGTGGTGTTAATTACTTTAGGGTTTAATCCTGGTGCACTATAAATTTCTTTTCTTGCTGAGGCAATATCAATTTTTAAGTCATTAATATTTAGTTCGACGGTATTATATAAATTAAATTCTTTGATGAGACATATTTCAACATTTGATATATTTTTTTTTATGAATTTTGCTAAAGAAACAGAAGAACCTTCAATAACTATGTCTATATCTACTGGCTTAGGAAAAACTTGTTTATGAAATTTAGTAATCAATAAATCTCTTATATAACCACCAACAAAAGCGACTTTAGTATTATTATTAGATTCAATATATTTAGAAATTAGATCATATATATTAAATGGAATTTGTCTTAATTCGCTGTAGAGATAATAAGAAATATCATTCATACTCTTAATTCATTGAACGAATTGGAGCTAATCTGGGGTCTAGTATTTTGCTTCCTTTGTCACCAAATTTTACTGCTAATGATATTTTTTCCCCGCTACCAAAAATATGTATAATTTCACCTTTTCCGAATTTTGAGTGAATTAGCTTATCGCCAACTATCCAGCTTTTCCCTTTACTGGGACCAGAATATAGCTTCCTTACTGCATTTATTGGTTTATTAATAAATTGATTTGAATTATTTCGATCTACTCTTGTTAAACGATCTAAATGCCAATCTCTTCTAATTGAGGCACCTCCAGTTTGCGGTAATTCACCGTCGATTAAATCCTCTGGGATCTCTGAGAGAAATATTGAAGGTATTGTTGCTTCTCTCATTCCTCCCCATAATCTTCTTTCTCTTGCATGACTTAGGAAAACTCTTTCTTTGGCTCTAGTTATACCGACGTAGCATAATCTTCTTTCTTCTTCAAGAAGTGAGGGAGTATCGACTGATCTATGGCTTGGGAAAAGGCCTTGTTCCAGGCCCGTTATAAAGACATTTTGAAATTCTAAACCTTTACTATTATGAAGAGTCATTAGGGTAACAGAGTTGGGATTATTTTTCTTAGTATCATTATCTGTTGTTAAAGCTGCTGTAGAAAGAAAGCCCTCTGCATCGCCATTTTCTGTTTCTTCTTCATATTGAGTCGCTGCATTTATTAATTCCTGCAAATTGTTTCTTCTGTCTTCAGACTCTTCTGTTCCACTATTTAATAAATCACTTAAATAACCACTTTTTTCTAGGATTAATTGTAAAAGTTGTGCAGGCCCTGAGTTTTCTAGGTAGCAAAGTAGATCATTCATAAGCTCAGTAAATTTACTAATTCCTTTTGATGATCTACCTATTGTTTCTTCAATACTTTGCTTATCATTTAGAACCTCCCATAATGGAATATTCAACTTATTAGATAAATCAACTAGCTTTTGAATAGTTGTCTTACCTATCCCTCTTCTAGGAACATTTATTATTCGTAAAAGACTTACATTATCTGCAGAATTTACCAAAACTTTTAAATATGCTATGGCATCTTTAATTTCTCTTCGGTCATAAAAACGTAATCCTCCAAAAATTGTATAAGGTATTTGCCACCTTACGAGAGATTCCTCTAATACCCTTGATTGAGCTCTTGTTCGATATAAGATCGCAAAATTTTTCCATATTGGTTTTTGATTGGAATTATTCAGTGACTTTAATTTACTTGTTATAGCTTCTGCTTCAGAAATTTCATCATCACAGCTAAGTAACTTTAAAAGTTCTCCCTTCTCTTTAGTAGCACGGAGAACTTTGTCAATTCTTTCAGTATTGTTTTCAATTAAAGAGTTTGCTGCATTGAGGATATTAGAAGATGATCTATAATTTTCTTCTAATTTAATTAGAGATGCTTTTTCCTCGTTATTGCATCCATTTTTAAAGTCTTCTTGAAAACCAATTAATATTCTGAAGTCGGCTGCTCTGAAGCTATAAATACTTTGATCAGCATCTCCTACTACAAAAATTGATCTATCTTCCCAATTCTGGAATTTTTGAGGTTCCGTTTTTCCAGCGGTAATTAGTTTTATCAGTTCATATTGGGTTCTATTAGTATCTTGATATTCATCAACTAGGATGTGCTGAAATCTTTTGTGCCAATAGTCTCTTACAAAATCATTTTGCCGTAATAAGAAAACAGGTAATAGCAGAAGATCATCAAAATCTAAAGCATTATTTTTTGAGAGTGAGATCCTATATCTTTTGTAAGCCTCTGCAACTATTTTTTCAAAATGATCATCTGCTTTTTCTTCAAGTTCATTAGAAGTAAAACATTGATTTTTAGCATTACTAATTGCCCTTTTAATTTTTTTGGGATCAAATCTTTTTGGATCAAGATTCATATCCTGACTCACAATTTCTTTTACTAAGGTTTGAGAATCTGTTTCATCGTAAATAGAAAATTGTCTTGTCCATTTTAATCCCTCAGGATCATTATATTTTTCAATGTCGTATCTTAAAAGCCTTGAAAATAATGAATGAAAAGTCCCTATCCAAAGGTCTTTAAGCCTATCTTGATAAACGTTATTTCTTAATTGGTTTTGATCAATCTCTTTTAGAGTTGACCAGGGTTGACCAAATTGATTAAAAGCCAATTCTTTTGCAAGAAGAACTTCTAGTCTGGCTTTCATTTCTTTAGCGGCTTTGTTGGTAAAAGTAACTGCCAAAATGTTATAGGGATCTATAGCGTTATTCTCAATAAGATTCGCAATTCTATGAGTAAGAGCTTTGGTTTTCCCGCTACCTGCACCTGCGACTACTAAAAGAGGCCCAAAAACATGTTTTACTGCCTGAAGTTGTTCATTGTTTAAAGAATTAAAAAGAAAATTGTTAGTTTGATTCACTTTTATAGGGTTTTTTATATCAAAAGATTCAGACTTTACTTTGAGATTTAGATTCTGCTTCTAATTGTTTTAATGCTTTCTTTAAACTAATTAGTTCATTATTATTATTAATTATTTCTTCAAATTTTTTCTGAGGCATTTTTAATTTCATGCTTCTTTCAAAGATTTCTTTTTCTAATCTTTTTTTATAAGACGAAATAAGTTTTTTTGATAATTTTAAATCTTTTTTATCCACAACTTTAAAGAAATATATTTGTATATTAGCGAAAAATTTTTTTATTTTTAAAGTATTTCACATATCACTTTGAAATGAAGTTTTTGATTAAGAAGAGTTTCGTTAATTCTTTAATTTAGCTGTTTTTTCATGGACTGTACTATTGTTATAAACTATACTTTTAAAATTTTAATTTAAATTTAGAAATGTCAGTTTCAAAGAATAATCAACTCTTATCAACTGATAGAGAATTAAAGGATATAAGCAATAGAAATATTGAAGATATAAAAGAATTTGTAGATACTGCAAACTCAAGATTAGATGCAATAAAATCAATAACAAGCAATTCTCATGCAATTGCAGCGGATGCTGTAACTGCAATGATTTGCGAGAATCAGGATTCTGTAAATTCAAAAATATCTTTAGATACAACTAATAAAATGTCTGTTTGTTTAAGAGATGGAGAAATAATTTTAAGGATTGTTTCTTACCTCCTAATTACTGATGATGAATCTGTTTTAGCTAAAAGCTGTTTAAAGGATCTTAAAAATACTTATTTAGCTCTTGGTGTACCTTTGAAGAATGCAATTAGAGTGGTTGAACTAATGAGAGATGCAACTATTTCTGATTTGAAATCTACTGTAAATTCGATCACTGGAGATAAAGGCTTTCTTCCTGAGTTAATTTCTAATACAGATTCTCAATTTGAAAGGATAATCAATCTTTTAAAATAGAAATATTTCTGATCTCTGATGTATGCGATGTTTGTATTACTGCATTATTCTCTTGATTTCTAATTACCGAATATCTCGATCTTATATGAGCTGATAAAAAACAAATTTTCTCTTCGGAAACTGTTGAATTATAAATAGTTTTTATATTTAAGTTTTCCCTTTCATCAATCAAATATTCTGATGATGAAATTACGGATTCAGTATAACCCTTATTACGTAACACAATCCCTGTATTTTTATCTCTTGGTAAAAATAACAAAATAGTTTGATCTTCTAGGGGTTTTTCCTCTTCCTCCCAATCGCTAATAGCTTGCCAGCTTATTGATATGGCAATAACAGATGGCGTATAGGTTAAATCATATTTCTTTAAAAGTTCCACTACTTTTTTGTTGTTTATTTCTATATCTTTTATTGTTATTTTACTAGTTGAATTTTCAACTTCCTGAAATGCTAAAGAATGAGTGCTTCTTATAGATTTCCACTCTCCTAAACTTTTTTTAATAAATTGGTTAATTGTTATTAGATTCTTCTTCAAGTTTATCTTCTACCGAATGATTAGTAGCTTTTTGAATCATCCTTACCATTGAATCTACCATTAATCTTTTTGCAGAAGTAACTTTTAATCCAGAAGGTGTAGTTGATATTTGTTCTCCAGGGCGATCGTATGATGTTGGTCTAAATGGAGTCATCTAAAAATTGTAAAAATCAACAGATTAATATTCTTACATAAATTCTTCTTTATATTGTTGTTTTTTGCAAAAATGTTATATCTTTCTTGAATAATTACAGAGTTATTAATTATGAGTTTATTTAGGAATTTTTCTTTTTGCTAATCCTGAAATAGTTGCCAAAGCAAACATTCCTAGAAGAGCTATTCCAAGAAATAATCCTGCTCCCTGGCTGACACCAGCCCCAACAGCCACAAGAATAGAATCACTTATTAGAAGACTTATTAATAAAGCTGGAGTAAATATTTTCCACCGAGTTCCCCCAATACCGATTGCATAGCTCAGAAAATCAAAAAGACCTGTCATAAGAAGACCTGTCATTAGGAAGAAATTTTCTTCTAATTGGTTTTGATTAAAACTTTCAATCCTTTGCATTGCTTTTGAACCTACCAAACGGCGTACAGGACCACGACCAAAATATCTTGCTATAAAAAAAGCTGCTTGGCAAAAAACGATATCAGAAAACACAATTGTTATATATCCTTTCTGAAACCCTAATAAGGAGCCAGCGAGCAGAGAGTATGCCGAACTTGGAAGAGCGGGTAAAATTATACTTACTCCTCTAAGTATGAATATTCCAAAGGGTGCCCAAATCCCCATTTTTTCTACGTTGTTTCTAAGAGGTTCAATGCCATAGTTTTGTATGAAATAAATCACAACAACGAATATTGCTATAAAAAAAACTATTGAGAGGAATTTCTGAATTCTATTCATTATTATTTCTGACAATTTATTGAGAGTTAACTTTGGAAATCAATATTTGATTGTATCTATAATAGAAATACTAATCAATAAAATTTTTTACAAAAATTTAATCTTATAGTTTTTCTCAATTTTGATTTTTTAAAAACTTCTTTTTAAATTATTAATCAAAATTTAAAACTAAAAATATATTAATTTTCACTTTCTCAATTTTAATTTAGGGATTCCTAAAATTCGAAAATAGTATGATTCAAACTAAGAATAACTGGTTATCAATATTTCTTAGAAATATATTGGTTTTGTTTGTTTCGATAATCTTCTTTTTTGGCATTTCAATTAAGGAGTCAGATGCTTTGCCACATGATTGGGTTGGAGTTCCAAAAACTACATATGGAGAACAATTATGGGATAGAAAAAGTATCAAAAGGAATGAAGATGGTTCTGTTAGAGTGTTGAGCAAATTTATTCCAAAGACTAATAGTGAAATTACTCAGGATATTATTTATACAATGGAAATAAATTGTTTTGAAAAAGCCTTTAGAGATGTTTCTGTTTCTACAGATGAGTTAAATAATTTTGCTGATTGGAGAGATCCAAATGGAGATCAACTGATTTTGGGTGTAATTGGTCAGGTTTGTAGAGTTGAAGACTAAAAATTTAGATTCAAAAATGTTTATAAAAAAAAACCTGTCAAAGACAGGTTTTTAAAGGTGCCAGGACCCAGATTTGAATTAGGGATTTAATCCTCCAAAAACTAGTCCCAGATTGCTTTTACAGTCATTAAGTTTTTGTGTACTCCATCGTGTGTACTCCATTTGCACTCAATTCTTGATTAAAATTTTGTTCTTTTCCAGTTGCTTTATGGATTACACTTTTAAGATTTCATTACTTCACCAAGAACTAAAATGCCTAAATGAAATGACAAATTATTGATATTAATAAATTTTTATTGTGCATTTTTCTTTTCTTCCCTTATTTTCTGAAAAACTCTCTGCATGAAAGTATTTTTGTAAGTCAGTTTCTTTACAGTAATATCTTGCGCTTTTCTATTTGCAATCTGAAAATTAGAGTCAATTTTTTGAAGTGTTGACTTATGTTTTTCCAGTTGGGAAATTATTTTGTCTATTTCTACGATTGATTTAGCAAAGTTCGCTGTTACTCTTTCAGTATTAACTTGCATTAATTCTTTAGCATTAGCAAGATTATCTTCGAAATTTGCCAAGTCTATATTCATATTTTTGAGTTTTATTATTTCACGCTTCTCATCTAATGTTTTTCTTGCAAAAGAAGTAATAAATGAAAGCAAGATTAATAAAGAATTGGGTCTAACTACATACATATTTTTAAACTCTCTTACTTGAACTATTCCTCGATTAAAAAATTCATTATCTGGTTCTAAAGTGGAGACAAGAATGGCATAATCACAATTTTTATTAGTTCTATCTTTATCTAGTTTCGAATAGTGGTCTGAATTTTTCTTTTTGATATTTCCAATCTCACTTTGATTCTTCATTTCCAGCATAACTGAAATGATTTCATTACCATCTTCGTCATAATCTTTAAAAATAAAATCTCCTTTAGTGCCATTTACAACATCATTATCTTTTAATAATTGTGCATTTGGGAAACATCCATCTGCTTGTCTTAGGTCAAATACCATTTGACAATGCTGTTCGAGTGTTTCTCCAATCATTTTTGTTGATAATTTTGATTGAAAATCTTTCAATCTTGCAATTTCTTCTTTATGAAGATTTATTTCTTGCTTGTACTGAGAATTAATTTTCTCAATTTTTTGATCTCTATCTTTTTCAAAGATATTCTTTTTTCTTTCTATCTCAAGTTCTATTTGAGTAGATTGACTCTTAAGTTGTTCTTGATTTTTAAGTTTTTCGATTTCTAATGCTTTTTCTAACTTTTCGATAGTCTCTTTTTTATCAGAATTAATTTTATTAATTTCTTTTTCATATTCGTTTTTACTTTGTGCAACTGCCAAATCAATTTCTGTGCTCTGACTCTTAAGTTGTTCTTGATTTTTAAGTTTTTCGATTTCTAATGCTTTTTCTAACTTTTCGATAGTCTCTTTTTTATCAGAATTAATTTTATTAATTTCTTTTTCATATTCGTTTTTACTTTGTGCAACTGCCAAATCAATTTCTGTGCTCTGACTCTTAAGTTGTTCTTGATTTTTAAGTTTTTCGATTTCTAATGCTTTTTCTAACTTCTCAACTGATTCTTTGTTTTCAGATTTTGCGTTATTAATAGCAAGTTGAGATTCACTATCTATTTTATCTTTGAAAATTTTTACTTTTTCTGATACTTGTTTATCAATCTCATTTTCTTTAACTTGAGATAGTATACTTGCGAATTTATTTTTATCTAATTCGAATGAACTGCCGCAATTTGGACATTCAATTTGATGATGATTATGTTTCATTGTTTTATCAATTAATTTTCGATTTCAATAATTAAAATTTATTATTTATTTTAAATCGATTTGAGAAGAATGCTTTAACCTCATTTTCAATTAGTTTTTTAACAATCTGAACAAGGATATTATTTGAATCCCGCCTTTTGTATGTTTTTCTTTTTGTGAGGTCTGAACGCAAATTCCTATGGTCTAGGTTGCTACTATAGTTTTTTCTGAAATTATTCATTTTGATTGTTTGTTTACTCCTAAAGAAATCAAAATAAATATTAAAGAATTTTATTAACTATTTTCCAAACCTTCTGGATATTTTTTTCTAGTAGAAATTCTTAAGAAATTTAAAGATAGAGAGGATTATCCTTAAAAAAATAAAACTTTTATAAACAAAAACTTCTTTCAGATTATGTAAGATTATTGATATGCAAAAGTGTACTCCAGTGTACTCCATCCCTAAAAACATTGAAACCCTGTCATAGACGGGGTTTAAAGGTGCCAGGACCCAGATTTGAACTGGGGACACGGCGATTTTCAGTCGCCTGCTCTACCAACTGAGCTATCCCGGCTCTAACTTATCTACTTTAAATTAATATGTGTAGTTTGTGAAACCCCTTTCATTAAAATTTTATATCTTGTTCAAAGATTTAAAAAAATGAAAACTATTGGTTTGCATTAAGTGCTAATACAGCAGTGCCAAAGGACGTTGTTTTTTTGCATGAAACTATCGGTATATTAATGATCTTTTCTCTTATTGCTCTCCATTGCGGATTTTTTGAACCACCACCAATAGTAATAATCCTTTTTGGAAGTGAACCTGTAAGCTTATGTAGTTTTTCCCATCCTTGTAATTCAATCCTAGCTAGTCCTTCGAACAATGCATGTATATAAAGTGAGTCGCTTACAGGCCTAGGACTAAGAATTGGCTCTAAAAAAGGATTATTAACTGGAAATCTTTCGCCCCTACTATTCAGTGGTAGAAGATTTATATAAGTTTTTTTTGCTGTATTTATTTGTCTGCTAAGTTCTTTTATTTCTAAATCAGAAAAAAATTTAGATAAAATTCCACATCCAGCGTTTGATGCGCCTCCACATATCCAATCCCCACACACCCGATGGGTTGTAATTCCTTTTTCTTTTATTGGTGTTTTAACAATTTTTTTAACTACTATAGTGGTACCTAAAACTGTTAGACCTTCTTCTTTATCTAATCCAGCAGCTAAAAAAGCTGCATTTGAATCAGTTGTCCCTGAGATTAATATTATTCTCTTATTTAATTTCAACCTCTCTGCTAATTCAGAATGGATTTGACCCATAATTGTGCCACTTTTAATTATCAGAGGTAAGCTTTTTACTAATGAGGTATTGAGATAACTTTTTGGCCATGATTCTTTTATTAGATCCCAGCCAAGTTTGAGATTATTACCTTCTTCTCCATAGGTCCAATCTTTCAACAACCATCCAGTTATCCAATCAGATTGATGTCTTAAAAGAATATTTTTTCCATATTTATCTATGAGTTTTAAGGCTTTAGCCAGACTGCTGTATGGGGTTTGTAAATGATCTTCTCCAATAGATAATGATTCAAGAAGTTTCTTATTATCATTACATGCTTGGTCATAAGGTATTGCTTCTCCTATAGGATCCCCTATTAAATTGCATGCTATTAAAGTTCCAGATGTACCAGAAATTGATAATTTAACAATATTACTTTTTATATGTAGAGGTAAACTATCTAGAAGCTTGTCACAAGAATTACTCCAAGAATTGGGATCCTTAAAGCCGTATTCATATGTAATTGAATTCGAAAATTTTAATTCCTTCTTTAAATTAATTATAGATATTCTTGCACCACTAGTCCCAAAATCTAATCCTCCAAAGAATTCATCTTGCATAAAAAAATCTATAACAATACTTTAGCAGCCTCTATTAATTGGTTGGCTTTTTCTTCTACATTTTCCCAAGGAAGCTTTAGATCATTTCTTCCAAAATGCCCGTAAGAAGCTGTCTTCCTGAAAAATTCCCCACCCATTTTTTTGGGAAGATTTCTTAAATCAAATTCCTTAATTATTGCTGCAGGTCTTAAATCAAAGTTGTTTTTAATAAGTTCTGTTAAATCAGCTTGAGAAATAGCTCCTGTACCAAAAGTTTCAATAAGAATTGAAATTGGTTTAGCGACTCCAATTGCATAACTTAATTGAACTTCGGCCTTTTTGGCTAATTTTGCTTTAACAATACTTTTAGCTACATATCGTGCTGCATAAGCAGCTGATCTGTCAACTTTAGTAGGATCCTTCCCTGAGAATGCACCACCTCCATGCCTTGCATATCCACCATAAGTATCGACAATTATTTTTCTGCCAGTAAGTCCTGCATCACCTTGAGGTCCTCCTACTACAAATTTACCTGTGGGATTTACCAAGAATCTTGTATGTTGTCTGTTTGGTTTAATTTTTAAATCTTCAGTAGCAGGTAAGACTACATTGAGCCATAAGTCTTCTGTTATCCTTTTACGAATTTCTGCTTCATTAGTAATTCCATCAATTTCAGCAGTATGCTGAGTTGAAATTAAAATGGTATTTATTGAAACTGGAATTCCTTCTTTATAATCAATACTTACTTGAGTTTTTCCATCAGGTAGTAGATAATTAAGAACTTTTTCATGTCTTACTTTGGCAAGCTGTATTGCTAATCTATGTGCCAAGCTAATTGGTAATGGCATCATTTCAGGTGTCTCATCGCATGCATAGCCAAACATTATCCCTTGGTCCCCGGCTCCAGTGTTGTTTTCCAAATCGTCTTTCATATCATCTGCTTCATTTACCCCCTGAGAAATATCAGGTGACTGCTCGTCAAGAGCTACTAAAACTGCGCAGCTATTAGCATCAAAGCCACCAGCCTTTGATCCTTGATATCCAATTTTTTTAATTACATCTCTTACTAGTTTGATATAGTCAAGCTTTGCTTTTGAAGTTATTTCTCCAGTAAGTAAACAAAGACCAGTATTGACAACGGTTTCGCATGCGACTCTGCTTTCTGGATCTTCTGTCAATAAAGCATCTAAAACAGCATCACTTATTTGATCACATATCTTATCTGGATGGCCTTCAGTTACAGATTCAGAAGTGAAGATGAAATCACTCATAATTATATTGAAAGTTAATAGTTTTAATCCTAAATTATATTGATAGTGCTAATCAATAAATTTTGATTCTAAATTAAGAATTATTATTAAATAAATTTGTAAAAGTACCTGGAAATATATCTATTTAAATAATATCTTTAGCCTTAAACTGCTTCTACTGAAGCTGACTGTTGCTCTTCATTCTCATCAGTTTGCTCAAATAGCATTTGCTTATATTTGGCAGCCATTTCTTCAGCTTTATTAAACACTTTCTGGGGGTCGCTTAACATGTCACCTGGTTCTGGTTCAAGCGCTTTAGTAGATAAAGATATTCTTCCTCTTTCTGAATCTAAATCTATAATCATTACTTTCATCTGGTCATTTACGTTTAAAACGTTATGAGGTGTCTCAATATGTTCATGACTGATTTCAGAAATATGTAAAAGACCACTTACTCCTCCAATATCAATAAACGCTCCATAAGGCTTGATTCCTTTAACAGAACCGACAACAACTTCTCCCACTTCTAACCTATTCATTTTTTTCTCAACAAGAGCCCTTCTGTGACTTAAAACTAATCTGTTTCTTTCTTCATCGACTTCAAGAAACTTTAATGGTAGATATTCACCTTCTAGGTCATCTTTTATTTTGCGGGCACTAATATGGGATCCAGGTATAAAGCCTCTTAAACCTTCTACTCTTACTAAAGCACCACCCCTATTTGTTGCGAATACTTCCGAATAAATAGTGGCATCCTCTTTTTGTAATTGCCTAACTCTTTCCCATGCCCTTTGATACTCTATTCTTCTAATTGATAGGGCTAACTGCCCATCTTCATTCTCCTCACTCATAATGAAGAATTCTCTATGTTCTGAAGGCTGTAAAACATCACTTAAACCCTCAACCTTATTTATTGAAACCTCTTGCACTGGCATAAAAGCAGCAGTTTTTGCACCTATATCTATCATCGCTCCTTTAGGCTCTAGAGCAAAAACTGTTCCTTTTACTAGGTCACCAGGTTTAAAATTATAATCATACTTTCCGAGTAGTGATGCAAATTCTTCTTGAGTAAACCCTGCATTATCAAAATCATTGTTTCTACTTGAGGAAGAATCTGCTGATGGTATTTCCTCTTTTTTGTATGATAAATCGGCTTTTTCTGAAGACCCTGAATTCTTATCTAATTCAGATGAATTGTTAATTGCTTTATCGTCAGGAATTTCTTTTACAGTTTGGGAAGAATTTTCGCTCATTTGTTAAATCGCAGACTACCTGAGGTAGTTAGAAAGGAATGCTATTAGCCTGCAAACTAGTAGCAAATAATTATTTGTGTTTAATATTCTACACTTTAATATGCTGAATTTTTTATAAAATTGATGCTAATTCATTTTTTGCAGTTCCTTTCAAAGATTCAAGAGTGGAAATAAAATCTTTCACCCCATTAAATTTTCTGTAAACTGAGGCATATCTTATATAAGCAACTTCGTTTTCTTTCCTTAAGCCTTTAAGTATTAAATCGCCAATTCGAGAAGATTTAATATCTTTATTGGATTCTTGTATGATTTGAGATTCAATCCCATCAACAAAATTAATAATAGATTCACTTGTAAAGGTTGTTTTTTCGCAGGCTCTTGATATACCAGTAACTAATTTATCTTTCTTAAATAATTCTCTACTTCCATCTTTCTTAATTACAGAAATTGGCATTGTTTCAACTCTTTCATAAGTTGTAAATCTAAAGGTGCAATTTAAACACTCTCTCCTTCTTCTAACACTTTTGCCAGTATCAGCAGATCTAGACTCCAAAACTCTACTATCTGTATTTTGACAGGTTGGACACTGCATATAGCGAAATAAGACAATCTTTAACCCTAATACTAGATTAATATGACGCTTATGCAAAGTAGGACAAAAAAAACCCTCTTTAAAAGAGGGTTTTAAAATTTTATTTTTTATCAAATTTAGGGGGATCTCTAAAAGCGACAGCAAAAAATAAAGTAACAACTGCAAGAGTTAAAATAAGAACGTAAGCAAAAGCTTCCATAAGAATAAATAATAAAGTTTAGTTTAAGCCCTTCCTGGGATTCTTCTAGTGGTTTCGTCACCAAGCTTCTTGAATAGACCAAATTCAACTTGGTCGCCTATGTCAGAATCAATACCAGCAAAGTTGTTCTTGTATAGGGTTCTTGAAGCATGCCACCAGTGACCGAATAAGAATAACAATCCGAAACATAAATGTGCGTAGGTAAACCATGCTCTTGGAGAGCTTCGGAATACACCATCAGATTTATAAGTTTCTCTGTCAAACTTAAATGCTTCCCCAAGCTGTGCTTTTCTGGCTAATCTTTTAACTACTGCTGGATCAGTAAATGTTTGACCATTGAGATCTCCACCATAAATAGTTGCTGTGATACCAGTTTGTTCAAATGAATACTTGGCTTCAGCTCTTCTAAATGGAATATCAGCTCTTACATTACCTTCTTTATCTTCAAGTATGACTGGGAAGTTTTCAAAGAAATTAGGTATTCTTCTAACTTCCAAATCATTACCTTCTTTATCTTGGAAAGTAATATGACCTTGCCAACCTGTTGGTAAGCCATCTCCATTAACAAGTGCTCCTACTCTAAATAATCCGCCTTTAGCAGGACTATTGCCAACGTAGTCATAAAAAGCTAATTTTTCTGGAATTGAAGCGTATGCTTCCTCTCTAGTAGCACCATTATCCATAGCTGCTTGGACTCTTCTATTAATCTCAGTCTTGAAATAACCAGAATCCCATTGATATCTTGTTGGGCCAAACAACTCAACTGGAGTTGTTGCTGATCCATACCACATTGTTCCTGAAACAACAAAAGCTACGAAAAGTACAGCAGCTAAAGCACTAGCTAATACTCCTTCCAAACTTCCAAGCTTAAGGGCTCTATAAAGTCTTTCTCCAGGTCTGTTTGTGATATGAAAAATACCTCCAATAATACCCAATAGACCGGCTGCAATATGGTTCGCAACGATCCCTCCAGGATTGAATGGATTAAAGCCATCTGCATCCCAGATTGGTGAGACTGGTTCAATATGACCAGTTAAACCATAAGGGTCTGAAACCCAAATACCTACATTGGCACAATGAAAAGCTCCAAATCCAAAGCATGTAAGGCCAGCTAATAGAAGGTGAATACCAAAAATTCTTGGTAGATCAAGTGCAGGTTCTCCTGTTCTTGAGTCCTCCCATAGTTCAAGATCCCAATATGTCCAATGCCATATTGCAGCTAACATCAAAAGTCCACTAAATACTATGTGTGATGCTGCAACTCCTTCAAAACTCCAGAATCCTGGATCAACCCCAGTAGCACCGGTTATATCCCATCCGTTCCAACTACTTGTGATTCCTAATCTTGCCATGAATGGCATGACGTACATCCCCTGTCTCCACATTGGATTGAGAACAGCATCTGAAGGATCAAAAATGGCTAATTCATAAAGAGCCATAGAACCGGCCCAGCCGGCTAATAATGCAGTATGCATGAGATGCACAGCCAGTAGCCGACCTGGGTCGTTAATAACTACTGTGTGCACCCGATACCAAGGCAATCCCATCGGTTAATTTCTAGATAACTATGCTGAATAAACAGCTAAACATCACGATAGTAAGGGTTTTTTAGTCTTTGAGGGATTTTTGTAAATAAATTTATTTTCTTGCAAAAATTGGCCAAATCAATTTCTATTACTTTAGTTTCGAGGAATTTTACCCTAAAAATTGTTAATATTTTGGTCACAATTCTCAAAGTAAAACGCCAAAATAGGAAAAATAACTACAAAAATGGCAACTATTAGATTCATCCGAGAAGGAGTTGATATTCAGTGTAAAACTGGAGAAAATTTAAGGGATTTCGTAATTAGAGAGAAATTACAACTTTATGGGCTTAAAGGAATGTTGGGGAATTGTGGGGGAGCAGGACAATGCAGTACTTGTTTTGTTTCTATAGAAGGAGGAAGCAAAAATTCCTTGAGTCCACTTACAAGTGTGGAAAAAGAGAAACTTAAAAATAGACCGCAAAATTGGAGACTTGCATGTCAAACTCTAATTAATTCATCTGCAGTAATACTTACAAAACCTCAATCTCCTCCTTCTAACTTAGAGGAACTAAAAGAAAGGATTGATAATAAAAATTTACCTCGTTAAATTGTTTAAGACTGTTAATCAGTTGATGCAATTTATTGATTTTTTCACTTTATTTCAAGTTAAATGTCTATAGTCTATTTAATTATGAAATCGTCACTCTAAATGGAAACAACAAATTTTGGGTTCTTAGCAAGTCTTCTTTTCGTGGGAGTACCAACTATTTTTCTAATAGGTTTATATATCTCCACTCAAGATGGTGAGAAATCAAGCTTCTTCTCAGATTCTGGTAAAGGTAAACTGGGACCAAAACGCTAAATTAATTAATGTTTTATGTTTCTGCAACAGAATTTTTATTGTGGGAAAAAAAACAATTAACTAAAGGGGGAGATAAAGAATCTCTTTATCTCTTATTAGAATCAATAGCGGGAATATCTCATAATCAAATTAATTTACTTAGATTGAACTCTGAGGGAGAATTTTATTTTAAAAAAAACTTAGATTTAATTGAATCTTTTTGGGATAATCATCTTACAAATAATGTACCTATTCAATATCTATCTGGATTTACTTTCTGGAGAGATTTGAAATTAATTGTTTCTGAAAACGTACTAATTCCAAGGCCAGAAACAGAATTAATAATTGACATTGTCCTTAAGATTTTTGGAAATAATTCCAAAAAATTAGTTTTTGCTGAGTTAGGAACTGGATCAGGTGCTATAAGTATTGCTCTCGCATTGGCACATCCTTCTTGGGAGGGAATTGCAACAGATATTGATAAAAATGCAATAGATATTGCATCGAGAAATTTTATGAATTATTCAAATCAGAAGAATTTGACATTTTGTTGTGGACATTGGTGGAAACCTCTGGAACCTTTAAAAGGTGAATTAGATGTTGTTATTTCAAATCCGCCATACATTCCTGAAGAAATCTATAAAAAATTGCCAGTTGAAGTAAAGAATTTTGAACCTAAAATTGCTTTATTAGGAGGGGAGGATGGTTTGGAACATATCAGAGAAATAATATACAATGCTCCATTATATTTAAAAGAAAAAGGATGGTTAATACTTGAGAATCATTTTGATCAAGGATCAATAGTAAGACAATTGTTTCTTGACAATAGATTTACATCTGTAAAAGTCTTAAAAGATTTTTCTGGTATTGGAAGATTTACAATTGGAAGATATAAATAAATTATTATTAGTTGATAATTTAAATGAATGTAATCAATACAGAATCAGCACTGGAGAAACTTAAAGGTGGTTTGCCTATAATTTTTCAGACAGATACTTTACCTGCAATTGGATGTTTGCCAGAGTTCTCACAAATAATTTATGACATAAAAAAAAGAGATAGCAAAAAGCCTTTAATTCTTATGGGAGCAGAAAAAGAACAATTAATAGATTATGTTCATCAATCTGCGAAAGAAGATTATGAAAATTTAGCTGCCAAATACT
>QCIF01000001.1 GCA_003216835.1 Prochlorococcus sp. AG-402-K10 | reverse complement strand
AAGAAGCCATTAAATACTTTTACAAGTGTATATAGCAATACCGAGCTGTGGAAAACGATAGAAAGTATTGAAAAGTCAAGTGAAGGTTTTTTATTAGTACTCAATTCTGCCGATATGCCTCTAGGGATAATTGATAGAAACAAAGTTGGTTATTTCGTCTTGAATAAAATGGGTTTGAATTTGCCTTCTGAGATTGTCAGCAAATTTAATAATAAAAATCAATATCCCCTCGGAATAGAATTACCAAGAATAGTTAATTTAATGAAGAAGAAAGGGGATATTGATTAATTAGAGTTATAAGAATTTGGTAATCATATTATCTTTAAATTCAATATTTTCAATTATTAGATTTGATTTATTATCTAAAAATGAATTTTTTAAATGTCTTATTATTTCATTGTTTGTAAAATTTAGATTTATTTTTGGTGGGGCTTCTTCTCCAAATAATTTAAACCATAAAACTCTGGAAGGATTAATTTGAATTTCGCCATGCTGAAGGAATCCCCCTCTTTTTCTATATTGTGCGCTCCCTATCCTCTTAAACCCCTCTTGATCAACCAAATCAGAAATGTATGAGGACCCAAAACAATTCTCTCTTATGGTTGATTTTTTTAAATGCCCATTTTGCAAGTTTAATCCTAATTCTTTAAAACTTTTAATTAACCAATTATTTATCATTTCATAACTACAACTTTTATAGGAATTTTTTTTGAATGTTATTGCATATGTTATTCCTTTTGAATGCAAAACAGCTCCACCACCTGTAGGCCTCCTCACAATTTTAATTAACCCATCATCTATTAGTTTTCCCCAGTGAGGGGGAATTATCTTTTGATGATAGCCAACTGAAAGCCAATCTCCATCCCAATGATAAAATCTTAAGGTGAGACTTATTTCAGGTTCCGATATGGTGTGATCTAATAAACGTAGATCTAAAGACATTTGTTCAACGCCAGATAATTTTTTTGTTGAAATAATTAGAGCTTTATTTTCTAATCCCAAAATTAACCTGATAGGTTCACTTATAATAATTTTCAATAAAAGTTATCTTTCAATTTATTAATTACGTAACATCATTTTGTAATAGTGTATCAATTTTTCACTTTTCGGTAGAGAATAAAGAAAATAACTTTTTACCCCATGGAGCCTTCTCAAACAATTAATTTAATAGCACTTGGTCTCATAGTAGTAATGCATGCAGGAGTTCTAGCACTAAGGTTAGGTATAACCTTGGCAAAAACATAAAAATTTATTAGTAATACGAAATTTTTAAGGTAATAATTTATTAGGACTAAATAATTTTAGTCTTTTTTCATACCAACAATTCAAGTTGTCAAAACATCCTTATAAAAATAATCTTTCTCAACAAAAAGATTTAGCATCTGTAATTGAAAACAATTATAAAGATCAGGATTACTTTGTTTCTTATTTCTTTTTAGTTCTAAAAGTATGTTTTTCTTCTTTAGCCATAATAAGTTTAATAAAACTTGGATATAGCTCAAAAGTAAGATTAACAAGATTAAGAGAAATTGAAAATTCTTTTTTATATGAAAAATCTAGATTTAAAGAGTTAAGTACTAGATTTGACGAATTATTTTCTTTTGAAGGTGAGCAAAGATTTATGAAGGATCAAGTTCAAATGATTTCTAGAGACATTATCAGAGTAATATGGCGTTGATAAGTCTTATGAGAAATCATTCGAATTATCTAATTTTTCAAATTAATTATTATTTCAAGTGGATCAGAATAGTAAAGGTTTAGTCCTAATAACAGGAACAACATCAGGTGTTGGATTAAATACTCTAAAACCTTTGTTGAGATTTGGATGGGAAATAATAGCTGTTAATCGTTCAAATAAGCGGGGAATAAAAGCTGCCGAGGAAGTCTTGACAGAAGATGAAATGAAAAATATTCATTTTAAAGAAATAGATTTATCTGATTTGGATCATGTAAGAAAAGGGTGTAGTGAAATATTGGAAAAATTTACAAAACCAATAAATTCGCTTATTTGTAATGCTGCAGTTTATAAACCAAGATTAAAAAGACCAGAAAGGTCTCCTCAGGGATATGAAAACTCAATGGCAGTAAATCACTTTGGGCATTTCCTTTTGATTAATCTCCTTTTAGATAACATACTATCCTCTGAGAAAGAAATTTTTATAAATGGTCAAGATACTAAATTCAAGCCAAGAATTACAGTATTAGGAACTGTTACAGCTAATTTTTTAGAATTAGGAGGACGAATTCCAATCCCTGCTCCGGCTAATCTTGGGGATCTATCAGGATTTAAGAATGGTTTTTTATCTCCAATTAGTATGGCTAATGGAAAGAAATTTAAACCTGGAAAAGCTTATAAAGATAGTAAACTTTGCAATATGGCAACTGTGCAGGAATTATCAAAAAGATATTCTGAGGAAAAAATTATAATTAATTCCCTTTATCCTGGATGTGTCGCTGATACTAAGCTTTTTAGAGATACTCCTTGGTTGTTTAGAGTTCTATTTCCTATTTTTCAGAAATTCATAACAAGGGGATATGTCTCTCAAAGAATGGCGGGAGAGAGAGTAGCTCAAGTTGCAACTTTTACAGAATATGCAAAACCAGCAGTTCATTGGAGTTGGGGTAATCGTCAAAAAACTGGAAGAAAAGCTTTCTCTCAAAAATTATCAAAGAGAATAATTGATCCAAAGATCTCTAAGCAAACTTATGAATTAACTCAAAAATTGGTTGGATTAATATAATTAAGAATAACTATATACTTCTGTTATAGATAAAATAATTGGTATTACTGCCTTTATAGTAAATTTTGATAATAAAATAAATCCCTTCAGAAACTCCTTTAACAGAAGGTAACCCAAATCTCTGCAATAAAAAAGATTGACAGTCGATCTAAAATTAGAGATTATAAAGACTCTCTTTTTTTATGTCTATTAATACATTTCTCTTGCTGTTATTAGTTATTGCAAACTACACAAACTTATTTTTAAATATGAAAAACAGGAGAAAATGAAACGCTTACTAGATGCTTAATATCGATATAAACTAATGCAAATAGTAAGTTCTCAGGGAATTTGACTTTATGTCAAAATGTAGATGGTTAGTTCAATCTAATCAAATCCCAATAAATCAAAAATTTCTCTATCTTTAAGTGGATTACCGTCTAAGGGTTCTACGTTGTCAAGCATATTTTTTGCAAGGGATAAATATTCATTTTGCACTTCAATTACATCCTCAGTTGGTTCCATTTCAAAGATAGTACATTTTTTTAGTCTTGATCTTCTAATTGCATCTACATCTTTAAAATGAGCCATTGTTTTTAAACCTGTTCTTTCGTTGAACTTATCAATTTGATCTGTATCTTTAGACCTATTAGCGACTACTCCTCCTAACCTGACTTTGTAATTTTTGGCTTTTGCTTTAATTGCAGAAACAATTCTGTTCATAGCAAATATTGAATCGAAGTCATTAGCAGTAACAATAAGACAGTAATTAGCATGTTGTAAGGGTGCGGCGAATCCCCCACAAACAACATCTCCTAATACATCAAAAATCACAACATCAGTATCTTCTAATAAATGATGCTCTTTTAAGAGCTTTACTGTTTGGCCAGTTACATACCCTCCGCAACCTGTACCAGCAGGAGGGCCTCCACTTTCTACACACATTACTCCGTTAAAGCCCTCAAACATAAAGTCATTAGGTCTCAATTCTTCACTATGAAAATCGACTTCTTCAAGAATATCGATAACAGTGGGGACCATTTTGTGGGTCAAAGTAAAAGTACTATCGTGTTTCGGATCACATCCAATTTGTAAAACCTTTTTCCCTAATTTTGAAAATGCTGCAGAGAGGTTAGAAGATGTAGTTGACTTACCAATCCCACCCTTGCCATATACAGCGATAACTAAAGCACCTTCCTCTATATTTATTTTTGGATCTTGCTTAACTTGAACACTGCCTTCACCATCAAGAGGTTTATTAATAGTACTTGTCATTTAAAGCTAAAAATACACGTTACTATTTATATTCTTGCAGGGTAAATGTCTTATGTAATATATTTCTAAACAAATGTTTATTTATTTATGCTAAATATAGAACATTTGTTTTTATAACTACATCTTTAGGGTTAATTTACTATACTTTGAGTGAAAATACTCATGCCTTATTGATGGCTATTTAGTATACGCTATCCGAAGAATGCTTTTGCATCATAAAGGGTTTCGTCGCTAATTTCTGGAATACCTTTTGACATCGCATATTTCTCTGTATTCGTTTTAACTTTACCTCTAACAAAAAATGGAACCTTTGTTAATTCAGCTCTACCAGATTCAGTCCAAATAATTCCTCCTTTGTGTTGGTTTTCTTTTTCTTCTGAATTTATGTCAGTTTTAACTTTGGTCGCAGTATGACCTAGATGACTTTGATGACCATCAACAAATTCAAAATCATGCTTAAACATATCAATTAGATGTTCTTCTAATCCCATCATTAGAGGATGAACCCAGTCATCAAAGATTACATTTGCTCCTTCCCATCCCATTTGAGGACTATATCTTGCGGGAACGTCTTGAACATGCATTGGTGTACTTATTACCGAGCAAGGAATTCCAAGTCTTTTAGCACTATGCCTCTCCATCTGTGTACCTAAAACTAATTCAGGCGAGGTTCTTTTCATTGTATCTTCCACTTCTAGATAATTGTTAGTAATGAGAGCCTCTATATTCATCTCTTTTGCAGTGGCTCTTACTTGTCTGGCCATCTCTCTGCTATAGGTTCCAAGACCAACTACTTCAAAACCTAATTCCTCTTTAGCAATTTTAGCGGCAGCAATTGCATGTGTTCCATCACCAAATATAAAAACTCGTTTGCCAGTTAAATAATTAGAGTCAACTGATTTTGAATACCAAGGAAGTTTTGATTTGTGTTCTAATTCTTCTTTATTACTTAAAGGCAGGTCTAACTTGTTATGGACTTCCTTTATAAAATTAATTGTGTTTTTTATTCCAATTGGGATAGTAGTTGTATATTCCATTCCGAAATTGCGTTTAAGCCAATCACAGGATGTTTCAGCAATTTCCTGATAGAGACAAATATTGATTTCAGCATCTATTAGTCTTTCAATATCATCTGGGCTTGCTCCCAGCGGGGCCACTACATTTGTATCTATTCCTTGTTCTGAAAGTATACGTTGTATTTCGATAACATCATCCCTACACCTGAATCCTAATAATGAAGGACCAAGTATATTTACTTTTGGTCTTCGGCCTAGTTCCTTCCATCTTTGAGGATTTATCTTTTCATCTGGACTTATCTTTTCCTTTAGAAGAGTTCTTATTAGCTGATAAAAGGTTTCTGAAGCTCCCCAATTTTCTTTTTTGCTGTATGCGGGTAATTCAAGGTTAACTATTGGAATATCAAATCCCATCCCTTTAGCAAGAGCTCCAGGCTGGTCTTGTATTAGTTCTGCGGTGCAACTTTCTCCTACTAAAAGAGTTTTTGGTTTAAATCGGGCGACTGCCTCCTTTATATTTTTTTTGACCAATTCTGCTGTATCACCACCTAGATCCCTAGCCTGAAATGTTGTGTAGGTCACGGGAGGCCTTTTCCCCCTTCTTTCAATCATTGTAAACAAAAGATCCGCATAAGTATCTCCTTGAGGAGCATGAAGTACATAATGTATATCTTTCATGGATGATGCAATCCTCATTGCACCTACATGAGGGGGCCCTTCATATGTCCATAGAGTTAATTCCATAATTTTTAATGAGTTACTAAAGTTTTTGAGGTTAGTATTTGATTCCTTTTTAGTGGCTTGGAGAAAAGCCCTGCCAAATCTGCCGCTTGATCAATGCCATGGATTGGACTAAATACCATTTCTATTGACCACTTAGTACTAATTCCTTCTGCTTCAAGTGGGTTAGCTAAACCCATACCACAAACTACTAAGTCTGGAGAAGATTCTCTTACTCGATCTAATTGCTTCTCGACATGTTGACCTTCGACAATCTTGGTATTATCAGGTAATAAATTAATCTCTTCTTTCATTAAATCTCTATTTAAGTATGGAGTCCCTACTTCTATTAGGTCCATTTCGCATTCGTTATGTAAGAATCTCGCCAAGGAGATCTCAAGCTGTGATTCAGGTAGAAGAAATAATCTTTTTCCTTTAAGAATGTTTTTGTGAGATTCAAGTGCAAGCTTTGCCCTACTTATTAAAGGTGCAATGATTTCATGAACTTTTAGTTCGCTAATGTTGAAAGTTTTAGCAGCGGCTAAAAGCCATTTAGTACTTCCTTCAATACCTAATGGAAATGGAGCGGATATTATTTCACATCCGCGATGTTTAAGATCTCTTAAAGTGTCACTTAAATAAGGCTGAGTTAATAAAACTTTTGTATTCTTGCCAATTTTTGGTAATTCTGTTGATTGTCGGGGTGGAAAACTTTCAACATTTGAAATTCCTATATTTCTAAAAATCTTTTTAAACCTATCTTCCACATTATTTGCAAGTGTACCAACCAATAATAATTTTTTCTCATCTGAAGATTCCATTAAAGGCACTAAAGCTTTTAAAGCTCCATCCTCTCCTTGGGTAAACGTTGTTTCTATCCCACTGCCAGAATAATTAACAAACTTTACTTGACCTAAAAACCTTTTATTTAACTTTTCGGCAACAGTCGCAAGATCTAGTTTGATTACTTCACTTGGACAAGATCCAACCAGAAAAAGAGTTTTTATTTCTGGTCTTCTTTCAATAAGATCGTTTACCACTCGATCTAGCTCTTCGTGAGCATCTGCAAGACCAGCAAGATCTTTTTCTTCAAGAATAGCTGTCCCAAATCTGGGCTCAGCAAAAATCATTACGCCAGCGGCACTTTGAATTAAATGAGCGCAGGTCCTTGAACCTACTACCAGAAAAAATGCATCTGGCATCCTTCTATGTAGCCATACGATTGAAGTAAGACCGCAGAAAACCTCTCTCGGTCCAGTTTCTTTATTAAATTCGACTTTACTCATTAATGATATCAAGAGCTTATATTTCAAGCTTGCATAAACTTTTAAAATTAAGAAAGTAATTAATAAGTTCTCTTAAGAAATTCACACATTTAAAAAACTTATATGAATGTTTAAAAACTTAAATGAGAATTATTAAATAGATTTTTCAGGGTTGTTTTAATTTCTGTAGAAGGAATTTCCTTGGCTCGTTTTCGATAACTTCCATAAATTTCTAGCTATTTTTGTAGCTAATAATCCTGCTCTCTCCAGTTTCGACTTCCCGGGCTTTGCTCCAATTAAAGCACTCACCTCTGCAGTTGTTAAAGGGGCTCCAGTATTTATTGCCAATTGTGTTAATTCCAATCTGTCTCTAAGATTTTTAAGATTTACCTTCTCTGATTTTTCCTCTTCTAACCAACTAAAGGATGAGTCTTTCTGATATAGTTTTTGCATTAAACTTAAGCTAACTAATCCGAGAGTTTGATCAGGACTTAATTCCTTTTTGCTCTCTAAATTATTTGGTTCTTTTTGTTGAGAAGTTCCCATAAAGTTGCATACCTTTTACTTAAAATTATCGTTTTGTGGAAAGCATGCAAGTAAATTTAATACAAAAAAGATTCGTTATCAGTTATAGTCTCCTGAATGGAACCAACTTCTAGCTTTAACAGAGGAGAACGAAAAAAAGGGAGTTCTTTAGTAACAGGATCTGAGGTTCAATCTCAGGCCACTGGAGCTAGCTGTTTTATTACAACTGATTCAGAAAAATCTTTAGTATCTAGGCAAGCAAGTCAAGTTGAACAAATTGAGTTAAGAACATATGTTTTTTTAGATTCTCTACAACCTCAATTAGCAGCATATATGGGAACGGTTAGTAGAGGTTTTTTACCTATACCTGGAGATTCTTGTCTTTGGATGGAAGTATCACCTGGAATGGCTGTTCATAGAGTTACTGATATTGCCTTAAAAGCAAGTAATGTTCGTCTTGGTCAGATGATTGTTGAGAGAGCATTTGGTTCTCTGGCTCTTTATCATAAGGATCAAAGTACAGTCTTACATTCTGGAGATGTTGTTCTCGATGCTATTGGAAGTGAGGTTAGAAAGAGAACAAAACCTACAACAAGTTGGACCGAAGTTATTCGTGCGATCACTCCTGACCATGCGGTTTTAATAAATAGACAAAATAGAAGTGGATCAATGATTCAATCTGGAATGAGTATGTTCATATTAGAAACGGAACCAGCTGGCTATGTTTTAAAAGCAGCGAATGAAGCTGAAAAAGCTTCCAATATAACTGTTGTTGATGTTAAGGCAGTTGGAGCCTTTGGTAGATTAACCCTTGCTGGTAAGGAAGGAGATGTAGAGGAAGCTGCTGCTGCTGCAATTAGAGCAATTGAAGAAATTTCTAATTATTGATAGTTTTTAAATTAAGCCAATTTCTTTTTTTAAAAAAGGGGACATAATTTTTGCTGCTTTACCTCTACTCCCTAATTTACTTAGTTGAGATTGAGAAAGTTCCCCGTAGACACAGTTAGCTTCTTTAACCCAGAAAATAGATTCGAATTCCCCATTTGGGTATTTTGGATTCTTTAGAATTTCTCCCCAACATATTCCAGTTGTCTCCTTAATTAACTTTCCTGAGGGATCACATAAAACCATACAACTTATAAATCTTGCACTTCTATATGGACTGTCAGAAAGTTCATGAATTAATTTCTTGATTTTTTCAGAATTGTTTTTGGCATATCGAGCAGAATATATACCTGGGCGACCATCTAAATAATCCACTTCAAGACCTGAATCATCAGCTAATGCCCATGTATTGGTCTCTAAAGAAGCTGCTTTGGCTTTTAATAAGGCGTTCTCAAAGTATGTGGAGCCTGTCTCTTCGACATTTAAATTGTCTGGCTGTTTCTCTACTTTTAAAGATAAAACATTTAACATTTCTGAAATTTCAGATACCTTTCGTGGATTTCCACTAGCAATAGTAAGTATTGGAAGGTTCAAAATAACAAAGATGATTGCTGGAAATATTATCTTACTTCAAAGGTTGATACGGAGACAGGAAAGGTTGAACATTCCACACCTGTAGACAGGGCCTGCCTCGTACTGAAATAACTTAATGTAAATTTTTAATGGAGACAACAGTTTGTTGTGATGTACTGACTAATTTTGATAAGTATTAATATATCAATAGTACCAAGGGTGATAAGTTTATCTTATGAATGATAGAAAAAAGATTAATAGGGTTTTTAGGTAAAAATGCTTGACTTATAAGTACTTAATGGGCCATTGTTGCAATCGAACATTCCACATTTAGTAATTTAGTAGGCAATGGCTACAGAAACAATGGGTATCGCTCTCGGCATGATCGAGACTCGCGGACTTGTACCTGCAATCGAAGCAGCAGACGCAATGACCAAGGCAGCAGAAGTTCGCCTAATTGGTCGTGAATTCGTAGGTGGCGGTTATGTCACAGTATTAGTTAGAGGCGAAACAGGTGCTGTTAACGCTGCTGTTAGAGCAGGTGCTGACGCTTGTGAAAGAGTTGGTGACGGTTTAGTTGCAGCTCACATTATTGCTCGTCCTCATAGAGAAGTTGAACCAGCTCTTGGTAATGGTGATTTTCTTGGTCAAAAGGACTAATTAAAATTCAGCAAGATTATAAGATTTTGCAAAATAATTATTTTCCCTACACAGACCTAAATTTATCGTTATGAGTAAGAAGTATGATGCGGGGGTCAAGGAGTACAGAGATACCTACTGGACTCCAGAATATGTCCCCCTAGACACCGATTTGTTAGCTTGTTTCAAGTGTACAGGTCAAGAAGGTGTTCCAAGAGAAGAAGTGGCAGCCGCAGTAGCAGCTGAATCTTCAACAGGTACTTGGTCAACAGTTTGGTCCGAGTTACTTACAGACCTAGAATTCTACAAAGGACGTTGTTATAGAATTGAAGACGTTCCAGGAGATCCAGAAGCTTTTTATGCTTTTATTGCATATCCTCTAGATCTTTTCGAAGAAGGTTCAATTACTAACGTATTAACCTCATTAGTAGGAAACGTTTTTGGATTTAAAGCTTTAAGACATTTACGTCTAGAAGATATTAGATTCCCAATTGCTTTTATTAAAACTTGCGGTGGTCCTCCAAATGGAATCGTAGTTGAGAGAGATCGTTTAAATAAATACGGTAGACCTCTTCTCGGTTGTACCATTAAGCCTAAATTAGGTTTATCTGGTAAAAACTATGGTCGAGTTGTATACGAATGTCTTAGAGGTGGTCTTGATCTAACTAAGGATGATGAGAATATTAATTCTCAACCTTTCCAACGTTGGAGAGAAAGATTTGAGTTTGTTGCCGAGGCAGTTAAACTTGCTCAGCAAGAAACTGGTGAAGTAAAAGGTCACTACTTGAACTGTACAGCTAACACTCCAGAAGAGCTTTACGAACGTGCTGAATTTGCTAAAGAGCTAGATATGCCAATCATCATGCATGATTATATAACTGGTGGATTTACAGCAAATACTGGTTTAGCTAATTGGTGTCGTAAGAATGGCATGCTTTTGCATATACACAGAGCTATGCATGCTGTTATTGATAGACATCCTAAGCATGGTATTCATTTCAGAGTTTTAGCAAAATGTTTGAGACTATCTGGTGGTGATCAATTACATACTGGAACAGTTGTTGGAAAACTAGAAGGTGACCGTCAAACAACTCTTGGTTACATTGATAACTTAAGAGAGTCATTCGTTCCTGAAGACAGATCAAGAGGTAACTTCTTTGATCAAGACTGGGGATCAATGCCTGGAGTATTTGCCGTAGCATCTGGTGGTATTCATGTTTGGCATATGCCTGCTCTTCTTGCAATTTTTGGAGACGATTCTTGTCTTCAGTTCGGTGGAGGAACTCACGGACATCCATGGGGTTCAGCTGCTGGAGCTGCTGCAAACAGAGTTGCTTTAGAAGCTTGTGTAAAAGCACGTAATGCTGGTCGCGAAATCGAAAAAGAGAGTAGAGACATTCTTATGGAAGCTGCTAAGCATAGTCCTGAATTAGCTATTGCTCTAGAAACTTGGAAGGAAATCAAGTTTGAGTTTGATACTGTTGACAAGCTTGACGTTCAAGGTTAACTCGGATTTTAAAATTGAGGAGATATCTTTTCTCCTCAAACTTCTATAAATCTCGTTTATTTACGAGAAATTTCATTCACATTTAGATTAATTATGCCTTTCCAGAGCACAGTAGGCGACTATCAAACAGTTGCAACCCTGGAAACATTCGGTTTCTTACCACCGATGACCCAGGAAGAAATATACGATCAAATTGCATACATAATTGCTCAAGGATGGAGTCCTGTTATTGAGCATGTTCACCCAAGCGGAAGTATGCAAACTTATTGGTCATATTGGAAACTCCCATTTTTTGGGGAAAAAGACCTTAACTTGGTTGTAAGTGAATTAGAGGCATGCCATAGAGCATATCCTGATCATCATGTAAGAATTATCGGTTACGATGCTTACACTCAAAGCCAAGGAACAGCTTTTGTTGTTTTCCAAGGACGCTAAATCTACTTTATGTAGTTAATATCTTTCTCCATAAAAAATAAATAATTTTTCTGGAGAAAGTTTTTTAAAAGAGTTTTTAAAAGAGTTTCACATCTGAAGATTATGTCAAAGAAAACCAGTAGAGAAATTGCATTAGAAAGAAGAAAAGCAATGAGCGATAGCGGAAAAAAAGCTGCTACTCATTCTTCTTCTACTAAAGATAGAGTTCGATCTTCTCAGGATATAAAAACTTCTGGTACTAATTTTTCTTCTAATACCAAGACTTCTAATACTCAAAGTTTTTCAAAATCAGTGAAAAAACATATTCCATCAAATCAATTAAATAGAAAATCTTTTTCAAGAACCTTATCCAGTAAAGATCTTGTTATCGAGAGAAGAAAAGCAATGTCTACCCATGGTAAATCAGCTATAAATTCTTCTGATAGAACACGTACTGAGGTTAAAAGCGGAATTAAGGTCAATGACGTTAAAGTGAATATTGAAAAAAATCAAGATGTACAAAATACAAGTAATATTGAAACAAAATCATTAAAATCAAATATTAAAAGAAGAATTAATCAAAAGAGAAAACCAATTACTAATACAAGTAGAGATATTGTTTTAGCAAGAAGAGAAGCTCAATCTAAACACGGTAAATCAGCGTCTAAGCAAAATAATAGTGCCGCATCTTTAGCTAGAAGGGGAGATCCAGATTTATCTAGTAGAGAAATCTCGCAGAGAGTAAGAGAGCTAAGAAGTAAAACAGGAGCTACTGGGAATAAAGGTAATGGAAAGTGTAGGCCATGTGGTCCAAATAAGAATGGATCAAAACTCAATATCGCTGATGCGAGTTGGAAAGTTGGTAAAAGTGAAACTGATTCAGGTCAAACAGTTACAGGAACCCAAGCCAATAGGTCATTAAAAACCACAGGGAACGAAGCCAGCACTTGTAGAACAGTAACAGGTACCCAATATCTTGGGGCAGAGGTTGTTGATCAATTCTGTCAAGAAAAACCAAAATATAAACAGCCTTCAAGATCCTCTGTTACCTCAACCACATCAGGTAATAAGGTTACAGGTAATGAAGTAGGTAGATCAGAAAAAGTAACAGGGGATGAGCCTGGAACTTGTAAAAATTTGACTGGGACTGAATACGTCTCGGCTGATCAGTCACAGAAATATTGCGGGGAAGTTCCTAAAAACCCATCAAAGGTTAAACAAAGTATTACAACTGATGGATTAAAAGTATCTGGATCACTTCCTGGAAGATCATCATTAGTTACTGGAGATGAATCAGGTTCAGGACATCAGTTAACTGGAGATCAGTATCTTGGTTCGGAGCCTAACCCCCAAGGAAAAGCTTTTGAGAAAGTAGGAAGCTTCAACACTCTTAATGGAAATAATGTCACAGGCACAGGGGTTGGTAGATCTGATCATATGACAGGTAATGAACATGGTAGTTGTAAAAATATAACTGGTGATGAATATATTGGGTCTCAGCAATATGAAAAGTTTTGCGGTTCAAACCCACAACCAGAAGCTAGGAAAGTTGGCTTAAGTCTTTCTTCAAAGTCTAATTTGATTAGTGGAACTATGACAGGAAGATCAAAAAGCGTAACTGGAGATGAGCCTGGATCATGCAAGGTTTTAACAGGAACTCCATACGCTGGTTTAGATCAGATAAATGAATATTGTAATACTGAAATTGCTGAAGATGTAAAATCACGTGCAACAGTTAATTCTGGAAACAATTCAAATTCCAGACTTACTGGACAGCAGCCAGGTATTGGAGGTGTAATGACTGGAGCTAAGAAAGGTGCTTGTAAGAATTTAACTGGAACTCCTTATGTTGGGGGAGATCAGTTTTTAAATGCTTGTGATAGCAATCCTAATGATGCTGCATACGCTAATCAAGAAAAGTCAGTAGAGAATTCTTGGAATGAATTCTCTGTTAATTCACCATCAAGAGACAAATATACAGCAAAAAATACGCTAGGTGTTACTGGTAATGAATATGAAAATGGTTCAAAGATAACAGGACCTTTTGATATGGCAGTTAATAAAGTTACTGGCACTGAACAATTTAGATTTGAACCTAATAAAAATGTTACTTACAAGCAAAAAATGCAAATTGAAGAAAAAGAACGTGCTGAAAATACACCAGAAAAGAGAAAGTCATCAAGAATTACTGGAGAAGGGCAATCGGTTGGAAACGTCACCGGTGATGATTGGGCTCGTGGAGATAAAGTTACGGGAACAGAGGGTGCTTCTTCAAGAAAGAGGAACCCATCCAGGGCAGGATTCATGGGAGCTATGCCTCCGTTAGATATAAAAAGAAATGAGGAAACTGAAAAACCTGATTTCTTAATAACAGGATCTAGTGGTAATACTCGTGAAGGACAACTTGTTACCTTTTCAGGTGGTGCAAGAGGGTAATTAAAAATGCCTTTAAGAGGACTGGCTAAAGCCAAGAACTTCACATTGGGGCCAACAGCTCCAATGAAAACTTTTACGGAAAATATTCATACACAAACTAAAGAGGCAAGTAACTTAAAAAGAACTGGAAAGGATCATATCTTAACTAATGATCTTCAAAATCAAAATCTATATAGGTATGAAAGTGAAATAAAAAGTGATTTTGACAGGATTGTCCCAACTTTAAAAGAAATTGCACGTTTACAACATCATGAAGATTTTATAAATGCTGCACAAAAAATATCGAGAGAAAATTTGGGGATAGATTTACCCAAGCATGTGTTAGATAAATCTTGGGTTAAACCTCTTGATATGAGAGCTTTATATGCCTGGTGTGTTTTTAAACAACATGAAAAACTAAGTGATAATTTTTTTAAAAATGACCCTTTAGAAGGATCTGCGGGAAGTAGAAGCTCAATAGATTTTGAGAAATTCCTATTAGATTGTGGAATACATTTACTTGATATAACTCCTTGTTCTGATGGCAGATTAGCCCATACAGTCGCGTATGTTATGAGAATACCATTTAGTTCAGTAAGAAGAAGGTCTCATGCTGGAGCACTTTTTGATATTGAAAATACTGTAAATAGATGGGTAAAAACTGAACATAAAAGATATAGAGAAAACATGCCTAATGAGGCTCATCAAGATACAAGATACTTAAAAATTGTCACTTATCACTTTAGTTCCGTAGATCCTTTACATCAGGGATGCGCAGCTCATGGTAGTAATGATGAGTTAGCAGCACAAGAAGGGAGCAATAAATTACTTGCTTTTAAACAAGCTGTAGAAAATAGTTTTTGCTGTGGAGCATCTGTAGATCTAATGTTAATTGGACTTGATACTGATACTGACTCGTTAAAGATTCACTTATCTACAAGCGATGGAAAAATAGATTTAGAAAAAACTATTTCTACTTTGGAAATTTATAATTCAACAATAAACTTTTCAAAAGAGGAAGCGGAGAGAGAAATATGTCAGATAATTTCTAAAAAATCTTCAAAAGATCAACTTCAGGGAATAGATAAATTTGTTTATAAATTAATTGTTAATAATATTTCTCAAATTGATTACGTAAAGAATTTTCATAAAGGTTCTTATGAGGATATTGGTCATGCAGAGAGGTTTATTGGAGTTGGTATAGGTTTCAAGGAAGTACATCTCAGAAATTTAACTTATTTTTCCCATCTTGATACTGTCGAGGAGGGTTCCCCTGATTTGGATGTAGGAGTGAAGATTTTTACTGGATTAAATGTTTCTCAGGATCTACCTATACCAGTGGTTATAAGATTTGATTATTCAGGGAAAGTTCCTGGAGCAAAGGATAGGGCAATAAAAGATTGTAAAAGAGTAAATGATGCGATATCAATTAGATATAAAAATTTAGTTGATCAAGGTTTATTACATACTTGTCTTACTATTAGAAATAGGGACGAGATTCATTCCGCACAAATTGTTGGAATGTCTTTAGATAAAAAAACAGAGGAGGCTCACTAATTATGTTAATTTGCAAGGTTGTAAAACCACTAGTCTCAACAAATAGAATTCCTGGTTTTGAACATAAACATCTACAGGTTGTTTTAGATGGGTCATCTAATAAAGTTGCCGTGGATGCCGTTGGTTGTAAGCCAGGAGATTGGGTTATCTGCGTTGGAAGTTCTGCTGCTAGAGAAGCTGCAGGCAGTAAATCTTATCCTAGTGACTTAACCATTGTTGGAATAATTGATCATTGGGATCCAAATAGTCCAAAAAACTAGGGGGATACAAATCGTGGAAATTATGAAGGTCTTAGGGAGAATGGTATGTACTCAAAGAGTCGCTGGCTTAGGACATATGAATTTACGTATTTTGGAAAATAATAAGGGAAAGAAGCTAGTTGCAGTTGATCCTGTAGGCGCTAGAGAGGGTAATTGGGTTTTTACTGCGAGTGGTTCAGCTGCGAGATTTGCTTGCCCAAATCCAGAAGTTCAAACTGATTTAACAATTGGCGGTATTATTGATAATTGGGAGTCTGAATAAAGATTTAATTTGTCATTTTAATTTAAATCTTAAAAAAGATTTTGGAAAATCTTTACTGACTGTATAGTATTACTAGGCTTAAAAATCTTAATGTGGAATCAAAGAGAGTCACCGTTTAGAATTGAACAAAGATTTGAGTTTGAAGAATATTCAAAAATAAGTAAATTTATGGAAAAGATTGATCAATTATGTAAAGAAAAAAATATGTATCCAAATATCAGTTTTGGTAAGAACTTTGTAAGCTTTACAATATTTCTAGATTCTGAAGAAATAACTCCTTCTGAAAAGGATTTTTCTAATCAAATAGATAACTTTTTTAAAAGTGTAATTTAATTAATAATTATTGGGCTTTGCGATATCTCTTTTTATTAATGCCATTAAATAAGTAGGAGCTTTGTATCTTCCTGGTAAACATCTATTTAATGTTTCTAGATGACCCCAACAAACTGTTTTTTCAATCTCTTTAACTGAGTTGCCTTTTAAAATTAATAGCCTAAGTGCTTTACAAAATAATGGGTAGCCTGCTTCTAGTTCGTCTATATTAAGCTTTGCTGCTGACATAGATCAAAGAGGAATTACCTCCTAATAATCTATACAAATATGATGCAATATTGGTTCATATTTTAAATTTCTAAATAATTAGAAATTAATCTAAAAATGCGACACATTCTATTTCAATTGAAACTCCTTTTGGTAAAGATGAGACTTCTACACAAGCCCTAGCAGGAGGATTGTCTACTTTAAAAAAATCACTATATATTTTATTGACAATTTGAAAATCATTTAAGTTAGTTAAGTAAATAGTTGTCTTTATGATATCCTCTATTTTCGCTCCACCAGCAGTAAGAACAGATGAAAGATTATTTAAAACTTGAACGGTTTCTTTCTCAATATCCCCCAAGCAGTTTATTTCATTTGAGACAGGATCTATAGCTATTTGACCAGAACAAAAAATAAAGTTCCCCGCTTTGATTGCTTGATTATAAGGTCCAACTGGATCTGGAGCGTTAGAGGTTTTAATTACTTGCTTAGAAGACATTTGATTAAGGTTATATCTATATATTTAACTCCATAAATCTTTATTGGCTCTTAAATCAGTAAATTCTTTTAAATTTCTTGCTCTTAAAAAAAGATTTATTTTCATTTCTTCATCTAGCTGAAATGGAATTGTCAATCTTTTTAGTGAAATTTCTTTTTCAACTTGCAACAGTTTATTTTTTATATCTTGATCTTCTGGTTTAAGATTTAATGCCCATAAAAGATTTGACCTGGTATATTCATGTGCGCAGTATATAAGAGTATTTCTTGGTAATAACTTTATTCTTTCTAATGAATCGTACATTTGTTCATAAGTACCTTCAAAAATTCGCCCACAACCACCTGAGAATAATGTGTCACCAATAAAAAGAACAGGATTCTCATCATTTGATAAATAGAAGGATATGTGCGATCTTGTATGCCCTAATACTTCAATTATTTGTACTCCTTGACCCAATATATTAAGTTTATCTCCATCTGCTACAGATAAATTCTGGAAAGGGATTCGATCTTTCTCTTTTTTTGAGGCAATAACTTTAACTTTTGGCCATTTTTTGATAAGTTCCTCTGTTCCTCCAATATGATCATTATGATGATGTGTTTGTAAAATTGCTTCTAAATGAAGATTGTTTTCACAAAGATAATTAATTACTGGTTCTGATATTGCTGGATCTATGACTACAACTTTTTTATTTCTTTTCCACAACCAAATTACATTATCATTTAACACTCTAAGTCCTATTATATTTTGAGCTTTATTAAATTCCATTGTTAACTTAGAATTAAGAGTTCTTGGAAGAGATTGTTCTATGATTACTATAGCTTTACCTAAAGGAGCTCTGTTAAAAGAGTCTATTTCTGTTTTTAAGAAAGCAGGGCTAGATTTCTCTAATGCACTGGATGTAAATAATAGATCATTAACTTTTGAGTCAAAGTGTAAACGTGGGAAGGCGTTATTGGTCAGAAATGGAGATGTTCCAGTTTATGTCAGTTACGGTCAGGCTGATTTAGGGATTGTAGGATATGATGTTTTACAAGAATCTGAATTAGAAGTAGCTAAGTTACTTGATCTAGGATTTGGAGGCTGTCACATGTCGCTAGCGGTTAAAAATTCTAGTGATTATTCAAAACCAACTGATCTTCCTGCAAATTGTAAAGTTGCAAGTAAATTCACTAAAACAGCAAGATCTTATTTTGATGATTTAAATATACCTGTAGAAATAGTTCATTTAACAGGATCTGTGGAACTTGGTCCCATAACAGGTATGGCGGAAGCGATAGTTGATTTAGTCGCGACAGGTAAAACTCTCAAGGAAAATGGTTTACATAAAATTGATGATCTTTTTTACTCGACAGCGCGCCTAATTGCTAATCCTTTATCTTTGAGGTTAGATAATAGTTCTCTCCGAGATACAATTTTATCAATAGAATCAATTAGTGATTTATAAAAGATTAGCTAAATGTTTGTGAGTGACTTTAAAAGAATTAAAAAGTTAGGGAGATATTTAACTAAAGATAAAAGAGCAATTTTTTTGATTTTGATAGTTTTGTTACCTTTATCTTTTGCTGGAGCTATACAACCTCTATTGGTAGGTCAGGCAATAACAATTCTTAAAAATGAAAATACAGATGTCTGGTTAAGTAAAACCCTTATTGGACAGTCAATTAATTTAATAATAATAACTTTATTTATTACCGTTCTTTTTAGATTAGTTTTACAAGGTTATCAAACATATAATATCCAAGCTGTAGGTCAGAGACTTACTGCAAGGATAAGGAGACAACTTTTTGAACACTCTATTTCCCTTTCTCTTAAATTTCACGATAAAATGCCTGTTGGTAAATTATTAACAAGGTTGACTAATGATGTAGATGCTTTAGCAGAGGTTTTTGGTAGTGGAGCAGTTGGAGTAATAGCTGATTTCGTAAGTCTGATAGTTATTTCCATAACAATGCTTTCTATAGATAGAGGACTTGCAATATTATTACTACTAACTCAAATCCCAGTTTCATATTTTATTATTTGGCTTCAAAAACGTTATAGAAAAGCAAATTATCAAGTAAGGGAGGAATTGTCTCAACTTAACTCTGACTTCCAAGAGAATCTGCAAGGATTAGAGGTCGTTCAGATGTTCAGAAGAGAGGATTTTAATAGCAAAAAATTTTCTAATACTGGCCGGGCTTATAAGAAGGCTGTAAATGGAACAATTTTTTATGATAGTAGTATATCAGCATTTATAGAGTGGATCTCTCTAGCTGCCGTATCTTTGGTATTAGCAGTGGGAGGATATCTAGTTACCTCTGATAATATTGGTTTAGGAACATTAACTACCTTTATTTTATATTCTCAGAGACTTTTTGAACCTTTAAGACAGCTTGCGGAGAGATTTACTCAAATTCAGGGAGGGCTTACAGCTGTTGAAAGAATAAATGAATTATTAGAGGAAGAAATTGAAATTAAAGATAATATTTCTTCGCAGCATATTTCAGGAGAGGTCTTAAATAAAGGTTTTGCATTTAAAGGCAAAATTGAATTCCGCCATGTTAATTTCTTTTACAAAGAAGGTGAAGAGGTAATCAAGGATTTGTCTTTCATCGTAAATCCAGGAGAGCATATCGCGTTTGTTGGCCCAACTGGTTCAGGTAAAACAACCATAATAAGATTGCTATGTAGATTGTATGAACCTCAATCAGGACAAATTTTTATTGATGATGTAAACATAAAAGAAATTCCTATTTCAATACTTAGAAATATGTTAGGAGTTGTTTTACAAGATACTTTTATTTTTAGTGGTAATGTCGCAGATAATCTAAAGCTAAGTACTAATATCAATAATCTTGACTTAGAAAAAATTTGTAAAGAATTAGGGTTGGAAAGTTTGTTGAAGAAATTACCTGATGGTCTAAACACATTCCTTAGAGAAAGAGGAGGAAATCTTTCGTCTGGCGAAAGACAACTCCTTTCGGTTGCTCGTGTCGCTATTAGAAATCCTGTTGTATTGATAATGGATGAGGCGACAGCCTTTATGGACCCTTCCACTGAAGCTACTTTACAAAGAGATCTTAAAAGAATTCTAGAAAAAAGGACGGCATTAGTTATTGCGCACAGGCTTGCAACTATTGAAAGCTCTGATAAAATATTGGTCTTAAAAGGAGGGGAATTAATTGAAGAAGGAACACATATTGAACTTAGACTTAAAAAAGGACTATATTTTCAGCTCTCTGAACTTCAAGAAAAAGGATTCGCCAATTTTTAATGATTTTTAGAAATCAAGGTTCATCAATAAAGAAAACAAACTCGATATTAAAAGATGAGCTTATAAAAAATTATGGATTGAATTCTTATGAATTTACGCAGAAACATACAGGAGAAATTTTTGTTTGTAGTAAGGATAAGGAATTAGATCTTATTGAGTTAGATCAACTTTTGCAAACTGTTGGTTGGAGTACAAGGCCAATAAGGAGAGTAAAAAGAGCTTTAGCTTTTAGTATTCTGGTTGTGGGATTATGGCTGTATGACGAAAAGTTCCCTAGACTTGTTGGTTTTGCTAGATGCACAGGTGACGGAATTTTAGAGGCAACAGTGTGGGATGTAGCTGTTAATCCTATCTATCAAGGAAATGGTTTAGGTAAAGAATTGATGAAATATATCTTAAAAGAATTAAAAAATATTGGAATTTTTAAAGTTACCCTTTTCGCTGATGCAGAAGTGGTTTCATTTTATAAAAGACAAGGTTGGATATTAGAACCAAGAGGTTCTAAATGCGCTTTTTGGTATGCAAATTAATTATTTTTTGTAGTAATCAATATATATAGACTCTATAGATTCCCCATTTAACCATCTTCTCCTAAATTTCCAATTATTGAATGTTTGTTGAAAAATATTAGATTTTTCCCATTTCCTAGAACTTGTATAAATTGGAAAATTTAGTACTCTTAAATTTTCTTTGTTTTTTAATCTTTTTATGAAATCTAAATCTTCCATTAAAGGAATTTCACTATAACCATTATTTTTAAAATAGGTTGTTCTATGTATTATTAAACCCTGATCTCCATAGGGTGTTTTTAAAAGAAAACTTCTAAAATTTACAAGGATTTCAAGAAATCTGTAAATTATCTTTTTACTATTAATTTGAAAAATAAAAGAATAAATATAAGATTCGTCATCTTGTAAAACTGACTTTATTTTTTGTAACCAATCGCGATTTAACCTTGAGTCGGCATGTAAAAAAATAAACCATTCTCCTAATGCATTTTTTGCACCAATATTTAGTTGTAAACCTCTATTTTTTTCTTTTGATTGATGTATTTTTGCACCGTAAATATTTGCGATATCAATAGTTTTATCTTGACTACCACAGTCAACAATCAGAATTTCTACTTCTCTCTTTATAATCGACAAATCCGAAAGCAATAAAGGTAAATTATTTGCCTCATTGTAAGTCGGAATAATAATTGAGATTTTAGACAAAGTGATTAATTTCTCTTTTCAATATCATTTATTGTATCTAAATCTATTTTTGTATTTAAAAACTTATATTTAATATCTATGGAAGAAAAGTTATCAATTGTATTTTGAAGTACATTCTCCGAACTCCACTTGATATTTATGAAAGGTAAATGTAAATGAGAGGATAATATTTTTTCAGAGAAAGCAATAAGCCAATAACCTCCATCATTTGATGGACCTAAAATTAGATCATTTTTTTTAAGTTCTTTGATGGTATTTAATATATCTAAATGACATAAATCTGGAAGATCAGTCCCAATAAGAATTATATTTTTGATTTTTTTGTTAAAAACGGATTGTTTATTAATTATTATTTGTCTTTTCATTCTTTCTCCTAAGCAACCTCTCCCTTGTAAATTAAAGTTGCTAATTCCTAATTGATTAGACCATCTTCTACTCTTATTAAATCCAACTCCAGATATTGCTAGAGAAATATCAATTAATCCTCTTTTTTTGATAGATTTAGCTACTGATAGTGTATGTTTTGTCATTACACTTTGCACTTTTGAAGAATTAATTTTACCTATATCTTTAGATAACCTTGTTTTGCAACGACCAAAACCATGCCACTTAGCCATTATTATAAGCAATGATTTAGCCAAAAAAATAATTGGAAATTTCTATTAATTATAAACTTAAAAAAATAAAATATTTCTTACAAATCCATAATCTCCATTGTTAAAAAATCTTAAATTTATCATGATCTTATGATTAGAAAATGGCCAATTATTAAATTCCAACTATATTGTTTATCTATAGATAAAAATTTTGCAAGCAACTAATCCTATTTGGGCGGAAGTTCAACAATTACTCCAAAAAAATTTAAGTAAGCCTTCTTTCGAAACTTGGATAAGGCCTGCTAAATTTAATTGTTTTGAGAATGGCTTGTTGACTTTGATTGCTCCAAATAATTTTGCAAGTGATTGGTTGAGGAAAAACTATTGTGAAACTATTGAAAAAGCTGCAGAAGAAATATGTGGACATAATGTTAAAGTAATTTTTAAATCTGAAGCTAATATCAACAGGATATCTGAATCTAAAGAAAATTTAAAAGAAAAGAATATTAATATTCAAGAAAAATCTTTTTCAAACAACCAAGACAATACCAAGAATAGATACAAAAATCCTAACTCTTTAAATTTACGTTATGTATTTAAAAGATTTGTAGTTGGTCCAAATAGTAGGTTGGCTCATGCTGCAGCTTTGGCCGTTGCGGAATCTCCTGGCAGAGAATTTAACCCATTATTTATTTGTGGTGGAGTTGGCCTTGGAAAAACTCATTTAATGCAGGCAATTGGCCATTATCGAGTAGAAATAGATCCAGAAGCTAAAGTTAAATATGTCTCGACAGAAACTTTTACTAATGATGTTATTAGCGGTATACGGAGAGATGGAATGACTGCTATTAGAGATAAATATAGAAATGTGGACTTAATTTTAATAGATGATATACAGTTTTTAGAAGGTAAAGAATATACTCAGGAGGAATTTTTTCATACATTTAATGCACTTCATGAATCAGGAAGTCAAATAGTTATTGCAAGTGATAGGCCTCCAAATCAATTATCGGGAATTCAAGAGAGATTAATTTCTAGATTCTCAATGGGGATGACTGCCGATATACAATCTCCAGATCTTGAAACCAGGGTTGCTATTCTTCAGAAAAAGGCAGAACAAGAAAGAATGAGTCTACCAAGAGATTTAATTCAATTTATAGCAGGCAGATTCACTTCAAATATTAGAGAATTAGAAGGTGCATTTACTAGAGCTGTTGCATTTGCTTCAATTACTGGATTGCCATTAACAGTTCAGTCAATTGCTCCAATGCTTGACCCTAATAGTGTGGGTGTTGTTGTTACTCCAAATCAAGTTATAAACAAAGTATCTGAATTTTTTAAAGTTTCAACTGATGAATTGATTAGTTCAAGTAGGAGGAAGCAAGTAAGTCAAGCTAGGCAGATAGGAATGTATCTTATGAGACAAGGAACTGATCTCAGTCTCCCAAGGATTGGAGAAGAATTTGGAGGTAAGGACCATACAACTGTAATGTATGCTATTGAACAAGTCGAAAAAAAATTGTCAACTGATCCTAATATTGCAAGTCAAGTTCAAAAAATTAGAGATTTACTTCAAATAGACTCAAGAAAAAATTATAAATAATTTTACTGAAAGTTCCTTGGATCCTGATCGTACCTATTCCTGACAGGTATTTTTTCGATCTCTTTATTATCACTAAGTGACTCGATTTTATTTAACGATTGTCTTAATATCCTCGCAGAAATAACTGGCATATCTCTAGGTACTGAAATTCTGTTTTTCAAATATTTTAAAGATTCTCCTGCATAATATTGAGGTTTGTATACTTCCCCTGTGACCATATGTGTAAGAGCAGATCTTAATGATTCTTCGAATAGGCCTTTATTGTATGGGTTGACTTTGATAATATTCTCTTTATGTTTTGCAACCCTTTTAAGAGCAAATTTTGCGTAGTAATTTAAGTCAAATTCTTTATTGAATTCTAAGTTGCCAAGACCTTCTCCATTATCTATTGAAATAGAGAAGGAAACTTGTTGATCATTAATCTCTTTAAAACAACCACCCATTTGGGGAGGTAAATCATGAGAGTGTGTATGAAAATCTCCTTGAGTACCCCTATATGAACTTGTATTTTCAAAGAGTGTTATCCAATTATTGATATAGGTATAATTTTCTCTTAAGTTAAATCCTTTGTAATAGGCTAATGATGCATTCATTCTTTCCATATAGGGAATAAAAATTATATCTCCAGTTCCAGGTTCTATTTTTCCTGAATCAGAAACTGATGGATCAATAAAACCTGTTTTTGAAGTGCTTAAGATTTTTTCTAATTTGAAAATAGATTCTTTAAATCTTTTTTTTCTAAAAGAGCTATCCATAATATTAAAGCTTTCTCTGCAAAGCCAATTACACCATGATCTGAAAATTTCCCTTTCTAATTTTCGAGTTTCTCTAAGGTGACGTGATGTTATAAAAGTCCCAAGTGCTCCAAATTCATTTTCTAATAAAGCTATGATGTTATCGCTTTCAGTAATAATTTGTCCTTTAAATTCTATTGCAGGTAATTTACCTGATCTGACTTTATCAAGGAACCAACTTTCCTTTTGACCATAGCAAAACATATTTATTTTTTTGACTCTGTAAGGAATTTTTTTGAATTCAAGCCATAACCATATTTTCTGACAATAAGGACACCATGAATGCCTATCCCTATAGAGAGTAACTATTACATCATCTTCGTTATGACCAAATAATCTTAAATTTGAATAGGAATTATTAATACCATTGATTCTATCAAGATCTTCAATCTCAATTTTATTTAAATCGTCCCATGTCAAAATCTTATTCATTCTTTGAATTTACACAATAAACTTACGTTATAATAATTGATTAAAAAAAGTCTTGGAATTTCAATTTGATTTAATTGTTGTTGGCGCTGGATCTGGGGGGCTGGCGGCGGCTAAACGTGCTGCAAGTTATGGAGCAAAAGTTGCAATTATAGAAGTTAATCAAGTAGGTGGAACTTGTGTCATAAGAGGATGCGTTCCTAAAAAATTGATGGTTTATGCAGCTAAAAGTAAAAAAAACATGACTTCTTCTGAAGGATATGGATTAAAAAGTGAAGGTATTAGTTTTGAATCAAATATTCTTTTGAAGAATGTCAGAGAAGAGGTTACTAGGTTAAGTAATTTACATAAAACTTCTTTAGATAAATTTAATGTTAGGGTGTTTGAAGGGTTAGGAAGATTCATATCTCAAAATGAATTAGAAATCATTTGTCCAAAAACAAAGAAAATTATAAATAAAATAAGTTCAAAAAAAATTCTCATTTCTGTTGGAGGTAAACCAAAAAAATTAAATATTCCTGGAATAGATTTAGCATGGACAAGCGATGATATTTTTGAATTAGATAGTTTCCCTGAATCAATATTAATAGTTGGAGGCGGTTATATCGCTTGTGAATTTGCTTCTATTTTCAGAAATTTAGGTACTGAAGTAATCCAATTAATTAGAGGCCAACGTTTACTTAATAGTTTTGATGAGGATCTGTCTTCATGCTTAGAAGAATCAACTACTTTTGCAGGAATAAATTTAATCTCCAAAAATCAATTAAAGTCCATAGAGAGAGTTAATGGTAATCTGGAGTCTACCTTGGATTCTGGAAATAAAATCCTAACTAATAATATCCTTATTGCTACAGGTAGAGAACCAAATCTTTTGCCATTAAATTTAGGTTTTTTAAATTTAAAGATGGATGGCCAATATTTAGATGTTGATGAACTGAATCAAACAAGTAACGCTAATATTTTTGCAATTGGCGATATCATAAATAAACCAAACTTAACTCCAGTAGCAATAGAACAAGGCAGAGTTTTTGCGGATAATTTTTTTAATGACCAAAAAAGAAAAGTAAATTATGAAAATATCCCTAAGGCCGTTTTCACTATTCCTGAAATTTCAACAGTGGGCTTAAGTGAGAAAAGAGCCAAAGAGATCTACTCAGAGAATAATATAAAAATTTTCAAATGTAAATTTACGCCTATGTCTAATACTTTTAAAGAGAATAAATCAAAATGTATGTTAAAGATTGTAGTTAATCAACTAACTGACAAAGTACTTGGATGCCATATGTTTGGGGAAACATCATCTGAGATTATTCAAATGGTATCAATTTCATTAAACGCAGGTATAACAAAAAAAGACTTTGATATTACTATGGCTTTGCATCCAACTATCTCAGAAGAATTCGTGACTATGTATAGCTAAAATTATGATTTAGAAATTTTTAATTTTTCTTGAGCAAAGAGAATCATTGTAAGTAATGAAAAGTAAATAAACAAACCTATCCTTAATTGAGAAAGATAATTAAATTCAGTCAGAAAAAGTATCTTATCGAGAATGTAAAAAATATAAAGATTTAGCAAAATAAATCCTTCAATTCTAGTGATTTTCCCTTTGCTCCAGAAAATTGGCAAGCATGCAAAGGTAGTTAAAACCATAAAAGGTAGGTCAACTTTTATTAGGCTTTGTTCAATTACTAAGCCTTTAAATCCTGAAAAAATACTACAACTTCCAAGGATTAGAAGTTGATTGAGCAAATTGCTTCCTATTATATTCCCAATAGCAAGATCTGTTTTACCTTTAAATGCTGCAATTACAGAAGTTACTAATTCTGGCAAAGATGTTCCAGTGGCTAAAATGGTTAAACCAATAACAATTTCATTTACCCCCAAAAGATTAGCAAGCGTTTGAGAACCATTTACTAAAATGTTTGAACCAAAGCTTAAAAGAAATATTCCTAATATCAATTTCAGTAAAATATTTAGCTTTCCTTCGTAATTTTCTTTAAATTCCTCTATCTCTGGTTCTGCATCTTTTGTATCCTCTTCTTTCTCATTGATGGTATTAATTTCCCATATTGTATTTAAGACTAAACAAAATATTAGAAAGACCCCTGCTTGTAATGTTAATAGGCCTGTTGATGACATTGCCCAAACCGCACAAGAAATAGCCATTAAAAGAGGTACATCTCTTCTGACTATTCTGCTTTTTACTTTAAGAGGTGTTATTAATGCGCTTATACCTAAAACTACAAGAACATTAAAAATATTGCTTCCTATTACATTACTAGCTGCAAAAGAATCACTGCCTTGAAAAATTGAACTTAGGCTTACTAACAACTCGGGAGAGCTAGTCCCGAGTGAAACAACTGTTAATCCAATTACTATCTGAGGTATTCCTAAAATTAAAGATAAATTTATGGCTCCTTGAATAAAGAACTCTCCTCCTGCAAACAGTAAAACTACTCCTAATATTATTTCTATTATTGGGAATAAAAAATCACTCATATTTAAGCTTTTGTTTAGATATTTAAATCTTTAATAATTGATTAATAACTATCCTCGAATATCTATAATTTATTGTCAAATTTAATTTGCTGTTAAAATTGATTAAATAGTAAAAATTTTGAAGACATTAACCATATTAAAACCTGATGATTGGCATTTACATTTAAGAGAGGGTGTTGTATTAAAAAATATCATTCATTTTACTTCAGAATATTTTGGAAGAGCTATCGTCATGCCAAATACTAAAACTCCAATAACATCGATTGATAGTGCTATTTCTTACAAAAAATCTATTTTTGCAGCGTTACCAGAAAATTCTAAGTTTCAACCATTAATGACAATGTATCTTACTGATGAGACTGATAAAGGAGAACTCATAAATGGTTTTAAAAATAACGTTTTTTTTGCAGCAAAATTATATCCTGCTAATGCAACAACAAATTCCAGTCATGGAGTTAAGAAAATAGAAAATCTTTATGAGATCTTTGAATCAATGCAAGATTCTGGAATGCCTCTATTGATTCACGGAGAAGTAACTGATTCTGAAGTAGATGTATTTGATCGAGAAGAAGTATTTATTGATAGAGAACTTTTACCGATCGCCCAAAGATTCCCAAAATTAAAGATTGTTTTAGAGCATATAACTACATCTTATGCAGTGGATTTTGTCCAAGAAAATAAAATTGGAGCTACTATTACTCCTCATCATTTGCACATAAATAGAAATGCAATGTTTTTTGGAGGTTTAAATAGTGATTTTTATTGCTTACCAGTTGCTAAGAGAGAAAATAATAGAATTGCGTTACGGAAAGCCGCAACAAGTGGGAAAGAATGTTTTTTCTTAGGGACAGATTCTGCTCCTCATTTAAGAAAGTGGAAAGCTTTTTGTGGATGTGCAGGCATTTTTAATTCGCCAGTAGCAATAGAAAGCTATTTGACAGTATTTGAAGAGGAAAATGCTCTGGATAATTTTGAGAAGTTTGCAAGTTTAAATGGACCTAATTTTTATAACTTGCCTCCAAATAAAGAAAAACTAAAATTGGTTTCTAAGCCAAACAAGATTTCAGAATTTGTCAATGTAATTGGAGAAAAAAATATTGTTGGGCAAATAAAACCATTTCATGCAGGCGAAACTTTAAATTGGCAAGTTGAAGGAATAGTGAATTAAAACTTCAATTTAATTCAACCATTCAAGAAAAGTGTAAATATTCCAATTTTTCATGGTTAATTCGTTTGCTTTCAGCTACGATAAATATGCGCAAATTCCTTTGGGAGTGTGGCGGAATTGGTAGACGCGCCGGACTTAAAATCCGTCGAGCGATTTAGCTCGTGGGGGTTCAAGTCCCCCCACTCCCATCATTAACCTATTTTTTTAGTCCTTACGATGACTCGCAAAAATTGTTATATATTAACTACGAAAATCAAGAATTTATAATGGAAAGTATTTTTAATAATTCATTCGCTACTTTATTTACCTACTTTGGAGTTGTATCTATATATTTATTAGTTATACCATTAATACTTTTTTACTGGATGAATAATAGATGGAATTATATGGGCAAATTCGAGAGATTAGCAGTTTATGGCTTAGTATTTCTTTTCTTTCCAGGTTTAATTTTGTTTTCTCCATTTTTGAATCTTAGGTTAAAAGGAGATAGCAAAGGGTAAATAATTGACTAAAGGTAAAGTTGTACAAATTGGGTTATTAATTTCAGTATTAGGACTACTAAGTTATGGATTAGCACCACAATTTGGCGCCGATAACTTTACAGCTACCACTATTTCAAGTTTAATCTTGATTTTGATTGTAATAACTTGGATTTCTTCTTATGTGTATAGAGTTGTAAACGGAAAAATGACTTTTATGGAACAAAGGAAGCGTTATAGAAAACAATATGAACAAATTTTAAATGATAAACTAGAAACCAAATTCAATTCATTGTCAGTGGAAAAACAGAAAAAACTAATGGAAGATTTAGAATCAAATCCATAAATTTTCAACTGATTTTCAAATAATAAATCTCAGATATTCATGCAAGAAATCAACAAAATGACAATTTATAAAAATGAAACTTTATCAAAAATAGATAAGAAGTTTAATGAGTTAAAGAATAACAATAAATTAGCTTTGATGCCTTTCATAATTGCAGGTGATCCAAATATTGAAACCACATCAGAGATTTTATTAAAGTTGCAAGAAAAGGGAGCGGACCTGATTGAATTAGGAATCCCATATAGTGACCCTCTCGCAGATGGCCCAGTTATTCAACTGTCGGCGTCAAGGGCTTTAAAGTCTGGTACTACCCCAAAAAAAGTTATCCAATTATTGGAATCTTTAAAAGGTAAACTAAAAATTCCAATAATACTTTTTACTTACTTTAACCCCCTATTAAGTTTTGGTTTTGAAGAATTTTGTGAGATGGCATCCAAAGCTGGAGTCTCAGGATTAATAATTCCTGATCTTCCTTTAGAAGAAACTTATAAATTTTCAAAAATAGTTGGCAATTATTCTATGGACTTAATCTTGTTGGTAGCTCCAACTACGCCTTTTGAAAGAATGAAAATAATATCCAATAAGACAAAAGGATTTACTTATTTAGTAAGTGTTACAGGTGTTACAGGTGAGAGAAACGAAATGGAAAACAGAGTAGAAAATCTTATTACTAAATTAAAAGAAATCAGCCCTAATCCTGTTGCAGTTGGTTTTGGTATATCATCTCCCGATCATGTTAATAAAGTTTGCCAATGGGGAGCAGATGGAGTAATAGTGGGCAGCGCATTTGTAAAAAGAATTGCTAGTTGTAATGGAAAAGAAGTTGTTAATAAATTAGGGGATTTTTGCGCAGAAATGCGTAAAGCAGCTGATAGTTAAATCATAATCTAATTGTGTATGTTAAATTCCTTTAAAAACTTATAAATAAGAAGTCTCATTCGTATTGTATTGACTATAAAAGTTAATTATTATGATTCTTCAGAAGGTAATAATCTTATTTGCTTTTTGCCTAACTTTATTTTGTACTCGTCACCTGGTTTTAAATCTAAAAGGGCAGTATATGCCTTCCCTATCAATAGATTTCCGTTCCCTTGTACTGTAGCAGTGTAACTTAGTTTTCTTCCCCCTTTTCCTATCCCAGCTACATTCCCACCACCCATTTTCATTCCTTTGGCTTCAAGGAGAGCCTTGTAATAAGCTGTATAGTTTAGGCGAGGTTCCCCATTCCGTTTTGTGGTTACATATCCACAAGCACGACATTGCTCTGACTCGCTAAGCCCTTCAACTTCTTTGAATTTAGCAAGAAGTTCACTACCAGTGAGCATAATTAATTAAAAGACAGTTCTTATTAAATAAGATAGCAATTTGTGTGTAATTTGTGCAATTATTAATTATAGATTTATTCAATTAGTTATCTTTTAAAAATGGAAAAGTTTATAGTATTTGGAAAGTACTGTGAAGATGCAATTAATAAAAGAGAAGCATTTCGTGATGAACATCTTAATAGACTTAAAAATTTAAAAGATAGAAATATTTTAGTTACTTTAGGACCCACAAAATGTACAAAATATTTATTTGGAATTTTTAATGCTAATGATGAAACTCAAATGAGAGATCTTATTGAGGAAGATATTTATTGGAAAAAAGGTATATGGATTACTTATGATATTTATCCATGGATAAAGGCTTTTTGAACATAATTTGTAATTAAAAATAAATAATAATGTTCAATTATTATTACTATAAAAGATACAATATCGATTTTTTAAATATAATTTTTTTTACTTTACTAAGTTAAAGAATAATATGTTTTGTTAATTAGTTTTTTATGAAAAATAATGTTTCTTAAGATATTTTTTAAAAAAATTACTTATTTTTAAAAAAAATGTCATTTTAATTAAATATTTATTCGCTAGTGTCTTGCTGTATTTTGTTTACTAAGGAATCGATATCTAATTGATTATAGGGTGGTGTTGTGTCTATCTCTTGAGAATCAGTTTTACTATTATTTAACCAGTTTTGTTCGATTCTAATGAGATTCTTTGCAATATTGAACATCCCTCCTTTTTTATAAAATTCCTTAAATTTTAGGACAATTTCAGATGTTCTACTAGATCTGATATTTAATTCACTAGCTAAATCTTTTTGATTAAATCTATGGGATTTCAACCAATCTTTAATAAAGGCTATAAGTTCTTTTTCTTCTTGCTGGGATAGTTTACTCATTTAATAAAACGGGAATAATTTATTAAGCTTTCTTTCTGCTCTTATTCTTATTGAAGGTGTCATATACTTACTCCATATACTTAATACTGCTGTAAGAGCAACAAAATCATCACTAAACCCAACTAAAGGCATGAAGTCGGGGAAAAGGTCAAAGGGCATAATAAGATATGCTAGTGCAGCCATTAAGGAAACTCTTACTTGTGCTGGAGTATAAGGATCTATGGTCATTTCTAAAACTTCTAAAGCTGGCTTGGCAATTGTTCTGCCAGCCTTAATTAGAATTTTTATTATGATATTTTCATCAATTGATGAACTTTCTAAAACTTCTGCATCATAAATTTTTTCTTTTTTATTGTAGAATTCCTCTTTCATCTGTTATGGATTTTGATTGCTTGATTAAATAATTTTAGCTACACGTATCAACCAATCCATTCTGAATTCCTGCTTTTCGTAGCTTTCTTAATGCTCTTTGCACCACTTGCCTACAATATTCTCTACTACAACTCATATGTCTTGCAACTTCTGCTAAAGTTCTCCACTCATTTGACCCGTCTAAACCAAATCTCAAACTTACTATCCTTCTTTCCTTCTCAGTTAAATTTGCTTTATCTAATAATTTCCAAGCAGATGCTGTTCTTTCAGCTAGTTCTGCTAATTCCATAGGAGGGATTTGATCACTAGGTAGAATGTCAACTAGCTCAGATGGATCTGACTTGGATTTCACTGTTCCTTGAAGGCTAACAGTAATACTTCTCAATTCACAAGACAGTAGTTCATCTATTTCCTCTTTTGTAATTTTCATTTCTTTAGCCAGTTCATCGCTAGAAGGAGCAATTCCCTTAAGTTGCATTAGTTTTGACTTTGCTGATCTTAATTTTGTGAGCTTTTCATTGATATTAACCGGTATTCTAATGGTTCTACTTTGAGTTGATAATGCCCTGTTTAGACCTTGTCTTATCCACCAATAAGCATAAGTTGAAAATCTGTGCCCTCTAGAAGGATCATATTTTTCTACAGCCCTTGTAAGGCCTAGTGTACCCTCCTGAATTAAATCGAGTAAATCTAAGCCTTTACCTTGATATCTTTTCGCGAGGTTAACTACTAATCTTAAGTTGGCTGTAATCATTTCATTCTTAGCTTTTTCTCCAATTTTGATTTTTCTTATTTCTTCATCTGAATATTCACAAGCTTTTCCTTTCCCACCTGCAGTTTGACATCTATTAACAAGCACGACCATATCTTGGACTTTTCTGCCCATAGTGAGTTCTTTCTCTGGAGTCAAAAGTTGATGACGTCCTATTTCTCCAAGAAAATCGCTTAATGATGAACTCACGATTTACTCCTTTAGTAATATATTTAACTTAGAGTTAATTCTTTAATAAGCTATACATGTAATAATTAATTAATAATTAATTAATAATTAATTAATAATTAATTAATAATTAATCTATTATTAATCATAAATTATTTTTTCAAAATTTTTGAATTTATTTTTGCAATTAATTAAGCAATATTATTTTTATAAAATTTATTTCCCCCTTCTTGATTCAAGAACAGAAAGAACATCTCTCCATTCAACTCCATTATGCAAAAGGGCTACTTGAAGATGATATATTAAGTCAGCAGCTTCATTGGAAATGGAATGCTTGTCTTTATCTTTGCAAGCCATTATAAATTCAGCTGATTCTTCTCCAATTTTTTTTAGGATAGTATTACTCCCTTTTGTTAATAAATAAGTTGTATAACTTTTTTCTTTAGCACTTCTTGATCTTTCATTAAGAGTATTAAATAATTCAGAACAAATATTAGAGAATGGGTTTGTTTTTTTTTCTTTTTTATTAGTTACATTATTGTCTATTTCATTGAAGAAACAACTTTTTTCTCCAGTATGACAAGCACCTGAACCTTTCTGTTCTATAGATAGAACAATTGCATCATTATCGCAATCAAATCTTATTTCTTTAAGTAATTGAATGCTGCCGCTTGTAGCTCCTTTTCTCCAAATCTCAGATCTTGATCGACTCCAATAATGGACATTTTTTGTCTCAAGTGTTTTTATTAATGATTCTTTATTCATCCAGGCAAGCATAAGAATTGATCCATCTAACCAATCTTGTGCTATTGCAGGGATTAATCCATAATTATCAAAGTGAAGATCTTCAATCGAAAAATTTGTTGAATAAGCCATTATGTTTAAGTTGTTAAACGCTATCCACTTTTTGTTACTTCAAATTATCCTAACAGTTAATTGATGTTTATTCATTCTTTGAAATTTTCTTGCAGCAAAAGTTATGAGGATTTTCCTTGTTCTCATAGACAATGGCAACATGAAGGTCACTGTAGATTTGTTCATGGCTACTCAAGAGCATTTACTTTTTGGTTTACTGCAAAAGAATTAGACCTAAATGGTTTTGTCGTTGATTTCTCAAGTCTAAAACCCCTCGAAAAGAAACTTAAGGACCAATTTGATCATACTTTTTTGATAAATAAGAATGATCCATTATTGACTTACTGGGAAAAATTACATCACTTAGATGCTTTAGATTTGAGAATTATGGATAATGTAGGAATGGAATTTACCTCTAAATTGATTTGGAAATGGGCAAACGAATACTTGAAAGATCAAGATAAGGGAAGGACATGTTGTTGGAAAACTGAGTCAAAAGAAAATAAATCTAATAAAGCTAGTTATGAAAAAGTTCCAGATTGGTTCAAATTCTAGATTGAAAATATTTAATATATAATTACTAAAATGAGTTTTATATTATTAATCAACTGATATTTTCCCTCCCTTTATAGAAACGATAATCTCTTTGGTATTTAAATAATTGTTTTCCAAAATATTCTTTGCAATTTTAGTCTCAATTTCTTTTTGAATAATCCTTCGCAATGGTCTCGCTCCATAATTGATGTCAAAACTAACTTTAACCAATTCGGGAATTACTTCTTCTGTAATTTGCAAAATTAAATCCTTTTTGAAAAGGCGATTTTCTAAATTCTTTAGCTGAATTCTGGCAATTTCTTTTAATTCATTAAATTCCAAATTTTTAAAAATTACTATTTCATCAAGCCTATTTAGAAATTCGGGCTTAAAGAATCTTCTTAATTCGAAATCTATAATCTTTTTAATTTCATTAGCATCTTCATTTCTGACAGATAAATCATTTATGGATTGACTACCTAAATTGCTAGTGAGAACAATTATTGAATTTTTAAAGCTAATAGTGCGACCTTGCCCGTCTGTAATTATTCCATCATCAAGAACTTGCAAAAGAATATCTAATAAATCTTTATGCGCTTTTTCTATTTCATCTAGAAGTATTAATGAATATGGATTTTTTCTTACAGCTTCTGTTAATTGACCTCCTGATTCAAAACCTATATATCCAGGTGGCGGACCTATAATTTTGCTAACAGAATGTTTCTCCATAAACTCTGACATATCAAGCCTTGTGATCGAGGAATTCGAATCAAATATTGTTTTTGCAGTAACCTTACTTAGTTCTGTTTTGCCAACACCTGTTGGTCCTAAAAACAAGAAACTAGCCAATGGCCTATTTGGGTCGTTTAATCCTGTTCTAGATCTCTGAATAGCTTCTGCCACTGCAGAAATAGCCCTATCCTGACCAATAATTTTTTCTTTAAGAATTAATTCGAGTTTTAGAAGCTTATCTTTTTCAGATTGTTTGAGATTATTTACTGGAATAGAAGTCCATTTCGATACAACTTCGGCAATATCATCAGAGGTCACCTCTTGTCTTAAGAGGTTTTTCTCTCCGTTCTTATAGGAGTTGACTAGACATTCACTTTTGTTAGCTAATTCTTTTTGTAAGGAATTTAAAGTACCAAACTCTAATTCTGCAGCTTTGTTTAGATCAAAGCTTCTTTTTGCTTGATCTACTTGTAATTGTATAGATTCAATTTCCTCTTTTAAATTAGTAATCTCATCAATTTCATGTTTTTCTTTTTCCCATTGAGCATTTAATCCTGCTTGTTTATTCTTGAGGTCTGTAAGTTCATTATTAATGATTTTTAATCTCTCATGAGAGAAGTTATCTGTTTCCCTGTTTAGGGATAATTTTTCCATTTCTAATTGAAGAACTTTTCTATCAATTTCATCAATCTCTTCAGGTTTGGAAGTTATGACCATATTCAATCTTGAGGCAGCTTCGTCGACTAAATCTATGGCTTTGTCAGGAAGAAATCTATCATTGATATATCTATCGCTTAGGCTTGCAGCTGCAACCAAAGCGTTATCAGAAATTCTGACACCATGATGTACTTCATATCTTTCTCTCAAGCCTCTTAGTATTGAGACAGTATCTTCTACTGAAGGAGCATCAATTTGTATTTTTTGGAATCTTCTTTCTAGAGCGGGATCCTTTTCTATATTTTGTTTATGTTCATTAATCGTAGTAGCACCAATACATCTTAGCTCTCCTCTTGCGAGCATCGGTTTTAAAAGGTTGCTGGCATCCAAAGAACCTCCACTAGCACCTGCTCCAACTACTGTATGAATTTCATCAATAAAAAGAATAATCTTACCTTCAGATTCTTTAACTTTTTTTAAAACATTTTTTATTCTCTCTTCAAACTCGCCCCTATACTTTGCCCCAGCAACTAATGAACCCATGTCTAATGAGATTAATTGCCTTTTTTGTAATGAAGTAGGTACATCACCATTAACAATCCTTTGAGCTAATCCTTCAACTATCGCTGTTTTACCAACGCCAGGTTCTCCAATAAGAACGGGATTGTTTTTTGTTCTTCTGCTTAGTATTTGTATTGTTCTTCTAATCTCTTCATCTCTTCCAATAACGGGGTCTAAAATTCCATCACTCGCTGATTGGGTTAAATCAATGCCAAATTTATCTAAAGATTCATTAGAACTATCAAAATCATTTTTATTTTCTGGATCTAATTTCATTTCTTTTATAGTCTCTAAAAATTCTGGTCCACTTTTTTGATTTAAAATTAAAGAACCATATGAATCATCATAAGTGAAACCGTAAATTAAATGTTCAGTTGATATCACTACATCATCTAAAATTAGTTTAACTTCATTTGCTTTTACAAAGATCTTATGAAGGGTATCGCCAATATATAAATTAGCTTGCTTATTTTTCATTTTTGCCTTCGAATTTAATGAATCAGTTATTTTTTTCTCGATCTCTTTTATATTTACATTATTTTTTCTTAATATAGCTTCAGTAAGGTTGTCTTGTTTTAAAAGAGAAAGTAGTAAATCATCAGAATCTACATTTTGTTGGTAATTTTCATAAGCGATTTCTTTAGCAAAAAGAAAATAATCCCAAGCGGAACTTGAAAATTCACTTGGGATTATTTTAATCAAGAAAAATTTAATTAATAAAAAAAGTATTCATTAATTTAAGAATACTTTTTTTTATTTAAGAATACATTTATTGAACGATTACTTTACCTACCATTCCAGCACCTCTATGAGGTTCACAATAGTAGTCATAAGTTCCAGCAGAATCAAATGTCTCTGTCCAAGATTCTCCAGGAGAGAAAGCTAGATCAGCATGACTTAATTCTTCATGACCATCGAAAACAGCATTATGAGGAGCTAGTTTATTATTTACGAATTTAACAGAATCACCAGCACTAATGGTCACAGTGCTTGGTTCGAATGCAAGCATCCCTGCATCAGTTCCAAGTTTAACCTCAACAGTTTTAGCTGAAACAGATGATATGCCAAGGCCTAAAGTTAAAACTATTGCGAAAAAGCCTGTAAGGATTGAACGTAACATAATTTAAATTTACTTTATTTATATATATTACAAGGTTTTGGTCCCCATAGAGCAATAACTTTAATTGATATTAATTCTTGGTAACTTTGATAATCTTAAAATATCATTTAATGATTTGGCATAACTTTTTAGCGTAAAAGTCTCTGGATTAGTAATGGGGACATGATTAAAATCATATTTTTTTATGCTGAAGCTATCCCAGGGCGTGGTTTCTATGGGGAGGATTCTTAATAATAATTTTAGGATTTTTCTAGTAAGAGGTATCGCAAAATATCTTTTCATCTTATTTCTCTTTAAAAGTATATTGATTGCATCATCAATTGAAATGAATTTCTGACCCAATACAAATTTTTTGAAGCCTTTATATTTTGCTTCTTTATGATTTTTAATTAGAAAGCCACAAATTTGAGCAATATCTTTTGCATGTATAAAGTGGAATTTCGAGTCCAGTTTTAGAAATCTTGCTAACCAAAGCCATTTCCCAATTTCTTTCAATCCACTTGTTAAATAACTCACTGGATATTTACTATATTTACCAAGTGTCCCCCCAAAAACCAATGTAGGGAAGACTGCAAATGTTTTGTCTGCAAATGAGCTTTCTCTAAGTCTCTCGAAACATTTATATTTTGTTTTGATATATTCTGTTCCATAAATTAACGATTCTCTCATTAATTTTGTATTTGTATTAAGAATGCTTGCTGTTGAAAAGTAAATTATTTTTTCTAATTTTTTAATATCAAGCATTTCCAGTAATTCCTCAAAAGCTTTTATATTTACTTCATATGCTCTTTGTGGATCTCCCCAAGCGGTAGCAGTGTGTATTAAATAATTAACTTGACTAATTTCCTTTTTATATTTATTTGATTCTCTTATGTCACATATGATTAACTTAACCCTTTTATCTTTTTGAACAGAAAGTGGCAACTTACTTCTATCTCTTACCATAAGATAAAGTCTGAATTGCGTGTTTTTTAAAAACCAATCAATTAAATATTGGCCAACACACCCATTGGAACCTGTTATTAATAAGTTTTTATATGCCAAGATATTACTAATAAGTTAGTTTTTTACCGTGTTCAAAAAATGTCTGAGCATTTTCTTCTGGAGTTCCAGGTAAAATTCCATGACCTAAATTAAGAATATATTTTCTATCTCCTACTTTATTGAACGTATTATCTATCCTTTCTTTTATTGATTCCTGATTGCCAAATAATATTCCAGGATCAACATTACCTTGAATACCAATGCCATTAGGGATTCTTTTGCAAGCCTCTTCAATATCTACTGTCCAGTCTAATGAGATTATATCTACTCCAGTTTTAGCCATCCTTTCTATTACTCCAGCACTTCCTGAAATATATAGGATAATAGGGGTTTCGGGGTATTCCTCTTTTACGATGTCTACAACTTTTTTTTGATAAGGTCCAGCAAAGATATCATAATCTTGTGGACTTAATTGGCCTGCCCATGAGTCAAAAATTTGTACAACTTGAGCGCCGGACTTTATTTGATATTTTAGATATTCACCTATTGATTTTGCAAAGTGATCAAGAAGTTTGTGAAGTAAATCAGGCTCTTTAAAAGCCATTGATTTTATTAAAGAATAATTTTTGCTGCTTTTCCCTTCAACTACATATGCCGCAAGAGTCCAGGGAGCACCAACAAAACCTAGAACTGTCGCTTCATTATTTACATCTTTTTTTAAAGATGAAAGCACTTGGCCAACAAAGCTTAAACTATCACTTGGATTTAATTCTTTTAAATTTTCTATTTGACTAAGAGTTCTTATTGGTTCTTCTATGATTGGGCCTTTACTTTCTATAATTTCAAAATTTATACCCATCCCTGGAAGAGGTGTAAGAATATCTGAAAAAAGAATCACGCCATCTGGTTTGAAAGCATGAAAAGGTTGCATTGAAATCTCGTAAGATAGTTCTGGATTTTCAGACCTTTCTCTGAAACTTGGATAACGCTCTCTTAGATCTCTATAAATCTTCATATATCTCCCTGCTTGTCTCATCATCCAGACTGGAGGCCTATTTACTTTATTGCCTAATGCGGCAGAAAGTAGTAGTGGTAAATTGTCACCCATTTTTCAATTCAATATGTTTTTAATAAATTTAAAATTCCAACTTAAAAATCTTACAACGCAATGCTGAGCAAAATCGTTATGTGAACATTTATATGAAGCAATGAGTTAATTAAACTTTTTTATTTTTTTGACTGATGTTTGAAGATACTTACACTTAATGGGGGTAAAGCCAGTTCAAGAGCATTTTCATAATTATGAATATTAAACTTTAAAGTTTCTTTCCCGCCCATATTGCCTTTATTACTTCCTCCGTATCTAGAACCATCTGAATTAAATATTTCTTTATAGAATCCTTCTAAAGGAACTCCTACTTTATATGAGCCATGAGTATTGGGTGTGAAGTTTGCGACAATAACGAGCCATTCATTGCTGTCATTTTCCCTTCTCATAAAACTTATTACAGAATTAGATTTGTCATTACAATCAATCCATTGGAATCCATAAGGATCAAAGTCATTTTTCCATAGAGCAGGTTCATTTTTATAAAGTTTATTTAAGTCATCTACTAAGTTTCTAATACCTTTGTGAGGTTCAAATTCTAATAAGTCCCATTGAAGATCATCCCAAACATTCCATTCTTGCCTTTGACCAAATTCCATCCCCATGAAAATCGTTTTTTTACCAGGATGAGTCCACATATAAGTTAGTAATGCTCTAGTATTTGCATATTTTTTCCAGTCATCACCTGGCATTTTATGTAAAAGATGACTTTTCCCATGAACAACTTCGTCATGACTAAGGGCAAGCATAAAGTTTTCTGTGTAATTATAAGTTATTGAAAAGGTCACACTATTTTGATGAAATTGTCTAAACCAAGGATCTATTTCAAAGTAATCGAGCATATCATGCATCCAGCCCATATTCCATTTTAAATTGAAGCCAAGTCCTCCTATATCAGTTGGTTTAGTAACCATTGGCCAAGTTGTTGATTCTTCAGCAATAGAAAGTGCACCAGGGAAATGTTGAAAGAGTACATGATTTGCTTGTTGAAGAAATTTAACGGCTTCTAAGTTTTCATTCCCACCATTTTCATTAGGTATCCATTCTCCATCTGGACGTAAGTAGTCTCTATACAACATTGAAGCTACAGCATCAACTCTTATTCCATCTATATGAAATTCTTCGAACCAATACACAAGATTTGCTACGAGAAAATTTCTTACTTCATTTCTGCTGTAATTAAAGATCAAGGTACCCCATTCTTTATGCTCTCCTATGCGTGGATCGCCATGTTCATAAAGATGACAACCATCAAAGAACGCTAGTCCATGTTTATCTTTTGGGAAATGACCAGGTACCCAATCAAGAATTACGCCGATACCTTCTGCATGGCATCTATTTACAAACTCTCTAAATTCATTTGGAGTCCCAAATCTACTAGTTGGAGCATACCAGCCGGTGACCTGGTATCCCCATGAACCATCGAAAGGATGCTCCGAGATTGGCATTAGCTCAATATGAGTAAATCCTCGTTCTTTTACATATGGAATGAGCTTTTTAGTTAACTCTGGATAAGTTAATAACCTTGTGCCAGGTTTTAAATCTGCTGCTGGGACTGGATCTCTTGGCTTTCCATCTTTTTCTAAGTATTTATTTTCAGTTGATTCGTGAAGCCAACTTCCTAAATGCATCTCATAAACAGAGATTGGTTTATTAATTTGACTTGAAGAATCTCTATTTGAAATCCAGGAACTATCTTCCCACTCAAAATTATTTAATTTTGAAATTATTGAACCATTTTGGGGCCTAATTTCATGAAGGAATCCATAGGGATCAGCTTTCTCATAAATATGACCTTGTTGCGTTCTTATCTCATATTTATATTTATCTCCTTCTTTCATATGTGGTATAAATAGTTCCCAAATTCCACCTAGCCTTTTTTGCATTGGATGATGACGGCCATCCCAAGAATTTATATCTCCAATTATTGATATTGATTTTGCATTTGGTGCCCACAGACAAAACATAACTCCATTTTTATATTTATCTTCAATGAGATGAGCTCCCATTTTTTTCCATATATGATGGTGATTACCCTCTGCAAAAAGATGTCTATCTACTTCTCCCATCCACTCTTCTCTAAAAGACCAAGGATCATGTTGTGAATGTGCTATTCCTCCTCGTGAAATATTTAGTTCATAATTAGATTGTGGGTCTTCAGGCAGGATGCCCTCAAAAAGCCACTTGTGATTTGGAGTTTCTAAGTTATAGGTTTTATTTTTAAAGTTTATAGTAACTTCATCTGCTTCAGGCATCCAAACTCTAGTTAGCCATTGTCCTTCAAAAAAATGAGGTCCTAAAATTTTTAATGGATTATCATTGCAACAATTTTCTAGGTTGATAGCTTCTGATTTAATCCAGTCTGCCTTAATTGTTTCTCTCATGACTGGTAGATATTAAGGATTAATGATATCAAATGATTAGCCCAAAAAAATATCTTTTACTTAAAAAAAGGTGTCATTTTCAAAAATGTTTTGCTTAGTACAAAACTTAGAGTAGTAATTCTGTGATTAATTGAAGTGGCTCCAATTATTTCGTCTCCAATTCCAGGATTAACTCCAATAGAGGGATAAGCTGCGGCAGATATAGATAATCTAAGTCTACTTCTTTTAAGTAAACAAATGTTTGTGGGTTGCATAGTTATTTGATAATTACATTTTACATTTTTTTTTGAGTTTTTAACTCTTAAAAACCCAGTTGAGAATTGATTAACTTTTTTATCATCTTCATCAACCAGAGACAAAGCAAGGCATATATCAAAGTTTGTTTGATCACTTTTTACGGAAGTTTCTAATATTGGAATACCTCTAAAGTTTTGATGTTCTTCGAGAAAATTGGTTTGAAAAACTCCAACATCCAATCTTTTATCTATAATATATCTATTAAACTTTCCTGGATTTGGACCCAAATGCCCTCCATCAGCGGGTACTGGCCTCCATGGGTCATGAACGATTGTGAACCAACCTGATCCTTTTGAATTTATGGTAAGACTGCCATCATTAATATCTACATTTGCATTGCCATTACTTTTAAGTCCCAAAATATATTTTGAATAATTATTATCATCTATTTCATCCCATTTATTTAATGAAATATTCCATATTTTTCTTTGCAAAATAGATTCTTTATAATTAAAATCTTGGTTAATTTTTAAATTTTTATCAAAAAATTTTAATAATGATTTTTGTGACCCTTCCCACCAATTTAGATGTGTAGCATTAGCAATAATAATTTCTGGATTCCCTCCTGCTTCTCGAGCTTTTTTATAAAGATCTAATGCACCTTTTAAATGAGGGTCCCAAAATCCTCCAATAATTAACATCGGTTTGTTAATCCATGTTGAGATTGGGGTTATTTCTAAAAAAGGTTTATCATCCTTTAAATTATTAAGCCATTCAATTATAAAGCTATTAGGATCATATTTTTTTAAAAGTTCTAACCCATTTCTTAAATAACTTTTATTTTCTAAAGCTAATCTTATCTCCTCCCATTCAAGAAAATTATTTTTCCTCCTCATTTTTAGCGCAGCGATTTGTAGCCCCCATGCAATATTGTTATGCAACCAAAATGCCCCTCCGTCTGAACACCAATGATCTTTTATATTTAGCCCTGTCATAGCTGGAGATAGACAATCAGGGGGTTCTGAATAAGATTCTCCAGTTAGTTGCGTTAATCCATGGTAAGAAAAGCCATAAAGCCCAAGTTTCCCATTACATTCTTTTAGTGATCTAACCCATTCATGCGTTTCCGAAGTGTCACTGGCTTCTTGGGAGAAGCCAGTGAAAATACCCCCTGAAGAACCCATCCCTCTAACATCTTGAATTATTACCATATAACCTTTCGAAGCCCACCATGAAGGATGTGAATAGGTAATTGTTGAAGCAATCTTTCTACCATAAGGTTGCCTCATCAATAAAGCAGGCCATGGCCCTTTGCCTTCAGGTAACCAAATTCTTGATACAAGTTCTACGCCGTCTTTAAGTGTTAGGGACTTGTCAAAACATCTTATTTCAAACATCTAAGTTTTTAGATTATCTCAGGACAATGCAGGCCAATTACATAAATGGAGAAGATTTCAGCATTAACAGGAGTGAGCTTATTTCTTTTCGAAACAAATTCTATAGCTTTATCTGAATTTGCAGAAATACCCTTTTCATTGAATTCTTTAAACTTATTACATATTTTAATTGCTTCACTTGGATTCTTTTTGACGCTTTTTAATAAATTGGATTGACCTAAAACAGGATGTAAGGGAGATACCAGCAAAAATATAAAAAACAGAAAAAGTTTCATTATATAATTAACATTTTTTTAATTCTACATTAAAAACTTTTCTAAAAAAAGGTTTTAAATAGAATTATAGCTTTGGTGAGATCTTTTAATCCAATTTTTTAAAATAGATAAGTTTATATTTGTCTCGGTTTTAATTCTAAGACTTCTTTCTAATCTTCTAATTTTCTGTTCCAGCTCATAAGGTTTTAATCTTGATAATGCTTTTACTGAACCTACTCCGCAATGTAAAAGTAAATATGCCGCTGGAGGTGGGATTTCAATTTCTTTTTTAAAAATAGCAATAGCTCTTATTTTTTTTAAATTATTTAATGTACATAGTGGAGATATGATCTGAATTTTGTTTATTTCCAAATCTGTGAGAGTAGTTAATTTCTCAAAATCTATTGACTTGTATTGAATTAAGAAAGTTTTCTCATGTCTGAAATTTAGAGGTAAAGAATCTAAAAAGGTTTTAATTTCCATTTATTAAAATCAATTCATACTTATAATTTTCTGGGTTTCTCCAATTACTACGGGTTTACTTATCTCATCTGAAATTTTCTCAAGTTTTCTTAGTTTTATTTTTACATTTGCACCTGACCTACTTCCTTTCCTCAGATTATCTGATAATTGCTGTAAAGTTGGTTTGATGGCTTCTTCTGGGAATTCATCTTCAGCTTTTGCAATAACTAGATCAAAGCCATTATCATAAACAATTGGAACATATCTCGCCCCCTCTACTACTACTTTTTCGCTGTAACTTTGAATAAATGCCCAGCTACTTAAAGAAAGTAACAATGAGAATATAGTTGCTCCTATTATCCTAAATTTAAAACTAAAATTAAAAATAAAAGCAACTATAGTGACAAGCAAGAGAAATATTCCTAAAAACCCAAAAATTTTTGGAGTATTTTCTAATAGTTCAAAAAAAGACATTTTACTGGCTTTGTCCTAATTAATTTCTTATATTTTGTAAGCCTACTCTATTTTGGTTCTAACTTGAAAAAAAATAGATCATTTAATTTATATACAAAACTTCTTTTACTAGGGTCTATTTTGTCCCTAGGATTTGTAGGCACTGTTTTATTAAATAAGTTGTTAAAACAAACTTATAATTCTAAGAAATTAAAATTAGAAGAGAGGATAGAAAAATTTGTAAATAAAAAAGTTGATTTAGGTAATTATTCCGGCATTAGGTGGCTAGGTATTTCTTTGGCTAATACGAAAATAATTGATAAGAAAATTATAGATTCTGAAATTAAAGCGAGAAATGTTTATGTAGGTATTATGCCTTTAAAATCATTTTTAAGTCAAAAATGGATTATAAAAATAAAACCTGAAAATACTGAAATTAATGTTCATAAAGATTTCTTTAAAAAGGGCAAATCTTATACAAATAAACAAAATAATAATAACTCAAAGACAAATTATGACTTAAATTTTAACTTACCTCAATATGTTAGTTTGAAATTAAAAGATGTAGGGGTAGAAACTAAAGTAAAGGGTGATATTATCTTCAAGTCTTATAAAAGCCAAATTATTGGAAACCTCATATCAAGCTTTGAAGGGAAAGGGAAAGGGAAATTAAAATTAAAATTAAATACAAATTTAAATCAAGACTTTTTAAGGTTTAAGGTATTTTCTAAAGGGGTTAATCTAGATAGCTCAGAATATAATATTGGAACGAGAAAATTTTTAGTAAACAAAGGTAAATTTAAATCTAATTTCAGATTTTTAAAATCACAATCTAAAACATTTTGTAAAGGAAAATTTTCTTTAAATAGATTAATTGTAAAACCCTCTGATTTTGCAGAGAATATAAATTCAGATTCTCTAAAGTTTATCTGTAAAGAAAATCATTTAAAAGCTAATACTGAAAATCTTAACTATGGAACTTTAAACTCAGATCTTAATCTCAAAATCCCATTAAATAAAAATATAAATAATATAGAAATAAAAGGAAGTATTGGATATTTAAATAGTTTAAATCCAGACATTCTATTATCAGGAAATATCCCCTATTGGTTTGATAAAAAAGGTTTAAATTTTGGAGATATTAATTCCAGCTTTGTTTTAAATAGAACTCAATTATCTAATTTAAATATTTTTCGTAGAGAAAAAATAAGAGGCTTTGTTACAGCGAAAGGAGAATTAAAAGGAAAAATAAATAATCCTGATATTTTGATAAATTTTAATCTTGATTATCCTCATTATAAAGGGATAAGAATAAGAGAATCATGGGAAGGTGAGATTAAAAATCAAAAAAATAATTATTTATTAAATATGAAGAACAGATATTCTCCAATACCTTCATTCCTCTCAATTAAATTTGATTCTAAAATTAGATTAGAAAATCTAATTTTTAGTAGAGTTTTTAATTCTAATAAAGGAAGCTTAAAAATATCTAAAGTTGATAATAGATATGCTTGGAATGCTAATAATTTTCCTCTTGATGAACTTGAGGTTTCTTTTAGTAATAATCAATTCGATAGAATTAGTGGAATTATAAATGGTTCAGGATTCATTGCTGATAAGCAATCTTATTTGGATGGTAGATTAGCATGGAGTTTAGGCAAATATAGAAATATTAAGCTTGCTAATTCATTATTTGATTTTACTTTTAAAGATAAGTCTTTTTATGTTAACTCATCTTTATATCCTATTGATGGAGGAATGATTGAAGTTGAATATAATCCTAATAAAAATAAGGTTTTCGATGCGAATTTTAATAATATAAGTACCAAATGGTCCATATTAACAGCATTTGATATTTTTAATTTTGATAATAAGAAAACTATACCAATTAGTAAATCTAACTTTTTAAAAGATTTGGAAATAAGTAAAAATGATATGACATTTAAAGAAAAGATTAAATTCATTGATGATTTTCTTGATAAGAATAATGTTTTGGAAGATAAATATAACTTGAAAAAATATTTAAGTAAATTTGTTAGTAGATATGATGCAGAATTAACTGTAGAAGGTGATAGCCCACCAAATTACAAATTAAAAACTAAATTAAATGGTTATCTAGATTTATCTAATGATTCAAGCAAATTTAATAATAAAGAAGAATTTTCTGTTTACTTGGAAGGTGGAATATTAAAAGGTAAAGGGAATTTAGAAATTAAAAAATTACCACTAAAAGTAGCAAATATTTTTTTAGATGATCCAAAAGATTTCCAAGGTAATTTGGATATGAATTTATTTTATGACTTAGATTCAAAATCTTTTTTGAGTGATATATATTCTAATAATACATCTATAAAAAATAATCAGATATTATTTGATAAAGGAAAAATTGAATATAATAATTCAATTTTTGAGATTGATTTTTCTCTGCTATTAAATGAATCAATAATACCTATTAATATTGCAGGATCAATTCCTCTTAATAAAAAAGATGATTTAGATTTACGATTAATTGGAAATAGTAAATTTATTGAGCTAATTGACATCTTGTCTGATGATTATTTTACTTTTAAAGAAGGAGATATTAATTTCAGAATGATAATGAAAGGGACTACAAATAAACCTATATTAAATGGATTTATAGTGATTAAGGATTCAGAAATTGATATTTATAATAATATACTTAAAAATATTAATAGCTTAATAATTTTTGACTTTGATTATGTAGAAGTTAAGCATCTTAGAGCATCAGGAGAAGATGCTGGCAATATTTTTTTAAAAGGGACTTTACCTTTTCATGAAAAAAGTGAATCTAGTAAAAATGATATTAGTTTAATAGCAAAAAAATTTAATATAAAGACTAATAATATAAATTCTTTAGTAGATTCCAATATAGATATAACTGGATCATTTGCAAAACCTGTTTTAGGGGGTAACTTGGCTCTTAATAATGGTTTTATTAATTTTAATAGTACAAATACTAATAAAACAAATAATAATAAAAAAGATAAAAAAGATAAAAAAAATTGGCCAGAACTCTATTGGGAAAATGATAAAAATATTGAAATAATCTCAAACGAAACAATTTTGAATTCAGTCCTTTTAGGAGAAACTTTGCCTAGTTTTTTTGAAAGTCTAAGCTTTAATAATCTTCAATTAAAACTTGGTCCAGATTTCAGACTTCAATACTCTGACATAATTAAAGCTTATTTAGATACGAAATTAGATTTAAATATCAATGGAGCGGTAGGTGAAGATTTAAATGCTAGAGGATTGATCTATTTGAAAAAGGGGAGAGCGAATTTATATACAACACCTTTTAAATTAGATAAAAATAAAGATAATTATATTTTATTTGCATCAAGAAGTGGTGTGGTTCCATTTATTAATTTTTCTCTTGTCAGTAAAGTTCCAGATTCAATAATACCTATAAGGGAAAATAATCAGGATACAAATATTTCAGGTGATTTAAATGCAGATTCTACTTCAAGTGGTTTTGGTACATTTGGAATTGGTAATACAAGACTTATAAAAATTGAGGCATCTTATGAAGGCTTTTTAGATCAGTTATCTTTTGAGGATGAGAATAAAAGAATCCAATTAAGGAGCACTCCAAGCTATAACAGATCACAAATTATTGGTTTAATTGGAGGTAATTCAGCAAACTTAATAAATCGAGCATTTATTTCTCAGATTAATAGATCTGATGCATTTAGTGGAAGATTTCAATTGTCCTTATACCCGGCCTTGATAGAAAATAACGATTCTCTAAAAAATGTTTCTCTAAATAATGTTTTTTCCAATGACAATTTAGATATAGAAAACGATGAAGAAACAAATTCTAATGAAGGATTATCTTCTGAAGCTTGGGTTGCAGAAGTTGGTCTTGATATTACTGATAAGATAAACTTTGCTGTCCAAACTATTCCTGGTAGAGATGATCTGCCACCATTAGGAATATTGACTTTTCAAGCTAATCCAAACTTGGAATTGTTAGGTTCTTTCGATTCTGATGGGGATTGGAAAAGTGAAGTGCAGTTATTTTTTAGATATTGATTACCCAAAAAATTAGTGTTAAGAATGATTATTTTGATTTATCATACAAGTAAATAAAAAAAATTATGGCTGATATTTTTGAAGTACCTCAACCAAGTAATGATCTTTTGGAAAAGGCCGATAGAATTCGTTTTGCTTCAAAAATAATAAGTCAGGCTGAAAATAAGATAAGAATTAAAGCTTTGAATTTGATGGCTGATTATTTAGAAAAAAACTCTAAAAAAATATTAGAGGCTAATTATGAAGATTATTTAAGAGCAGAAAGAAAAAACATCTCAAAGGCTTTGATTTCTAGATTAAAATTATCAAAAGAAAAACTAAATGCTGCAATTGAGGGAGTAAGAAAAGTAGGAGAATTATCTGATCCTGTAAATCAAATTCAAATCAAAAAAGAGCTTTCCAACGGATTGATTCTAGAAAGAAAAACAGTACCTATAGGAGTTTTAGGAGTTATTTTCGAATCTAGACCTGACGCTGTTATGCAGATAAGTTCTCTAGCAATAAGATCTGGGAATGGAGTAATGCTAAAGGGGGGAAGTGAAGCAAGTTACACAAATACTGCAATAGTTTTAGCTTTGCAGGAGGGCTTACAAAAATCAGGTATTGATGAAAATGTAATTTGCTTACTTACAAGTAGAAAAGATAGTATGGCGATGTTGAATTTGAATGAATATCTTAATTTAATAATTCCGAGAGGAAGTAATGAATTGGTTCAATTTATTCAGGAGAATACAAAAATTCCTGTATTAGGACATGCTGATGGGATTTGCCATTTATTCATAGATAACGATGTAAATATAGATATGGCTTTGTCCGTCGCTCTGGATAGTAAGATTCAATATCCTGCTGCCTGTAATGCAATTGAAACTTTGTTGATTCACAAAGATATTGCACCAGGTTTCCTTAAAAGAGCTATACCTTTGTTTAATTCTAATGATGTTAAATTAATTGGTGACAAGCAATCTGTAGAATTAGGTGTAGAGTTTGAGGCTAGTTTTCAAGATTGGCAAACTGAATACCTAGATTTAGTTTTATCTGTAAAAATTGTAGAGGATCTTGATGAAGCAATATCTCACATTCAAAAATTCAGCTCAAAACATACAGACGGAATAATTACTGAGAATATAAGTACCGCTAATAGATTTATGAATGAGGTTGATAGTGCAGGTGTTTTTCATAATTGTTCTACAAGATTTGCTGATGGATTTAGATATGGATTTGGAGCTGAAGTTGGAATTTCTACTCAAATGCTTCCTCCAAGAGGACCTGTTGGATTAGAGGGGTTGGTTACTTATAAATATTTCTTAAAAGGCCAAGGAAATATAGTTGATGATTTTTCCTCTGGAAGAGCTGTCTTTACACATAAAGATCTTTAACAATTCAGAAGATGGAAACATTTCTAAAAATTGAGAATATTACACTTTGGGCTAGAGTAGGTGTGCTAGAGGGAGAACGGGAATTAGGACAACTTTTTAGTTTAGATTTGTTTTTATGGACTGACTTTAAAGCTTGTACTGAACATGATGATATTAAAAAAACAGTTAATTATTCAGAATTAGTTGAAATTCTAAAAGATCAAGCAAAGAAAATATCTTGTTTTACAATTGAAAAATATTCAAATGAGATTGTTCAAATTATTAATGAAAAATTTCAGATTAATCGAATCAAACTTATTTTGACAAAATGTGCACCTCCAATTACTGGTTTTGATGGGAAGGTTTCAATAGTAAGGGTTTTTGCAAAAAATTAATAGCTTTGGTAAACAGAAATCCCATAATACTTATTCATGGTCTTTGGAACACCTCAAGTATATTTTCTTTGATTAGTTCAAAACTTGATGAAAAAGAAGTTGAATATTTTGCTCCAACTCTTAATCATGCTTTTGGAATGACTTCAATTGTTGAATTAACTAATTTAATGGATCAATTAATTGTAGAGAAATATGGTTTGGAACAAGAAATTGATATTTTAGGATTCTCAATGGGGGGAATAATTGGTAGGTATTGGATTAATAAATTTAATGGTTATAAAAGGACTAAAAGATTTATTACTATAGGTTCACCCCACAATGGAACACTTACATCTCAATTAGTTCCTAAATATCCTTTTAAAGGAATATCTGAAATGAAAATAAATAGCTCTTTATTAAGAGATCTCGCTAACTACGATTATTTTCTTAATGACATCGATTGCATTAGTTTTTTTACTTATTGGGATCTTATGGTTTTCCCAGGTTGGCGTGCTAATTTGAATGTAGGAGAAAAAATATCATTAAATATATTTAAACATAGAAATTTAGTGAAAAATCCAGCAGCAGTTGAGAGAATAATTGAAAGACTTATGATTTAGAGTCAGATAGACCTAGTTGCCTTATTAAGGATTCAGTTTTTGGTTCTCTTCCTCGAAACAATTTAAATATTTCTAAAGCAGATAAACTTCCTCCAAGACTAAGGATGGTGTCTTTAAATTTTTTCCCGATTAATTTAATGTCGTTACTATTTTCTAGGTTGGCCTCCTCAAACATAGAAAAGGCATCAGCACTTAGAACTTCTGCCCATTTATAAGAGTAATATCCTGCAGAATAACCTCCTGCAAAAATATGACTAAAACAGCAGAGGAATTGATCTTCTTGGATAGGATAAATTACTGTAGTTTGTTTGGCAATTTCTCTCCTAATCTCATCTGAAGTTTTACCTTGGTTACTATCAAGATTGCTATGTAGCCTTAGATCTGTAATCGCAAAATGTAATTGTCTAAGTGTCGCTATCCCAGAATTAAAAGTTCTATTCTTTACAAGTTTCTCAAAATTCTCATCAGATAATCTTTCTCTGGTTTTATAATGCTTTGCAATATTTAATAGTGTATTTTTATGGAAACACCAGTTTTCCATAAATTGACTTGGAAGTTCAACTGCATCCCATTCAACATTATTAATTCCTGCTGCTTGCGGAAGATTTATCGTTGTGAGCATATGTTGTAGACCGTGTCCAAATTCATGGAAAAGTGTTTGAACTTCGTCAAAACTCATCAAACTTGGTTTGTCTTTGGATGGTGGAGTTTGATTACAAATTAGATAAGCAACGGGTAATGTATTTTGACCAAAAGTATTTTTATTCAGGCATTCATCCATCCATGCTCCTCCTCGCTTTGACTCAGGGCGTGAGTATGGGTCAAGGTAAAATGAAGCTATTTTCTTATCTTCTTTATTAAGGATATTAAAGAACAAAACGTCATCATTCCATACAGGTGCTTCATTATTTGCTTGAACTACTTTAATTTCAAATAGCTTTTCACTTAGATTAAATAAACCTTCTAAAACATCATTAAGTGGGAACCATGGTCTCAATGATTCCTGATCTAAATTAAGCTTTTCCTTCCTAAGTAGCTCCGAATAATAACTAATATCCCAAGGTTTAAGTTCCTCAGATTTTGGAAATCCATTTTCTTTCGAAAACTTATCAAGTATTTTCAATTCATTTGTGGCCGTTTTAAATGCAGGCTTTCGTAATTCTTCTAAAAGCTTTTCAACTTGTTTAATTTCTTTAGCCATTTTTGTTGACAAACTTAAGTCTGCCCAACTTTTATAACCAAGAAGGTGTGCTTGTTTAGTTCTAAGTGATAAGATCTCCTCAATTATTTGAGAGTTATTTTCTTTTCCTTGAGAAGCTCTACCCACAAAAGACTTATATAGTTTTTCTCTAAGGCTACGATCTTTGGCATATGTCATAAAAGCCGTATAAGTTGGAATATCTAGACTTAATTTCCAAGGACCATTTTCTAAATCAGCATCTCCCTCTTTCTTTAAGTGATTATTGGCAGAAATTGACATTAATTCCAATACTCTCTCTGGAAGACCATCCACTTGCGATTTATTATTTAAAATTAAATACCATGAATTCGTCGCATCAAGGACATTATTGCTGAAACTTGTTGATAGTTCGCCTAACTTCTCAGAGATAATATTAAATTCATTTTGAATATTTTTTTCTAATGAAATTCCACTATGATCCATTTCCAGAATTTCTTTATCTAAAATTCTATTTTTTATTCGATCAAAATTATTTGTTTTTTTAAGCTTTACCAAAGCATTATAAATAATTTTACTCTGTCCAAACTTATTCCCTAAACTAATAACCTCTGGTAAAAATTTAGAGTAAATTTCTCTGAAACTATCTGAATTATTTACAGCATTTAGATGACTTATAACTCCCCAACTCCACCTAAGAACTTCATTGACTTCATTTAATGGATTTATTACTTTTCCCCAGTCTAATTGTTTTTCGTTTACATAATTAGATAGAAAGGTTTCTATATTTTTAAAATCTAAATTTATTTTCTCTAGTACACTTGGAAATTCTTTATTGATATTCTCAGGGGTAAAGTTTTTAAAGTTTGGTAGTTCTCCAAATTTAAAAATTGAGGTTGCCATTTGTTTTACTATAAAAATTAACTGACGTTAGAAATTAAACCAACTAATTTAACTAACGTTAATTGATCACTGAGAGCATTTGTTGAAGATTCATAGAGATTTATTGCAACCTTTGGCCAAAAACCTATTATTAAAGTAGGCAATAACAAACTCAATCCTATTGTCAATTCTCTACTATTCATTTCTTTTACAGTAGCCAGAGCTGGTATTCTAGGCCCAAAAAATACTCTTCTACACATTGATAATAGGTAAATAGGGGTTAATACAAGACCTATAGCAGCAATTAGAATCGTTATAGATCTAAAGAGTGAGCTAAAGCCGTCTTGACTTGTGATGCCTAAAAAAATAGTAATTTCACTTATAAAACCACTCATACCAGGTAATGCTAGAGAAGCTAATGAACTTGCGAGGAAAAAAGCAAATGTTATTGGTAAGACTTTTGCTAAACCACCCATATTAGGAATTGATAGCGTATTCGTTCTCTCATAGAAAGAGCCAGTTACGAAGAACATTGCTGCAGCAATGAGTCCATGACTAATCATTTGTAGCATTGCACCGCTAATACCTAAAGCATCAACTGCTCCTATACCCAAAAGTACGAATCCCATATGACTAACTGAACTGCATGCAATTCTTCTTTTAACGTTATCTTGTGCGAATGCGTTTAATGCTCCGTAAATTATATTTATGATTCCAAGAATTATTAAAGCAGGCGCAATTTTTAAATGTACTTCAGGTAATATTTGAACGTTGAATCTTAGAAGAGCATAACCTCCCATTTTTAATAGTATTCCAGCCAATAACATGGAAACAGGTGCATTAGCCTCTCCATGAGCATCTGGTAACCATGTATGTAAGGGGAAGATTGGGAGCTTAACCCCAAAACCTATTAGAAAACCTAAATAAGATAATAATGCCAGACTACCTGTGACATGTTTTTGTGTTATTTCGCTTAGATTTAAAGTAAAGGTATCACCACTCAATGCAAGTGCAAGCCCGCTTATAAGTATAAGTAAAGAAGCTAAAGCGGTATATAAAATGAATTTTGTAGCTGCATATAATTTTTTCTTCCCTCCCCATATCGCTATAAGAAGATAAACTGGAACTAGTTCTAACTCCCAAGCTAAGAAAAATAATAAGAAATCTTGTGAAAGAAAAACTAAAGCCTGAGCTGATGCCTGAACTAATAATAGAGCAAAATATAAATTAGATTTTTTCTTTATTTTCCAACTCGCGAAAGCAGATAGAAATGTAATTAATCCACTTAAAGCTACTAAAGGGGCTGATAATCCATCTACCCCAAGAGACCATTCTAAACCTATTTGAGGTAGCCAAGTAATTCTTTCGACAAGTTGTATAGAACTATTTGACGTGTCAAATTTTTGAAAAAGTACTCCAATAATTAGTAAAAAATCTATAAATAAAAAACTTAACGAGATATTTCTTGGTAGCGTATTATCTTCTCCTTCCTTTGAACTTAAGAAAGGCATTATTAGTGCCCCAATTAAAGGTAATAAAACAATAGATGATAACCAAGGAAAAGTTTCTAAATTCATTTATGTAATGAATAGTTTTTTTATTGTAGTTGAAGATGTTCTAGCTTGGGACTATATCATTAAAAATGTCTAAGTAAAACTACTTACCAGGAACAGCTCTGAATAGACTACCTGTTGTTTGTACATTTAAATATGGAGCTCTACTCGCTACCCCTGACTTTTCCCATGCTTTAACCATTGCTTGACTTACAGCTTTGCCATTGTCTTTCTTACATAAAGCTAATATGCTCGGCCCTGCCCCACTAATTGCGCATCCTAATGCACCCGCTTCTAAAGCCGCATCTTTAACTTCTAATCCACCTTGAATAAGTTTCCATCTATATGGTTCATGCAACTTATCAAACATTCCCTCTTTTATTAATTCAGCATTTCCTGTTTTTAGGCCGTTAAGTAATAAAGTAAGTGCCCCCATATTTATTACCGCGTCAGATATTGGGACATTTTTAGGCATTACTCTTCTTGCTTCACTTGTACTTAAGCGAATAGCAGGAATTGCTACTACAGCTTTAATTGAATCATGCCAATCACATCTTATAATTCTCCATCTTTGAGAAGCAGATTTTGCTGTTAAACAAAGACCTCCCAAAAGAGATGGGACAACGTTATCAGGATGCCCTTCTATATCAATTGCGAGTTCTAACAGTTTTTCTTTGGGTAGGGGGGAGTTCATTATTGCATTTGCTCCTATTAAGCCTGCGACTATTGCGGTAGCACTACTTCCTAGACCTCTAGCTGGCGGTACAGCTAGTTTCACTCTTGCTTCAAGTGCAAAAGGAGAAATATTAGCACTCTCCCATACCTTTTGAGCAGCTCGAAACACTAAGTTTTCAGGACCTCCTCTTAAGTGATTACCATCTGTACTCTCCATTATTAAATCAAATCTATCTCCACCCCCTTCTATTCTTGTGAAAACAAATTCATTGTATAAATCTAATGCAACCCCAAGGCAGTCAAACCCTGGACCTAAATTGGCAGTTGTTGAGGGAACTGTTACGATTATTTTTTTACCTATTGCTGGGGAAGACATTTAAAAACTAGGCTCTCTGTAAAAGCATTTTTGCTCTGCAAGCTGCGCTATACAAACCAAAATCTTCATCTAAGATTACTTTTACAGGTATAGATTTAACCATATCTTTTAATCTGCCTTTATCTGAAAATTGTTTCAGAAATAAATCTGATTTAAAATTTTTGAAATGTTTTGGCGCTGTTCCTCCAGAAATCCATAAACCCCCTAAGCATAATTCATTTAAGGCAACATCCCCAAGTAAAGAACCATAAGCTCCTAACCATATATTTTCTATCTCCTTCATTAGAATATCTCCTTCATCTGAAAGCTTACAAATTTGTTCGGGTAAGATCTTTTCTAAATCATTAGCAAATTTTAATTCCTTTATATACTTCTGAACTGGGTGATCCTTCGCATCGGGTTTACTTAGTCTCCATTCAGCTATCCTCGATAAACCAGCTCCACTTATAATTCTCTCACAAGAAATCCTATTAACTTTCAGAGAATTTTTGAGCCAATTCTTTAAATCCCATTCTAATTTTGACTTTGGCGAGTATTCTATATGCCCACCTTCGCTAGCTAAAACTTGTATATTATTACCTTTAATCAGTCCCCTTGCAATACCTAGACCAGTTCCAGCTCCAACTATCGCATGCAAATTTTTGTTAGTTCCTAAAGAATGATTCCCGTTTTGAATTGTAGAATATTGACTTTTTTTTAAAAAAGGTATTCCATAAATTTGAACTGCAAAATCATTTATTAGCTCGCAACTTTTGAATTTAAATTTGTTTTTTAATTTATCGCCAGAAATATTCCATGACAAATTAATTATTTTTGCATTGTTGTTAGATATGGGACCTGCGACAGCGAAACAAGCAGACAAAGGATGCGTAATATTTTTGCATTCATTTTTGAGGAAATCTTCTAGAATCATTTGAATGGAATCCCATTCGGAAGAGATATATTTTTTTTTAAATATTAAATTTGGATAATCAGTATTAGCATTCTCTTGGAAAATTCCTAATAGAACCTTTGTACCCCCAAGATCGCAAGCAAGAAAATTCATCTATTCTGAAATTATTCTGTTCTTCCTTTTTTTGCTATTAATTCATCCATTAATTGGTATAGATTAGGTAGGTTGAAAATGCCTAAATTTGTTCCATCTAAAGCTCTTAAGGCGACTGAATCAATTTCCTCTTCTTTATCTCCAATAACTGCAATTAATGGAATTCTTCCTATTGTAGCTTCCCTGATTTTATATCCTATTTTTTCATTTCTAATATCAACTTTTGATCGGTATCCATTATTATTTATTAATTCATTAAACTTTAAACATTTTTCAATATTTCTATCGGTAATGCTTAATAAAATTATTTGATAAGGAGCAAGCCAAATTGGGAATTTAGCCTCATATTGTTCAATTAAGATTCCAATAAATCTTTCAAAGGATCCTAGAATTGCTCTGTGAAGCATAACTGGATTTCTTTTCTCATTATCAATATCTACATAAGTTGCATCCAATCTAATAGGCATTGAAAAATCAACCTGAATAGTTCCGCACTGCCAGACTCTATTAAGACAATCTTTTAACGAGAATTCTATTTTTGGACCATAAAAAGCACCTTCCCCAGGTTGTAGTTCCCATTTGAGATTCTTATTGTCAAGAGCTTTGCTAAGAGACTCCTCTGATTTATCCCAAATTTCTTCACTACCTACCCTTTTTTCAGGACGGGTTGATAATTTGATAATGATTTCATCAAAACCAAAAGTTTTGTAAACCTCGAAAACGAGATCGATAAAAGTAGATACTTCTTCTTGCATTTGATCTTCTGTGCAGAAGATGTGTGCATCATCTTGAGTAAAGTTTCTTACTCTCATTAAGCCGTGTAAAGCACCAGAGGGCTCATTTCTGTGGCAGGAACCAAATTCAGCCAGACGAATAGGTAAATCCTTATAACTTTTTAAACCTTGATTAAATACTTGAATATGGCATGGGCAATTCATTGGTTTAATTGCATAAGTTCTATTTTCTGATGCGGTAGTGAACATATCGTCTCTAAATTTTTCCCAATGACCGGATTTTTCCCAAAGAGATTTATCAACAGCTTGTGGGGTTTTAATTTCTAGATAATCATTTTTTTTAAGTATTTCTCTTATGTATTTTTCCAGTACTTGGTAGATTGTCCATCCATTTGGATGCCAAAAAATCATACCTGGAGATTCTTCTTGTATGTGAAAGAGTGAATGTTTTTTTCCAAGTTTTCTATGATCCCTTTTTTCCGCCTCTTCAATTCTTGTTAAGTATTCATTGAGTTCTTTTTCTTTAGCCCATGCAGTGCCATATATTCTCTGTAATGATTCATTTTCACTATTGCCTCTCCAGTATGAACCTGATAATTTAAGTAACTTAAAGTGCCTCAAATGTCTTGTGTTAGGAACGTGAGGTCCTCTACACATGTCAATATATTCTTCGTGCTTGTACAAATTGATGAGGCCTTCTTCAGGAATTTCTTCAATTATTCGTAATTTAAAAGTCTCATCTCTTTCTTTAAAAGTTTTAATTGCTTCTTCTTTTGAAACTTGTAAAATTTCGATATCATAATTTGTTTTAATTAATATGTTTATTCGGTTTTCAATTTTAATTAGATCTTCAGGCGTAAATCTGTATTCTGAAAAAATATCGTAATAAAAACCATCTTCAATTACAGGCCCAATTGCCATTTTAATATTTGGGTAAATTTGTTTCACTGCATGACCAATGAGATGCGCAAAGGAATGTCTAATTATTTCTATTCCTTCTTTATCTTTAGATGTAATGATTACAACTTTGGAGTCTTTCTTTATAGGAAGAGTTGCATCAAGAAGAACATCATTTACTTTCCCAGCAATTGTTGCTTTAGCTAATCCAGCGCCTATACTATTTGCAATTTCTAGAATAGTTACAGATTTTTCGAAAACCTTTTTTGAACCATCAGGCAATGTAATTATTGGCATAATTTATTTCCCCATTTCAAAGAAGCCTAAGTTTGATTTAACTCTTTTTAGAGTTTTATTTGCTAAATCTTCAGCCTTTTCTATCCCTTCTTTAAGAATATTATTTAATTGATATGGATCATTGATTAATACTTTATATTTTTCTTGTATAGGCTCAAGTGATTCTATAAGTTGTTCCGTAATTAATTTTTTAAATGTCCCCCATCCAGTCTCGGAGAATTCATTCTGACATTGTGAAATTTCTTTCCCAGATAATATTGAATAAATCATCAGAAGATTTCTAGATTCTGCTCTTTCGGGGTTATTAAATTCTATCCCAATGTAACTGTCGCTTTTTGCTCTTTTTATTTTTTTCGTGATTATTTCAGGTGCATCTAACAAGTTAATACGACTGCCTTCATTAGGATCACTTTTACTCATCTTTTTTGAACCATCAATTAAACTCATTATTTTTGATCCATTCTTCATAATTATTGGCTGAGGGATTTTCAAAATATTTTTATCCTTACTAAATTGGGCATTGATTCTTTGTTGTGCAATATCTCTTGCAAGTTCAAGATGTTGTTTTTGATCCTCCCCTACTGGTACGAAGTCAGCGTCGTAAAGAAGTATATCCGCAGCCATTAAGATTGGATAGTCAAATAATCCGATAGATACATTGTGTCCTTGTTGTATGGATTTTTCTTTGAATTGAATCATTCTTTCCATCCAATTTATTGGAGTCATGCAATTTAATATCCAACAAAGTTCTGAATGAGCAGCAATCTGACTTTGAATAAAAATAGAACATTTTTTAGGGTCTATCCCACAAGCGACATATAAAGCGGCAGTAGAAAGAGTGTTTTTAGATAATTCTTTAGGATCATATGCGGCGGTTATTGCATGTAAATCAACTACACAGAGAAATGTTTCATATTGTTCTTGAAGAGTCACCCAATTATTTATTGCTCCAAGCCAATTTCCTATATGTAGATCTCCAGTTGGTTGAACTCCTGAAAGAATCCTTTTCTTAGTTGTCATCCTCTTCTATTTCATTAGATTGTATTTCTTCATTTGATGAACTTTTCACAGGCCTTGCAAAGGGGTCAGGAGTTGTTTTTGTTTTATTTTCTGCATTATTTTGTGAGTGTCTGATTGGAGAAGAGTTTTTATTGTTTTTTGCATATGTTGTAATTGATTCTATTAATTTTTCGTCTTTGATCATTTCACTAAGTGTTCTAACTGAGAATCCAAGCACTGCAACAGTAGATCTAAGTTGAAATGCTTCTTGGATTGATTTGACGGCTTTCATTTCATTGTCACTTAATCTTATTCGAAATCCCCCTCCATCTCTGCGACCTCCAGATCTATCATTGTTACTACGACTTCTGTAAATTTCTTTTCCAGAAGCATTATCATAATTTGAGTTTGACATCTTAATAATTCTTTTTTTAATAGTCTATTAACTTAGCATCTGGTTTTGCAATAAATCTTTTTAAAATGCTTAAATTTTTATCCATAAATTAAGGAGTTATGAAAATTTGTTTTTTTCATTCACAACTTGCACTAAAATAAAAGAAGAGTAAATTTAAAGTACTGTGCTTGATATTACTAAAGTGAACCTTTTGAATGACTTAATAAAGTTTCCGAAAAAAAATATCTTTATAATTTTATTTTTACTAGGTTTTGGAGAATGGTTTGCAAGTGATGTAATACATTTAACAGGGGGGTCAATAGGATTTTTTATTGTATGTTTTGGAGGATATTTTCTCCTTAAGAATGAACAACCAAAATTTAATGAGCCAAAGGACTTAGAAGGCTGGCTAAATCTTTGCAATGAAGATTTGAACTTCTTTAAGGAAATTGAGGAGAATAATAACTTTGAAAAACAAAATCTTAAAAGACAAAAATCCCTTGACTTGATACTTAATAGATTTGCAAAAGAGAAAATTTGTTGTATTGGGAAAAAAAATTATGAATCTAATCAATCTTTATTTCTAAATTTCTTCAAAGAAGATAAGTTTAATTTTGATTTTATTGAAAAACTTCCAAAATATAATTCTTCGGAGATTGTTCCTGATAACGTAATAAATGCTGATGCTATTTTATATTTCCTAAATTTCCCTTTATCTGCTAATGATTTTTTATGGTTAGAAAAGCTTCCTAAGAATATGCCCATTTGGTTAGTAGCCCAATCTTCAAATGGCTTTGAATCTAAAAGTGAAATAGATGAATTGAAGGATCAAATTTCAGAAGAATTTATAAATAGAATAATTAGAGTTGATACAGATAAAAATCAATTAACTAATATACCTTTTTCTTTAATAAAGTTTTTTCTAAGTTCAAGTAAAAATATTGAGAATACAAAGAAAAGGCTTTTGAAGCAGTTGCATACTAATTGGCAGTCTGAGATTGAAGGTATAAGAAGAACACAACTTAAAGTTTTACAGGGGAAGAATCAAATTATTGTTGCCACTACAGTTTTCTTGTCACCGCTTCCATCAATAGATGTGTTGTCTATGACAGTTTTAAATTCTTTAATGATTAAAGAAATTAAATCAATATGGGGATGCAATTGGTCTCCAGCAATTTTGGATAAAGTATCAAAACAAATAATAAAGACTGCAATAGCTCAGGGAGTAATTGAATGGAGTGGTCAGACTTTAATTGGATTAACAAAATTGCATGGCCCAACATGGTTGGTATCAGGAACTTATCAGGCAATAAGTGCAGCATATTTGACGAGAGTAGTATCTAGTTCCCTTGCAGATTTTATGGCTATAACAAAAGGGGTCTCAGAACCTGACTTGGAATTTATAAAAGAAAATTCTGAAAAGATTGTTGAAAATGCTTTCGAAAATGAGAAAATTAATTGGAAATCTTTGATAACTGATTTAAAAATTCCTTTGACTCGAATTACATATAATTAATAATATCCAGAATTTATAAAATAATGAATAAAAAGGTTTTGCTTTTAATTCTTACAAGTTTAATTTGTCTTTTTTCAACTACTGCATGTACAAGAATATCAACTAAAAATGAAAATAAAAAAGAGTTGGTTTTAGCAAGCTTCACCGTTTTAGCAGATATTATTGAAAATATTGCTAAAAATGATAACTTCGAGGTTAAATCAATAACTAAACCTGGAATCGAAGTTCATGGTTATAAACCAACTCCAAGCGATCTAATAAATGCATCTGAAGCATTTGTTTTTGTGGATAATGGATTTGGATTTGAAATATGGTCAGAAAAATTTGTTTCTAATTTGAAAGTTCAAAGAATAACTATTGCAGATGATCTAGACCCAATATTTATAAGTGAAGATTCTTACAAAGGGAAACCAAACCCCCATGCCTGGATTTCTCCAAAAAGAGGAATTCATTATGTAGATATTATCGTGGAATCTTTATCAGAATTGAGGCCCTCCAAAAGAGAATTGTTCGAAAAAAATGGAGAAATTTATAAAAATAAACTTTCTACAATTGATCAAGATTTCTCACTTTTTATTAATAACTTAGGAAAAGAAAGCAGATATCTAGTAACTTGTGAAGGAGCATTTTCTTATCTCGCTAAGGATTATGGATTAAAAGAAGTTTACTTGTGGCCTGTTAATGCGGAGAGTCAAATTACTCCCAGAAGGATGGCAAGAACAATATCCTTAGTTAAGAAAAAAAAAGTTCCAGCTGTATTTTGTGAAAGTACTGTAAGTAATGAATCTCAAATGGTTGTTGTAAATGAAACTGGCACTAAATTCGGAGGAAACCTATATGTTGATTCGTTGTCCAGTGATAATGGTCCAGCTAATTCTTACTTAGCAATGCTCAAACATAATTTGGAAATTATTAAAAGAGGTCTTGACTAAAGATGGACAAACCTAATTATCAAAATTATAGGATTGAGGCAGAAAATATATGCGTAGACTACAATGGCAAAGTTGCATTATATGATGCCAACTTAAGCTTAAAACCTGGTCAAATTTGTGGATTGGTAGGAATGAATGGAGCAGGGAAAACAACCTTTTTTAATTCATTGACTGGCTTTGTTAACATTTCGAAGGGAAAAATAAGAATAAACGGAGAGACTTTAAGGTCTGCTCAGAAAGATCAGACAATCGCTTATGTTCCTCAAAGTGAAGGTATTGATAGTCAATTCCCTGTAAATGTTTGGGATGTTGTAATGATGGGAAGATATGGGTCGATGAATGTTCTCAGGTGTCCAAGAGAGTCTGATATTCAGGCTGTTAAAGATGCAATTGCGAGGGTTGACCTGATGGATTTTTTATCCACGCCAATTGGGAATTTGTCTGGAGGTCAAAGGAAAAGAACTTTTTTAGCGAGAGCAATTGCACAAAGAGCTTCAATATTATTGCTGGATGAACCCTTTACGGGAGTTGATATAAGAACTGAGAAACTAATTTCAGAATTATTTATTCAGTTTAAAAATGAGGGTAAAACAATTTTATTATCTACTCATGACATGATTCATGTTCGCGAATTTTGTGATTTGGTTCTTTTAATAAACAAAACAGTTGTTGCATATGGAGAGACCTCTGAAGTATTTACGCCTGAAAATATAACAAGTACCTTTGGAGGGATCTCTCCTGATGTTTTGTTTGGGCCTGAGTCATAAAAAAAAAATTATTTATGGACCTGTGTTTATTCTCTAGTATAAATACATTTGTAACAGATCCTTTAACTCATGAGTTTATGAGAAAAGCTCTATTTATGAGCTCTTTAGTGGCTGCTGTTTGTGGCTTTCTATCTAGTTATTTAACTCTCAAAGGTTGGGCTTTAATGGGTGATGCTGTGTCTCACTCTGTAATGCCTGGAGTGGTTGTGGCTTATGCTTTGGGACTCCCATTCTCATTGGGTGCATTTATATTTGGCGTAGGTTCTGTAGCTCTTATAGGATTTGTTAAACAAAAATCAAGAGTTAAGGAAGATACAGTGATTGGGTTAGTCTTTACAGGCTTTTTTGCTCTTGGAATAGTTTTGGTTTCTAAGATTAAAAGTAATATTGATCTCCACTCTATTCTTTTTGGAAGTCCATTAGGTATATCAATATCTGATGTGAAGCAAACGGTATTGATTTCTTTGTTGGTAGTAATACTTTTATCAGTTTTCAGGAAAGATTTAATGCTTTACTGTTTTGATCCTAGACATGCAAAAACTATTGGAATTAATGTCTTTTTCCTACATTATTTGCTTCTTACATGCTTATCTTTAGCGGCCGTTGTTGGTTTACAGACTGTTGGAATAATATTGGTAGTTGCAATGTTGATAACTCCAGGAGCTACGGCATACTTACTGACTGATCAATTTGATAATATGACCATTATTTCAATATTAAGCGCCATTATCTCAAGTGTAATAGGTATATATTGTAGTTTTTGGTTCGATCTTGAAACCGGAGGTTCTATAGTATTAGCACAAACTTTTATATTTTTATTTGCTTTTTTATTCGCTCCGAGATATGGAATATTCAAGTTTAAAAAATTCTTTTCTAATTATAAATAATCATGGTTGAAGAAATGAGTAATAAAAATTGGTATTGGTGGCCTTTATTCCCCTTATACCCCTATGGGCAAAAGAAAACTATTTTAAGAGAGCTAATTCCTAATCAAATATGGTCTTTGGAACAAATTCAAGGTCTATATTATGTTGCTGTGCCTATCAGAATGACAGTAATAAAGATTGATAATGGATTGATGCTTATTAACCCTTTACCTCCTACAAAAGAACTAGTTAATGAGTTAAAAAAGTTAATTTCGATTCATGGCAAAGTAAAAACAATTGTTCTTCCAAGTGCTTCTGGATTAGAACATAAAATTGGACTTCCAGCCCTTGTGAGAATTTTTAAAGATGCAGAGATTTGGCTTTGTCCAGGTCAGTGGAGCTTTCCAATAAATCTACCCCTAGATTTTTTAGGCATTCCATCAAGAAGAACAAGAATACTCTTTGAGGATGGGATGCCTTATAAAGATGTTTGTAAATGGTCTTCCTTGGGCCCTATTAACTTGGGGCTTGGAAGATATCAGGAGGTAAGCTGTTATCATTCTCCAACTAAAACGCTTATTGTTACTGACTCTATTATTGGAATAAATTCAAAGCCACCGGAGATTTTTGATTCTGATCCAACTCCACTTCTTTTTCATTCAAGAGAGAGAGGCGATGAACCTTTGGTTGATTCTGTTGAAAATAGAGAAAAAGGTTGGGCAAGATTAGTATTATTTTCTTCTTTTCTAAAACCAGGAAAATTAAAAATTCCTCCATTAAAAAAAATATTTCAGTATTCTTTCAAAACAGGTCTGCGTAATAAGAGAGCACATTTTGGTATTTATCCATTTATGTGGGATGAGGATTGGGAATCATCTTTAGTTGAAATCATGGGAGACAATCTACCAATGATTCAGATTGCACCAGTTTTGAAAAAATTAATTTTTCCTCGCTCAAAAGAAATATTGATTGAATGGTTAGAAGATATTAAAACTCTTAAAGATATTGAATACCTAATCCCAGCTCATTTCTCTGCACCTATTAAGTTCAAAGTTGCAGATTCCCAAAAATTAATTAATGAAATTAATTCTGAAAAATGGGACAAATTACCAGAAGATAGTAAATTTTTAATGAATTTGTATAAAAAACTTTTTGAACTGGGAATAATTCCAGAAGAAGTTAATCTTTAAACAATATATTATTATTCAATAGACATATTCTCGTCATTTTTAAGGGTTTGCTCTAGCTCTTTTCTTTGCTCCATTTGTCTTAAAAAATATCCTGTCATCATTGCAGAGGATAGTAAATTGGCAATGTTGTCTTTTGAACATGTTATTTTTACATCAAATTGATCAGAAGGGAGCATCCCAAGAAGACCTTGAACATTATGTTTAATAATTTCTTGAATATCTTCACTAGCTGATTTAGCGACTCTTTGCAAAACTTCTGGTGATTGTTTTTGTAAATATTGAATTAAATCATTATCATCATTTGGATCATTATTTTCAGTAGCAATAAATTCTGGATTGAACATTTCCACAACTTCAACTTATAAAAACCCTACAGCATCATGAACCCATTAATCTTAATTATTAAGGATAGGGAACCGAATAGGTCCAATCTTATTTAAAGGCCAATATCTTAAAATAGCTCTACCAATTATCTTTTCATAAGGTAGAAATCCCCAAATATGTGAGTCCATACTATTGTTTCTATTGTCTCCCATCACCCAGAATGACTGCTCAGGAATAACTAAAGGACCTATTGAATAATTAATATTTTTGTCTGAAATATAATTTTCTTGAGCTATATCATTTAAGTAAAGGTTCCCTTCTTTTACTTCTATCTTGTCCCCGGGTACTCCTATTACTCTTTTAATTAATGCAGTATCTGTTTCATAACCAGCTTTAATTAATTGCTCTGGAACATTAAAAACAATTATTTTATTTCTAAATTTTGAAAGATTTGACTTTGAAGTTATTTTAGGTGTTACTTTTTCAACTAGAATTTTGTCGTTTATTTGCAACGTAGGAAGCATTGATCCAGAGGGAATCCATCTTGGTTCAAGAACCTGCCATCGTATAATTAAAGCAATTGCTATCCAAATTAAAAGATTTTTTAAATCTCTTATCATTGAATTTCTTTTGTCTTCTTGTGTGGGCATGTTTTAATTACTTAATTCAGTTATAAGAAAATTTTCTAAAGCATTTATATAAATTATGACATCATCTATTGAATGCAAAAATTTTCTTAGAAGTTTACAAATTTTAAATCTTTTTATAAAAATAGGCGTAAAAAATTTAATACTATGTCCAGGTAGTAGGTCTGCACCTTTGGCCATAGCTGCTGGAGAGTTAAACAAATTAGGAAAAATCAATATATATAATTCGATAGATGAAAGATCTGCAGGATTTCATTCTCTTGGTATTTCTGCAGCGTCTGGCAATCTTTCTTTGGTTATTACTACTTCTGGAACGGCCGTTAGTAATTTATTACCTGCAGCAGTTGAGGCAGATAGATCATGTAAAGGTATCATCTTCCTTACTGCTGATAGACCTTTGAGGTTAAAAGATTGTGGTGCAAATCAAACGGTAAATCAAGAAGAATTTTTGAGTTCAGTTTGTAGAAATGTTTTAAATACAAATCTCAATGGACTTCATAAAACAACAGATAATGAAATATTTAATTTAGTAAAAATAATTGAGCAACAAAGCTCTACTTTTCCTGGACCTATCCATTTGAATATACCTATCGATAAACCTTTAGATATATCATTTTTTAATAAAAAAAAGGTTTTAGAAGTTTTTAAAAGGTTTTATTTAAATAAAAATTATAAATTTCTAAAAGATGAATGCATCTATGATGGAAATAAATTCATAAAAAGTTTTAAACTTTTAAATTTAAATAAAACTGGAATTATTTTGGCAGGTCCTTATCAGGGTTCGATAAATGAGTTGTCATCTTTCAATAAATCCCTAGAAAAAATACAAGAAATTACAGGTTGGCCAGTTTTTGCTGATCCTGTTTCGGGGGTTTCTTCTCAATTGAGAGGATTAGTTGAGAATTGGGAATTAGTCTTAATGAAAAATAAGAGTTTTATAAACTGTGAGCAACTTTTGAGGCTTGGTCCCATGTCTTCCTCGACTGCGGTGGAGAATTTTTTAACAAATTTTGAGGGTTTACAAATTCTTATTAAAGAAAAAAACTTTAGAAAATTAGATCCTATAAAAAAATCATTTGAATATGATCTTGGATTGACTAATTTTGTTGATCATTTCTTAGGAGAATTATCAAATGATCAACAAAATAAAAAAGCTCTTAGTAAATTAGCTCTTGCTTTAATAGAAGAGGGTTTACAAATAAAGCAAAATTTTAAAAGGCAACTCGCCACTAATGATGAAATTACTGAGTATAAGCTTGCCAATTTTGTTCCGAAAATTTGGCCATCTGAATTTCCTATTATGATTTCAGCTAGTAGTCCAATTAGAGATTGGCTTACATTTTCTCAGAATAGTACTTTAACAAGAAATTGTTTCAGTTTTAGAGGTGCTTCTGGTATAGACGGTACTTTATCCCTTGCATTAGGAATTTGTAGAATTAAAAAGCCTCTACTTCTTGTGACTGGAGACTTGGCATTTGTTCATGATATAAATGGTTGGCTAATTGAAAATGCATCTGACTTGAATCTTACAATTCTGTTAATAAATAATAATGGTGGAAATATCTTTAATCGTATTTACAAGGAAAATCTAAAAGATGATGAATTAAAAAAACTATTTCTTATGCCTAAAGAAATAAAATGGGCAAAACTCGCAGAAGGTTATCAAGTAAAGTTTAAAACTGTGTCAAATTTTAAAAAATTACGAGAAGCATTTGATTGGAGCATTTCTATCAACAAATCTGTAATAATTAAAGTTGATACTAATCCGGAAAATGAAATTAGTGAAAAAAATGCCCTTCTAGAAAAAATTTTTGGCAGTTAAATTTATTTATTTTCTATTCTCGAATAATTAGGATTCATGAAAATCTTACCTGGTAAAACAACTTTAAATTGGTCACAATGTAATTCTTATGAAGATATATTGTTTCATAAATCAGATGAAGGAATTGCGAGAATAGCAATTAATCGTCCTGAAAAAAGAAATGCATTTAGACCTCAAACTGTAGATGAGCTTATTGATGCATTTAATTTTGTGAGAAATGATGAAAGTATTGGTGTAGTTCTTTTTACAGGAGCGGGTCCTGATAAAAAAGGCATTTATTCTTTTTGCTCTGGTGGAGATCAGACTGTTAGAGGTGAAAATGGATATGAAAATGATGAGGGAAAGGAGAGATTAAATGTTCTTGAACTACAAAGATTAATTAGAAGTTTGCCCAAAGTTGTTATTGCCTTAGTTCCTGGTTTCGCAATCGGAGGAGGTCAGGTTCTTCATTTGATTTGTGATCTAAGTATTGCTTCTGAGGATGCAATATTTGGTCAAACAGGTCCAAGAGTTGGCAGCTTTGATGCAGGATTTGGATCTGGTTATTTGGCCAGACTTGTTGGGCAAAGAAAAGCAAAGGAAATTTGGTTTTTATGTAGAAAATATAATTCCAATGAAGCTCTAGAGATGGGCCTGATAAATGCAATTACAAAGATTGAAGAATTAGAAGCTGAGGGTGTAATGTGGGCAAGAGAGATTTTACGTAATAGTCCAACTGCTATTCGTATTCTTAAAGCTTCATTCAATGCGGAGAATGATGGAATTGCTGGTATTCAAGAATTATCTGGATACACAACTCAATTATTTTATTCGACTAAAGAAGCTCAAGAAGGTAGAGATGCATTTCTTGAAAAACGCCCACCTGATTTTTCTGACTATAAGTGGACTCCTTAGTGGATTTTTTTAAAACAACTTTTTTAATAACTATCAATGAAAATTCTTCTTGCCGCTGCTGAATGTGCTCCAATGATCAAAGTTGGAGGTATGGGAGATGTGGTTGGTTCTTTACCTCCCTCTTTGATAAAACTTGGTCACGATGTAAGAGTAATAATTCCAGGCTATGGCAAATTGTGGAGCCTTTTACAGGTATCGAATGAACCAGTCTTTAGAGCAAATACTATGGGGAATGATTTTGCTGTATATGAAGCAAAACATCCAATAAATAATTATGTAATTTACCTAGTTGGTCACCCATCATTTGATTCTGACCAAATATACGGAGGAGAGAACGAGGATTGGCGCTTTACCTTTTTTGCTAGTGCTACCGCAGAATTTGCTTGGAATTGTTGGAAACCTCAAGTTCTTCATTGCCACGATTGGCATACCGGAATGATTCCAGTATGGATGCATCAGGATCCTGAAATTAGTACTGTTTTCACTATTCATAATTTAAAATATCAAGGCCCTTGGAGATGGAAGCTAGATAAAATGACTTGGTGTCCTTGGTATATGCATGGAGACCATACTATGGCGGCGGCAATGTTGTATGCAGATAGAGTAAATGCAGTTTCTCCAACTTATGCAGATGAAATAAAAACCCATCAGTATGGTGAAAGTCTTGAAGGATTACTTAATTACATATCTGGTAAATTGAGAGGAATTCTTAATGGGATTGACTTAGATGAATGGAACCCAGCGAAAGATTCTGTTTTGCCTGCAAAATTTAGTATTAAAAGTTTAGAAAATAGGTTAAAAAATAAGAAAATTCTTCAGAAAGAAATGGGCCTTGAAGTTAATAGTAAAAAATATCTTTTAGGTATGGTCAGTAGATTAGTCGATCAGAAAGGTGTTGATTTGCTTTTACAAGTTTCTAGAAGATTACTTGCATATACAGATTCTCAAATAGCTGTTTTAGGAACAGGAGATAGATATTTAGAATCTGGATTATGGCAATTAGCTTTGGATTACCCTGGAAGATTCTCAGTATTTCTTACCTATGATGATTCTTTATCGAGGCTTATCTATGGCGGCTCTGATGCATTCTTAATGCCAAGTAGATTTGAACCTTGCGGTATTAGCCAATTGCTAGCAATGAGGTATGGTTCAATTCCAATTGTAAGGAGAGTTGGAGGTTTGGTTGATACTGTTTTGCCTCATGATCCGGAACATAATAGTGGAACGGGTTTCTGTTTTGATCGTTTTGAACCGATTGATTTTTATACTGCTTTAGTTAGATCTTGGGAGGCCTTTAGACATAAAGATAGTTGGAAATTATTGCAAATAAGAGCTATGAGCGAAGAATTTAGTTGGCAGAGATCAGCTCTCGAATACGAAATTATGTATAAAGATGTTTGTGGAATAAAAGAACCATCGCCAGATTTAGCTGAAGTTGAAAAGTTCTCTTACGGACAATCTGCTGATCCATCTTTAAAGAAAGAATGACTTGGTTTTTGAATGGACTTTTCTTTATCAGAAGTAAATGATGTTTTGGGTGATATTAGAAATCTGGGCGAGGCTAAAAAAGATTTTTTAAATTTTAAAAATGTCAGTATTGATAGTAGAACTTTTTTAAAAACTGATCTTTTTATAGCTATCAAAGGAAGAAATTTTGACGGTCATAATTTTATTCCAGAGGTTTTAAAGAAAGGAGTTAAGGCAGTAGTAATTAAAGAAGATATGCAGAAATTACTGCCTAGTAATTTTCCTTGTTGGGTTGTAAATGACACTTTAGAGGCCTTTCAAAAATTAACATTGCTCAAAAGAAAAAAATTAAATATCCCTTTGATCGCAATAACTGGTTCAGTGGGAAAGACAACAACAAAAGAAATGATAGGTGAAGTTTTAAAGAAACATGGAAGGATTAAACTGTCCCAAGCAAATTTCAATAATGAAATTGGGGTTGGTCTTACTATTCTTGCGACAGATATAGAAGATAAAGTTCTGGTCCTTGAGATGGGTATGAGAGGTCCTGGTCAGATCGAAAATTTATCTAAATATAGTGAACCCGATATTGCAGTTATTACTAACATTGGGACAGCTCATATTGGGTTGTTAGGCTCGAAAAAGAATATTACTTATGCAAAGTGTGAAATTACTAAGTTTTTAAATCCAAATGGGATTGTAATAATCCCAGCAAATGATCCTTTTCTAGAAGAAACTTTAAAAGAATCTTGGAAAGGTAGAGTAATAAAAGTAGAATTAATAAATATAGAAAAGCAGAAGAAGAGTTTTAAGGAAGATAATAATTTGAGAGGATTTTATAATCCGTCGCAAAAAACAATTTTAATAGAAGAAAATACCTTTGAAATCTCATTTGACGGATTTCACAATGCTTCAAATTTCTTGTTTGCTTATGCAGTTGCAAAAGAGTTAAGGATTGATTTTGAAAAATTTAATAAGTTTGATTTTGTTAGTTTAGAAGGAAGGAATAAAATTATTAAATCATTGAAAACGACAATATATGATGAATCATATAATGCCTCTCCAGAATCGGTAAAAGCATGTATTGAAAACCTACTAGAAAAACCTATTAATCATTTTTTAATATTTGGAAGTATGCAAGAATTGGGAAAAGAATCTGAACAATATCATAAAGAAATATTCAACTTAATAAACAATTCAGATATAGAAAAATGTTTATTTATATGCGATAAGAAAAATGAAATATTGTATTCTAATTATTTAAAAGGTAAAGAAAAATTTCTTATTTTAAATGATATTAATGATGTCCCTAAAGAGATAAACAAATTCACAGAAAAAGGTGATTCTATCCTTATAAAAGGCAGCAGATGTTGGCAACTTGAGAAAATAATTAAATTAATTAATTAAATCAAGGTTTCCCCTTTTTCCAATTTTCTATATTTACTTGCTTAGTTCTTGAGATTGCTAATGAATTATCTTTACTGTCTTTGGTGATTACTGAGCCAGCGCCTGTTGTTACTGATTCCCCGAGATTAATAGGCGCAACAAAAACTGTATTTGCTCCAATACGGGAATTTTTACCAATTTTTGTTTGATGCTTTTTCTGACCATCAAAATTTGCAGTAATAGTTCCTGCTCCAATATTGGTACAACTTCCAATAATAGAATCTCCAATATAACTTAGATGGTTGACTTTAGATTCTTCCTCTAGTTGACTATTTTTTATTTCAACAAAATTACCGATTTTGCTATAAGAAGATATTTTGGAGTTAGGTCTTATATGACTATAGGGGCCAATTTTTATATTATCCATTATAAGAGAATCATAAATAGTGGAATTTGAGATTACACAATTTAACCCCACATTAGAATTTTGAATAAAAGTATTTGGCCCAATAACACAATTATTAAATATTTTGGTGCTTCCTCTTATATGAGTATTAGCCTCTATGATTACATCTTTCCCAATCTCGGCGTCTTCACTAATTGAACAACTTGCTTGATTTATAAAAGTTACGCCATTAAGCATATGCATTTCTTTTATTGAATTCTGAATAATTTCTTCGCATTTTGATAGTTGAATTCTGTTATTAATTCCTTGAAGCTCTCCATTATCTTCTACCTCCAGGCTTAAGGAATTCTTTAGCAAAGATACTGTATCTGTTAAGTAAATTTCTTTTTGATTATTATTGCTTTGCAAGGTAAGTATTATTTTTGACAAATTTTCCCAGTTAAAACAGTATATACCTGCATTTATTAATAGATTTAGTCGTTCTTGATTATTGCAATCTTTCTCTTCAACAATTCTCTCTATAAAATCCCCATCTAAAAAAACTCTGCCATACCCATGAGGATTATTTTTCTTTGTTGTTATTAAAGAAACATCTGCATTTTTGGAATCATGTAAATTTAAAAGCTTTTTTAGAGTCTTAGGCTTGATGAGCGGCACATCTCCATTCAGTACCAAAAGTTTCCCTTTGTTTTTTTTTACTTCTCTACAGAGTACCTGGATAGCATGACCAGTTCCTGATTGTGGGTCTTGAATAACAAAATGGATATTTTTATTGTTTGGGATTGAGTTTTGTACTTCTTTTGATTTGTGGCCAATAATTACGAAAATTTGATCAGGCTTTAATTCAACACATGAATCAATTACTCTCTGCAAAAGACTTTTGCCAGAAATCTTATGTAAAACCTTAGGCAATGAGCTTGCCATCCTAGTCCCCTTACCTGCAGCTAATATCGCAACACTTAACATAATTTTTGGAATATATATCTAAATTTAACTCTTGGAGGTCAACTTCGTCATTTCCACTTTTCTCGCCATTTTTTTGTAGAACTGATATTTGATAAAAATTGCTCTTTCAATCTTTCTTTAATGATAGCTTCTGCTTTTGAATTTAAATCAGGGTCTCTATAAGGAATACTTGCTTTGGTTAACAGGTGTTCTTCTTCCCTATGAGATAACTTATCAAAGTATAAGTTCTTTTGAAATTTGTCTTTAGAGAAGTTTGCTATTGCAACTGTACCTTGACTCCACTGATTGTGTGAATTTGAATTTGACTTAATACTAAAAAGTTCTAAGCCAAGATTCCTTAATGTCATTCTCACTGCAGCTGAGGAGGAGTAAGTTATTAAATAACCTTGAGGATTAAGTCTTTTTGTAACCTTAGATAAGAATTCAAGAGTCCAAACTTGAGGACATTTTTGTGGTGAGAAACCGTCTAAATAAATTAAATCGAATTTAATTCGAGGAGGAATATTATTGATTTGCTCTCTTGCTTCTCCCCAAATAATTTTACATTTGAAAAATTGATCTTCAAATTTATTCTTTTGATATAAAAAATCGAAAATTTTGGAAACTTTTGGATGCCATAATTCTAGAAAAGAATTATTCTTTAGGGAATATTCAAGAGGTTTTTTGTCAATTTCTAGAGCATACCAATTTAATAAAGAATTTTGTTTAATTAAATCACTAAATAATGAAGCAGAATTATAGCCAAGCCCAAAACAAATATCTAATACGTTAAGAGATTTATTCTTGAATCTATGCAAACATGAAGGGTTTGTAAATTTAATTTTTGTTTCCTCAAGAGCACCTTTAATACTATGGAAGTTCTCTTGAAAAAGTAGACTTCTTAAGGAATAAGTTCCATCTTGTGTTAAAACTTCAATTAATTCTGACAAAAAATTTGTTTTTAATTTAATTAGTTAGCTTAGCAAGGTCATCCCAAAACGTTGGATAAGAGACGTTAGAGGCATCTGCTCTAGAGATTTTTGAGGAACCTTTTGCAAGAAGTGAAGCTATGGCAAGACTCATTGATACACGATGATCAGTCTCACTATCTACTTCAGCAGAATTAAATTTGGATTCTCCAGTAATAATTAATCCGTCCTCCTTTTCTAAAATTTTTGCACCAAACTTACGTAATTGTCTTGCCATCACTTTTAATCTGTCAGTTTCTTTAACTCTTAATTCCTTTGCATCTTTAATCTCTGAAACTCCCTGACAAAAACAGGCAGCTACTGTAAGAATAGGGATCTCATCTATAAGCTTTGGGAGAATATCTCCTTCTATGGTAAATGGTCTTAAATTATTTGCAGTTTTTACATTAATAGATCCAATTGGCTCGCCAGCAATGATTGATTTTTCTACTATCTCATAGTTGCATCCCATTGCATCCATTACATTTAATATTCCTGTTCTAGTTGGATTTAATCCGATATTTTTAATTAAAACCTCTGAATTAGGAACTATTGATGCAGCAATCATCCAGAAAGCTGCAGAGCTGATATCTCCAGGAATTAATATTTTTTGACCAATTAATGGTTTCCCTGGCTTAATAACTATATTCCTTCCTAATTCACCTCTTATCTCAATATCTGCTCCAAATGCTTTTAACATTCTTTCAGTATGATCTCTTGAAGATGCTGGCTCTATAACTGAAGTAGATCCAGATGCTTTAAGACCAGCGAATAAAATAGCAGACTTTACTTGGGCACTAGCTACTGGGGTCCCAATTACACAACCTTTAAGTTTATTTCCTTGAATTGAAATTGGAGCTTTGCTACCGTTTTCTCTCCCAAAAATCCTGCCACCCATCAAAGATAATGGTTTGCCAACTCTCCCCATTGGTCTGTTATTGAGAGAATTATCTCCAATTAAGATAAAATGCTTACCTTCTTGTCCTGCCAATAACCCCATTAATAATCTCATTGTAGTCCCTGAATTTCCGCAATTGAGAATTTCTTTGGGTTCTCTAAAACTATCGAGGCCAGAGCCTGATATCTTAAAAGGTTCATCTTCATTTATATGTGGAATCTTTGCACCCAATTTTCTAAGACAATCAGCCGTTGAAAGTGGATCCTCAGAATGTAAAAACCCCTCAATAAGAGTTTCGCCTTCGGCAATACTCCCAATTATCAAGGCTCTATGTGAGATAGACTTGTCTCCAGGTACTTTTATTTTTCCTTTTAAATTCCCCCCACCTTTCACTGTGCGGATATTATTCATATTCAAATTAATAATTGATTAAGTTTTTATAAATAATTAATAAATATATTTTATCAATAAGTTTGGTTTTAAAAAAAAATATTCAAAGTAAGTAACTGTTTTCTATAATACTTTTAGAACGAAATTTGATTATTAATCTTACTTATTACCACGTTGCAAATGATGTCCCAGAAATAAATCCTGATGTTGCTGTAGTAATTGATGTTTTAAGAGCTACTACAACAATTTCTTGGGCTTTAAAAAATGGAGCTGATTCAATACAAGTTTTTGCAGATTTAGACTTGTTAAAAACATCTGCTATGAAATGGCCTTCTGATAAGAGACTACTGCTTGGGGAACGAGGTGGAAAAAAAATAGATGGCTTTGACTTAGGGAATTCTCCTTTATCAGTAACAAAAGAAACTGTTCTTGGTAAAAGACTTTTTATGAGTACTACAAATGGGACAAGAGCATTGAAAAAAGTTCAAAATGCAAAACATTTATTTGCCATGGGACTTCCAAATAGAAAGGCAGTTGCTGAAAAAGTAATTTCATTAAATTTAGAAAATCTTTTAATACTTGGTAGTGGCTGGGAAGGATCATATTCACTGGAGGATTCTCTAGCCGCAGGTGCACTAGCTTCATACTTGAAAACAAACTTTAATTCTGAGGTAAATATTGCAAATGATGAATTACACGCGGCCTTGGCACTTTGGTATTCTTGGGAAAATGATATTTTAAAGTGCTTAAAAACAGCAACACATGGCAAAAGATTGACAAGTCTTGGTGATTATGATGATGATTTAAAATGTTGCTCTGAACTTGATTGTTTAGATATTGTTCCTGCTCAAGTTGAAAGAGGTGTGATTCGTGCCTAATAATTTACGAATTAGTTTTCTCGGAGTAAAGTCTTGACTGATTTTTTAGTAGCTGCACTGCAAATTACAAGTACTTCTAATCTAGAAGCAAACTTTGCTGAAGCTGAAGAACAAATTGAATTGGCTTCAAGAAGAGGTGCGGAGTTAATTGGGTTGCCTGAGAACTTTGCTTTTTTAGGAGAAGATAATGAGAAGCTTAAATTAGCTTCTGAATTGTCAATAAAGTGTACTAATTTTCTCAAAACCATGTCTCAGCGATATCAAGTTTTCCTTTTAGGAGGAGGATATCCAGTTCCTGCAGGTGATGATAGACATACCTTAAATCGATCAGCACTTTTTGGTAAGGATGGACAGGTTTTGGCAAAATATGACAAAATTCACCTCTTTGATGTGGATTTGCCAGATGGAAACTTGTATAAGGAATCAGCGACTATCTTATCTGGTAAAGAATATCCTCCAGTTGTTGACGTGCCAGGATTATGCAAAATAGGGTTATCTATTTGTTACGATGTTAGATTCCCTGAACTTTATAGATACTTGTCTTCAAATGGTGCTGAACTAATTATGATTCCAGCTGCTTTTACTGCTTTTACAGGAAAAGATCATTGGCAAATCTTACTTCAAGCAAGGGCAATTGAAAATACGGCATATGTAGTAGCTCCTGCTCAAACAGGTATACATTATGGCAGAAGACAAAGTCATGGACATGCGATGGTTATAGACCCATGGGGAACTGTTTTATCTGATGCAGGAAAAACACAGGGTGCTGCAATAGCTCCAGCTGATAAAGAAAGAGTAAAAAAGATTAGAGAACAGATGCCAAGCTTAAAGCATAGAAAAAATAAATTGTTTGCAAATTAATGTCGAGGTTTTTTAAGAATAAACTTTTTCGTTTCTTACCTGTTCTTTTATTTTTTAATACTGCTTTTCCTCCTGTTAAGTCATCTAGTGCTTTGGCAGCATGGAGTTTAAATTCTAATGGATTTTTAGAATTAAGAACCAAATCGAATACTAATTTAGAAGCATACTTTCAGAAAGCCAGCAATAAATATGGCGATAGATTCTGGATAGATTTTCCTGGGGAATTAAAAACTCCTAGAACTATTAAAGGTAACGGCCCAATAAAAGAAATTAGATTAGGTAAACCCTTTACAGGAAAAACAAGATTAGTTGTTGAATTTACTGATGACAATAAAATTAAACCTTTGACATGGAGCCTTATTGGCTTAGATCAAAATAGATGGAGAATTAAATTATTTTCTTCTCCAAATTCATTTAAGACTATTGGTGAAGGTATCGTTAATAAAAAAAATATTGAAATTAAAAAAAATCAAAAACCAAATTATGTATACAAAAGAAATTCTGATTATTTGCGATTACCTGATCTTAAGAAAAAAAATTCTTTAGTTATTATCGATCCAGGGCATGGTGGAGCTGATCCAGGAGCAATAGGTATTAGGGGTATAAGAGAAACAGATGTGGTCCTAGAGGTTTCCAAAATAGTAAAACAGTTGTTATCTGAGAAAGGTGTAAGAGTAAGATTAACTAGAAAAAGTGAAATAGATTTAGATTTGCCGCCAAGAGTTTCATTCGCTAATAGAATGGGTGCTGATATTTTTGTAAGTATTCATGCAAATGCTTCACGAGGTAAAAAAAGAGAAATTAATGGTCTAGAAACTTTTTACTACAGAGGATGGAGAGGTAGACTCCTAGCTAAAAGAATCCAAAAACATATTTTAAGAGTTTCCCCAGGCAGCCCTGATCGAGGCGTTAAACAAGGAAGATTCTACGTAATTAAAAATACTAGAATGCCTGCAGTATTAGTAGAAATTGGGTTTTTAACAGGGAGATTAGATTCAAGAAGACTAGAGAAATCTATTCATCGTAAAAGAATAGCTTATGCAATTGCAAAAGGCATAATTGAATATCTTTCTAAAGTAGGGTGAAACTAAAAGTAGGTATTTTTGATAGTGGTATAGGTGGGTTTACGATCCTTAATTCTTTACTAAAAACTCGTAAGGATGTTGAAGTTTTTTATTTGGCGGATACAAAAAGAACACCTTACGGAAATAAAAATTTTAATGAGATAAGATCTATAGCAAAAGAGATTTGTAACTGGTTTGAAGATAAGAATTTGGATGCCCTATTGATAGCTTGTAATACTACTAATGCATGTGCGCTTGATGTTTTAGAAACAAACTTAAAAATCCCTTGTTTTGATCTTATAAACTCTGTTTCAGACATAGTTAGTAAAGAAATTATTGGTGTCTTAGCAACACCTACAACAGTAAAATCCTCATACTATAAAAAGGCGATCAATCTTAAAAAAGAAAATTTTGTTATTTTTCAACAAGACTGTCCTGAATTCGTATCAGAAATTGAAAAAAATAAACTAAATTTAAAAAGGATCAATTTACTTTCAGATTATTATTTAAGTCCACTTTTGAAAAAGAATATTCAAGAATTAATACTTGGATGCAGCCATTATCCTTTGATTTATGACGTCTTAAGAAATAAAGTAGACCCAAATATAAATATTATTGACCCATCGAATGCCTTAATAAAAAAATTTAATGAATTTTTTTTAATTCCAGAAAATTCTTGCTATGATTGTATCTCTTACAATAATGTGAGATTTTTTGTTACTGCAAAAAATGAAGAATTTTCCCACAAATTAAAATATTGGTTGGAAATTAATAAAGAAATTAGGTTAGTGAACCTCCGAAGCAATGATTGATTCTTTAATATATGTAAGAGGCAAAACATGAATACAGTAACAGAACTACTACAACCAGTTGAAAATGATCTTGATGATCTTATTCTTGAGCTGAAAAACTTAATTGGAGCTGGGCACCCAATTCTTCAAGCTGCAGCAGAACACCTTTTTAGTGCTGGTGGAAAGAGGTTAAGACCGGGAATAGTTTTATTAATTTCAAGAGCTATTTCTCCTGAAATTAATTTGAAAACTAAGCACAAAAGACTCGCAGAAATAACTGAAATGATTCATACAGCTTCCTTAGTTCATGATGATGTTGTTGATGAGGCCTCTACAAGGAGAGGTGTTGATACTGTTCATAGTAGATTTAATACTAGAGTTGCTGTACTTGCAGGTGATTTTCTATTTGCTCAAGCTAGTTGGCATTTGGCAAATCTTGATAATGTAAATGTAGTTAAATTACTAAGTAGAGTAATAATGGATTTGGCAGAAGGTGAAATAAAACAAAACTTGAATAGATTTGATTCTGGTCAAACTTTTTCTAAATATATCAATAAAAGCTACTGTAAAACTGCTTCTTTAATAGCCAACAGTTGTAAGGCCGCTGGAGTTTTAAGTGATTTAGATGATCAAAAATTAACTTCCTTGTACGAATTTGGTAAAAATATTGGATTAGCGTTCCAAGTCGTTGATGACATTCTTGATTTTACCGGAAACGATAAACAATTAGGCAAGCCAGCGGTAAGTGATCTTGCTAGTGGCTATCTTACTGCTCCAGTTTTATATGCTTTAGAAGAAAATAAGAATTTGTCTTTTCTAATAAATAGAGAACTTGTTGAGAAGGATGATTTAAATAAAGCTCTAAATATTATTATGAATTCTAAAGCTATTGACAGCTCTAGAAAACTAGCTGAAGACTTTGCAATGCTTTCTAAAGAAGCAATATCTTGGCTTCCTGATTCAGAATATAAAAGAGCGTTGATGTCATTGCCGGAATTTGTTCTTAGCCGCCTTTATTAGATTTTTCAATTTAAAGATAAAAATTTCTATTAAATTTAATGAAAAATATTATTCTATAGTCTAAATTTATTAAGAATAGCTTGGTTTAATGTCATTAGATAAAAAAAATTCAATCAACAACATACTTGAGGAAAAGAGAATTTTCCCTCCTTCAAAAGAATTTTCAGATAAAGCAAATATTAAATCTCTCAAGGAATTACTGAGTTTAAAAAAACAAGCATTAGATAATCCTTTAGATTTTTGGGAATCGTACGCAAGGTCAGAGATAGATTGGTTTGAACCATTCCAAACTGTTTTAGATAGTCAAAATGCTCCCTTTTTTAAGTGGTTTAAAGAGGGAAAACTAAACATTACGTATAACTGTTTAGATAGACATATCAAAAATGGCCACGGAGGTAAAACAGCGTTGCTATGGGAAGGTGAACCTGGAGATAGCAGAAAATATAATTATGAAGAGCTTCTAAAAGAGGTATGCAAAGCTGCTAATGCATTAAAAGCAATAGGAGTTGGGAAAGGGGACTTGGTATGTATCTATATGCCAATGATTCCTGAAGCAATGTTTGCTATGCTTGCTTGCGCGAGAATTGGAGCTCCACATTCAGTTGTCTTTGGAGGTTTTTCTTCTGAAGCTTTAAAGGATAGATTAATTGATGGAAATGCGAAATTTGTTATTACAGCAGATGGTGGCTTTCGAAAAGATAAGGTAATTGAGCTTAAGAATGCTGTTGATGCGGCAATTGACAGTGGAGCAAACAAAATTGTTGAAAAAGTAATTGTCGTTCAAAGAACTAAAAAAAATATTTCGATGGTAAACAATAGGGATTTCTGGTGGCATGAATTATTAAAGGATCAAAAAGAATGGTGTGAACCTGAAGTAATGAATAGCGAAGATAGACTATTTGTTCTTTATACTTCGGGATCTACTGGAAAACCAAAAGGTGTTGTTCATACTACTGGTGGTTACAACCTATGGTCGCATTTAACATTTAAATGGATTTTTGATATAAAAAATGAAGACATATATTGGTGCACTGCAGATGTTGGGTGGATTACAGGCCATAGTTATATAGTTTATGGACCCTTATCTAATGGTGCTACCACACTGATGTATGAGGGTGTTCCAAGGCCATCTAATTTAGGTGCTTTTTGGGAAATCATTCAAAAATATAAAGTTTCGATTTTCTACACTGCGCCAACGGCAATAAGAGCATTCATGAGGTCTGGACGTGAAATCCCTGATAAATATGATTTAGAGAGTCTTAGACTTTTGGGTACAGTTGGAGAACCAATTAATCCCGAAGCATGGATCTGGTATAGAGATGTAATAGGGAAGAACAAATGCCCTATTGTTGATACCTGGTGGCAAACTGAAACTGGCGGTATAATGATAAGCCCTTTGCCTGGAGCCGTTTCTACAAAGCCAGGTTCAGCTACTTACTCCTTACCAGGAATTGAAGTTGAGGTCGTAGATAAACATGGAGAAAAGGTAATGGAGAACCAGGGAGGATATTTAATTGTTAAAAAACCTTGGCCTGGAATGATGCGCACCATTCATGGAAACTCTGATAGATACTTAGAGAGTTATTGGGAATATATTACTTTTAAAGGCGAAAAGAATGTATATTTTGCAGGAGATGGAGCACGTATTGATGACGAAGGATATATTTGGATTATGGGAAGAGTTGATGATGTTATCAGTGTGTCAGGCCATCGATTGGGGACTATGGAAATAGAGTCAGCGTTGGTTAGTCATAAATCAGTTGCTGAAGCTGCGGTTGTTGGTAAAAAAGATGATTTAAAAGGTGAAGTTATAGTTGCATTTGTATCTTTAGAAAAGAATATAAATAGTTCTTCAGAATTAGCAGATGACTTAAAGAAACATGTTGTTAAAGAAATTGGAATTATTGCTAGGCCAGAAAAAATAATAATTTCTGATTCTCTCCCTAAAACCCGAAGTGGAAAAATTATGAGGAGAATTTTGAGATCCTTGGCCGCTGGAGAAAAAATTAGTGGAGATATAAGTACCCTTGAAGATAGTTCTGTCTTAGAAAAGTTGAAGGAAAAAACCTAAATTGAATCTTCAATTAAATTAGAAATTTTTTTAATAGTATTTTTTTTAAAATCATCATCAGCCCAATCTCCTAAGAGATTTTCTCTTAATCCTGCACTCGCAATAATAGTATGTGTACCTTTTAGTATTATCCCTTTTGAATTATCTTCCTTTCTTTCTTTAAGACAAGAAAGTAATTTATCTGTTTGATCTAATTCGTCTGAGTTGAATTTTATTAGCAAATTATTTTTTTGATTATAAGTTTTTTCAATTATTCTCAAGGTTCTCTTTGGACTTGGGCTGAATTCGCTCTTGAATTCTAATTTTTGAGATAACTTTTTTAATAAAGGAATAGACTTACTAGCACTGAAGTTATTAAAACTTATAGATATGAATTTTTCGCAATTTCTTCCTCCATCAGGGGAAATTAAATGAAGTTTGCAACCAAGGCTATGACCAATTCTTATTGAGGGAATTGATAAACCTATCCTTTTTGATAATGATCTCCGACAGTTTTTAAAATCTTTCCATGCTTTTATAGCAATTTCTTGGTGATCAAATTGTGGAGTGTAATTATATGCGTGTACTGCATAATTTTTCTTTATTAAGCTCTGTATAAATCTTCTATAAGTTAAATCTGGCTTAGATGCTAGATAACTTCCACCAATAAATTCTATAATCTTCTTTGGATTTGAAGGCCAATAGCAATAGTTGTTATATTGATATTTTGTAAAAGTCATTTTTATATCTTTTAAGTTTTTTAGAATATTTTTTAAACAAAAAATTCTGATTGATTGCATTTTTTAATAATTATTAATTTAAAAGAAAAAATTATTAAATGCGTCAATATAAATTAGAGATTTTTAAATAATTGGAACTATTTAACAAAAAAGAATTAAATCAACTGGATTTTCTTCAGGATAAAGTTAATGATAATTCCTTTAAAAAAAGGGTTAAAAATAAAAATATTGAGAAAGTTTTAATTCTTGATACTGAAACAACTGGTTTAGATGAAAATAAAGATGAAGTCATCGAATTAGGCTGTATTCTGTTCCATGTATCTTCTAGATCTGTCCTTTCTCAGGTTTCATTTTTATTCCCAGTTAAAACAAATGAAGCAGAATGTATTAATGGAATATCTGCAGAAGTTACAAATATTGATCAACCTTGGCAGGATGGATTGAATTTCTTTTTAAAACTTGTTGATTATTCTGATTTGATCGTGGCGCATAATGTAGAGTTTGATAGAAAATGGTTTGGGAAAGGTAGATTACCTAAACTAGATAAACACTGGATTTGTAGTTTAGAAGATATTAATTGGTCTTTTCAAAAATCTTTAAAAACTAGACCTTCTGTAACTGATCTTGCATTATCTTTTTCAATACCAGTTTGGAATTTACATAGAGCCTTGTCTGATTGCTTTTATATTTCAGAGGTTTTCAAAAAATGCGATAATTTAGAGGAACTTCTTCTTAAAGCTACTGAACCTAGGTTTCTTTACAAAGCACTGGTTAGTTATGAAGAAAGGAATTTAGCTAAGAATGCTGGATTTCGATGGAATACTCCTGTAGAAGGAGCCTGGTCAAAAAAATTAACTGCTGAAGAGGCAGATAAGCTTGAGTTTAAAGTTAAGATTTTAAATTAACCTTTCAACAATTTCTTAACTTTAAATATCTTTATTTAATTCTACGTGGCCCCAAATTTTTCTCTTCTTTATTTTAATTAAGTTCCATTAATTTGAACAAATGTTAAATTATAAATTATCAGAAAATATATCTAGGCAAAATTTAATTGCTATGTAAATTAAAAATTCTGAATTATTTATTAGAACTTTGAATAACTTTAAAAATCTTAGAGGAACAGTAGACCTCTTCCCTGATCAATTAATAAAGTGGCAAAATGTTGAGAAAATTTTAATTGATCAGCTTTCTAGGGCCTCCATAAAAGAAATAAGAACACCAATATTGGAAATGACTGAATTGTTCATAAGGGGTATAGGGGAAGGAACAGATGTTGTCAGTAAAGAAATGTACACATTTTTAGATAGAGGAGAAAGGTCCTGCACTCTAAGACCGGAAGGCACGGCTTCAGTCGCTAGGGCTTTAATACAAAATGGAATCTTATCGAAACCTCTTCAGAAGCTTTGGTACATGGGCCCCATGTTTAGATATGAGAGACCTCAAGCTGGCAGGCAGAGGCAGTTTCATCAGTTAGGTGTTGAGTTTGTTGGCTATGAAGCTGTAAGAAGTGATATAGAAATTATTGCTTTAGCTTGGGACATATTAGGGAAATTAGGAATAAAAGAGCTTAATCTTGAGATTAATACCTTGGGTGATCTGAATGATAGATTAAATTTTCAAAAGTCATTTTTAGAGTGGTTAGAAATGAATAAAGACTCTTTAGATGAAGATTCTCAGAAGAGAATAAATAAAAATCCTTTAAGGATTTTAGATTCTAAGAATGTTAAAACAAAAGAAATTCTAGAAAACGCCCCAAGGTTATTTGATTTTTTGTCCGAAAAAAGTCTTGAAAGATATTTAATTTTAAAAAAACAATTAAAATTTCTCAAAATACCTTATATCGAGAATTTTAATCTAGTTAGAGGTTTGGATTATTACACCCATACAGCATTCGAAATTACAAGCGGATCACTAGGATCGCAAGCTACAGTATGCGGAGGAGGAAGATATGATAATTTAATAAAGCAAATGGGAGGTAAAGAGACCCCAGCAATTGGTTTTGCTATTGGATTAGAAAGATTAATTCTTTTAGCAGGAAAGGAGCTAGAAGCTGAAAGGCAAACTGATATTTATATTGTTAATAAAGGTTTAAATGCCGAATTATTAGCAATGAACTTATCCAGAAAATTAAGGAAGTATGATTTGTTAGTTGAATTAGATGTTACGGGAGCTTCTTTCTCTAAGCAATTTAAAAAAGCAAATAAACTTAAATCAAAAAGTATTATTGTTTTAGGTGATGAAGAGGCATCTAATAATGAATTCGTAATAAGGCTATTTAATAAAGATAGTTTTGAAACTAAAGAAGAGACAATATCAGTGGAGAATGATATCAAACTTGAGAAGTGGCTAAAAAATAATTTGTTTTTAAAGTTATAGTTTAAAATTTAATGATAATTTTTCTTGCAATCGCTATCTTCCTTTGTTTAAAACAAACTTTTATATTGAATATAAATAAAAATTTTTTTAGGAATAAAGGAATCAAAACGTTTAATAAAAGTAATCTGAATAAATGGATGAATTTAACTAAAAAAGAAAGATATAATCAGTCAAAAAAGGAATCTGCCTCTTATTTGAAAAACAGAAAAGTTTTATTAGATGAAATACAAAAAGAATATAAAAGAATGAAGAAAAGTGATGCAAAAAGAAACTAGTTGTTTAATAATGATTGATAATTTCTGGACTTCTAATAGACCAATAAGTGGATTAAGACATTTTGTCCTAGTCAATCAAAAGATGAAAAAAGATCAAATTATTTGTTTGATGGTGTCAGTACTTGATGTCGAAATTAATTTTGAAATTACCACCCAAGAGTTAATTGATAGTGCTAATTGGGAAAAAGGTTGGTTGAATCTCCCTAAAAGCGAATCGATCACAAAAGAATATATCGAATACAAATCTAATAAAAAAAAAGAAGTGATTGATAAGATTTTTATTAATCAAGAGTCTTTATTTAATATTTCTTAATTTGAGATTTATTCATTTACTCGAATTTTTATTATAAAGACTTAGTTTTTGGCGATTTAATAAATATTAAAAAAAATCCCCCCTTCCTTAATAAGACAAGAAACGTTATTAAGGATTAATAATATTTACTTAATTAAACTATGGTGAATATATGGACCTCTTCTGAGGCTGCAGCTAAAAATTTACAGATAACCGAATTGCGACTTTCTAATTTAAGAGAGAATGGATTGTTAAAGCCTGGTATTCATTGGAAAAGCTCTCCTTATGGACAAAAAAAACCTTGGAAGCCTAAAGCTCTATACAACATAAAAATGTGTAAAAAGCTAATTAATAATCTTTATTTAGAAGAAAACGATAATATTGCAGCCTAAAATTTAATATTTTGAAGATTATTTAGAAAAATTTTATTATAGAGAATATTTAATTAAATTTTCATCTCTAAAGTTAATTCAAGTGTTTTGTAAGGTTGGATATATGTTGATCATTTTTATATATTGTTCTGATTCTGGATAAGATTATCCAGCCTTTTTGTATGACCTTGAGATTTCATTTATAATAAAAGTTTCTTAGATGATTGTTGAGAAGTTGTCATAAGAATTTGTTTCTTGGTTTTCTTTAATTATTGGATCAATGATGCAAGAAATACAATGTTTTTATTATAGATAAATTTGTTTTATGTCAGCAAAAACAAATTTATTTAAGAAAATTAGAATCTATAAAGACTTTTTTAAATTTAAAACTTTATCCGTTATCCATGAGTTTCCAGATTAGATCTACCTTGTTTGCTAATGGAAGGCTTTTGGAAATTCTGTAAATTGTATAATTTGGGTTAATAACCTTTACAATTTTGTTGTGAATCCAACTGTTTGACTAAATATAAAGTAGTCTCAATACGTTTATGCTAATCAATTCCTAAATGCAAACCTATGGAAATCCAGATGTCACCTACGGATGGTGGGCTGGTAATTCAGGTGTAACGAATCGCACAGGAAAATTCATTGCTGCGCATATTGCGCATACAGGATTAATCGCTTTCTGGGCTGGTGCTTTCACCCTTTTTGAACTTTCAAGATTTGACCCCTCTATCCCTATGGGGCATCAACCTCTTATCGCACTTCCTCATTTAGCAGCCCTTGGAATAGGGTTTGATGCTGATGGAGTGTTAATGGGAGATACAAAACCTGTTGTAGCAATTGCTATCCTTCACTTAATAGGATCAATGATTTATGCAGCAGGCGGACTCTTACATTCACTCCTATTACCAGGAGATTTACAAGAAGCTGATTTAGAAAAAGCAAGGAAATTTAGCCTTAGCTGGGATGATCCAGATAAATTAACATTTATTCTTGGACACCATTTAATTTTCTTTGGCGTAGCATGTATTTGGTTCGTAGAATGGGCTAAATGGCATGGTATATATGACCCCGCTATTGGTGCAGTCAGACCAGTTGAATATGATTTGAATTTGTCAGAAATATGGAACCATCAGACTGATTTCTTCACTATTGATAGTCTTGAAGATGTTTTAGGTGGTCATGCTTTCCTAGCCTTTGTTGAAATTACAGGTGGAGCTTTCCATATTGCCACTAAGCAAGTTGGTGAATACACTAAATTCAAAGGAAAAGGACTACTTTCAGCTGAAGCAGTACTTTCTTGGTCTCTAGCTGGAATTGGCTGGATGGCTATTATTGCAGCTTTCTGGAGTGCTACAAATACAACAGTTTATCCAACTGACTTTTTTGGAGAGCCTCTACAATTGAAATTCAGTATTTCTCCTTACTGGGTAGATACTGTTGACCTTCCTTCTGGTGAGCATACTTCCAGAGCATGGTTGGCAAACGTTCACTATTACTTAGGTTTCTTCTTTATTCAAGGTCATCTATGGCATGCTTTAAGAGCTCTAGGCTTTGACTTTAAGAGAGTTACTAATGCTATTGGTAACATTGACAGCGCCTCAGTTAATCTTAATAGTTAATCTTAATGACTAAATATTTTTATATTTAGAATTTAAATATAAAGGTCTCAATTTAATTGAGGCCTTTTTTATTTGATAAATTTTATTGATTAATTTAGATTTATAAATTATTAGTTTTTGAATTAATTGAATATTTTCTCTCTACAAAATAAAGATATTTTTTCAAATTCTCTATTAATTAGTTTTTTAGGATTTGTGATAATATGCTTCTTCTTGATTTTTGGTAGAAGAATTAAACTGGCTGTTCAACTGGAAAGGTTCGGATTGCCAATAGCTGTTATTTCTGGAATTGCTGGCATATCTATAGGTCCTTTTGGTCTAATCCATGTTTTATCAAAAGAAACAACAAGTGTATGGAGTAATTTCCCAACTCCACTTTTATCTTTGGTATTTGCCACATTAATGATGGGCAGACCAATCCCCAATATAAATGGGTTAGTAAGACCTATTGTTAATCAGTTTTTGCTTGCTCTTTCCCTTGGTTTTGGACAATTTTTTGTTGGTGGATTAGTAGTTAAATATTTGTTGTCTCCTTCAATTGATACTCATCCTTTAATGGGATGTTTAATAGAGGTAGGTTTTGAAGGCGGCCACGGAGCCGCCACGATTATAGGAGAGAGTTTTAATAGACTTGGATTTGAAGATGGTTTAGAACTAGGTCTTGCAATGGCCACGGTTGGTCTTTTGTCTTCTTCATTATTAGGCAGTATATTTATTTTTCTTGGGAGAACTTTACGTCTTTCTGATACTGAGGAAATTGTTGAAATAAAAGAGAATTTAAATTCAAAGAAGAATATTGAAATTTTTTCAGACTTAAGAATTTTGATAATAAATCTTGGATTCGCAGGTTTAGCAATTTCTTTTGGTGTTTTGCTACTGAAAATTTTAAGGTATATCTCAACTTTTTTTGGTGAATTTTCTAGAGAAATTATTTTTTCACTTCCTGTATTTCCTTTAATACTAATAGGATCTCTCTTGATTAGATATATTTTAGAGAAAACAGGAAATACAGAATATATTTCGAATATTTTGCAAAGGGAAATTGGAATATTATCCACTGATTTATTGATCTTTACGGCTATGGCAAGTTTAGATATTGTAGTTGTTTTTGATAATTGGCTAATAATTTTAGTATTTACTATCTTTGGGTTGTGTTGGAATTTAATTTGTATCGCTTATTTTGCTTACTTTATATTTGATGACTATTGGTTTGAAAAAAGTTTGATAGAGTTTGGTAACTCAACTGGCGTAGTTGCATCAGGATTACTTCTTTTAAGGTTGGCAGATCCAAAAAATATATCTAAAACATTGCCAATTTTTACATCAAAACAGCTCTTTGCCCAGTTACTTCTTTCAGGAGGATTTTTCACAGTTATAGCGCCATTAATGATCTCTAAAATTGGCTTGGATTATTGGACAGAGATTTGTGCATTCATAACTTTTTTAATTATTTTTATAGCTTTTATTTTTAATAATGCTTTTCTGAAAAATTATTAATCAAAATTGTAAGTTAGTATTAAAATAAAATTATTTCTTTTATGTCATATACTTCTTATGATATTCCTCCTCAAGAAAATAAGGGGAAGTGGTTTAGGAGCCATTTACTTGGGAGGGAAATTGAACTAGGAGAATTGTATAGCTTTGGACCAAATGAATTGGATCTGCTTATGGCAGAGACTGCAGAAATAAGAAGTGATCTTGATTTTAAGGAAAAGAATATTGGAAAATTTAGGACTGCAGGATATTTCTTAGAATTAGCAAGAATAATTGAAAAGAGGAGATTTTTAGAAAACTAATTAAAAGGAAAATAATTTGTTTTAGAAGAGGGTTCCCATAAGCTGTATTTATACATCAAATCTTTGAAATTTTTATGATTTTCAAAATATTCGAGCCACTTTTGCATAGTTGGCTGGAAAAACTTTATTTTTTTTTGACTTTCACAAGCAATTTTAAATTGCCTTACAAATGGCCAAATACACCAATCTGCAATCGTATCTTCATCTCCGAAAAGATATCTATTGTTTGTTAAAAGCTTGTTCCATTTTTCTAGTAATTTACTCGCTTCTAAGAAATGATATTCCTTATCAATAGAATTAAATCTTGTTGAATATTTAAATCGATCTAAATGATATTTGAACTTATTATCGTTTTCATTAATAATTTCAAATATCATTTCCTTTTTATTTTCAGGTATATATTTATTCACAAGTTTTTCGTTCTCTGAGACTGAAATAGCCCAAAGAATTATGTCTAAACTTTCTTCTATGATTTCATTATTATTTATTATTAATATTGGAACAGTTTTAGTGATTGACTTATTCAGAAAATCTAGTGGTTTATTTTTTAGATCAATCTCTCTTAATTCTACTTTTATTTTACAAATTAATAAGGCCCATCTAACACGAATTGCATATGGACATCTGCGAAATGAATATAAAATGCCGTTTTTCATTTTGTAAAAACCTTTAATTTCCTAGATTCTTTTAGTATTATTTAAATAACAACAGATTCAATTTTACAACGAAAATGCCGGGATATGTTTACTTCATAAGAGTTGGAGATCTTTATAGAATTGGTAAAACAGATAATCTTGATAGGAAGATTAAAAAATTAAATCCAGATGAACTGCTTACATCAATAATGACCAAAGAGCCAGAAACACTTGAGGCTAGATTATTAAGAAAATATAAGTCCCAAAGAATTCCTGAAACTGGATATTTAAAGCTCTCTAAAAGACAGATTGCAGAATGTAAAAAACAATTTGAATTAAAAGGTAGCATCCCTCATACACTAGATGCTGAAGTATCTATTACTTTGTTCGCATCTTTTTTGTTATTTCTTGTGAGTAGCTTTATTCTAAATTATTTAAATTTTGGAATTTTAAAAAGTATTTCTTATAGTTTCGTTGCCGCATCTTTACCAATGGTTATTTTATTTTTAACAGGTAGTTTTGGCGGATACTTTTCTGAAGATTTATCTCCATTTTCATTATTTACTAATCGCATAAAGGCCTTTTTTATAGCAGTTGCTATGATTTCAATAGCTTACTTAATATTGAACCTAACCTAAACTTCGTAGTTGCAATTTAAAGCAATTTCAAAAGGAACTGATTGTGTAGGTAACTTTAGGATAGTTGAGCAAATATCAGCGATGTCTTCAGGCTGAGTCATATTATTTTTTTCTATAGATGAGATGTTCTCAGCCATTTTGGTGTTAACCCAACTAGGACAAATTGCAGTAATCCTTATATTTTCATTCCAACCTTTATTTTTCATGGTTTGACATAAACCCATTAAAGCAAATTTAGATGCAGAATATGCCGCTAAATCACCTTTGGACCTTTTGCCACTCATAGAGACTAAGACTATAATTCGACCTCTTTTAGATTTACACAAATTTTCCCAAGAAAGCCTACATAAATTCCATATAGCTAAAAAATTTATATTTAATGTGTTTAATATCTCTTTCTCATCACCATCCTCAAATAAGAAAGGAACTTTCGATAATATACCTGAACAGTTTATTACCGAATCGAATGATCCAAATTTATTTACAGTATTACTTATCCATTTTTCCGCAGAAGATTTATCTAATGCATCATATTTATTAATGATTATTCTCTCTTTGGGCCATTTATTTGGGTCAATAATGCTTCCTTTAATAGATTCTATATCCCTTACTCCTGCGCTAATTCTATTACCTTCTTTTAATTCTCTATATGCGATATTTAGCCCAATTCCTCTGTTAGCGCCACTTATGAGTATCGTTCTCACTGTTTCAAATTAAATATTTGGAAGAATTATCCTGAGCAACATTTTAAATTCTCTACCATGCATAATCATTAAACCTTTTTTTACACTCCATGGAGCTTTTATAAACATAATGCACATGGCAAAAACAATTTCTCTCAAGGATAGAGTATCAGTAAGAAATCCGTACCATTGATTTTTAGGTAATTGGAAAAAACTTTCAAAAAATTCTCTTAAAAGTTTCTCATCAAATCTCATTAGTTTTTCTAAACCAAATTGATAAAGTGATTTCTTTCTTATTAATTCATTTGACCATAAAGTTTCCCAGCCTCTTCTAGCAATATCGTAAGTACTAAGTTTTTTATTTTTCATTGCTTCTGATATTGCTTTTGCTACAAGTGGAGCTCTTCTTAAGACGTTACCAATTAAGTAACCAGATGCAGGATGTACCATTGAAGCGGCTCCACCATATCCAAGTATTTGTTGTTTAAAATCTGGAATGGGCATGTTCATAGGTAAAAACAAACCCAGTTCTTCATGTTGCATGCTAGTGATTGAAATATTTCGATAAGATAGCCTTTTTTCTAATCTTTCTTTTAAATTATCCATCGTTAAGGGATTTACTAAACCAAGTGATGTCTCTTCAAGAAAGTATTTACCATCTCCCATATCCATCGCATATAGAAAAGTGGGAGGCTCCTTTTTTTGCTCTTCATTTAAATGATCATTTCTATAATCCATCAATACAAATTGCCCTTTTTTAAGAGGAGGTTTGCTAAAAGTTCCAACTATCCCATAACAAGTCTGGACTGATAAAGGTCCGCATGATTTTAATTTAAGAAAAACAGGGTCATATCCAGTTGCATCTACGACTAATCTTGCTGAGTAAGTCTTACCATTATTTGTGGTTACTGTGCTTTTGTACTTTTCAAAATGTATTTTATCTGCAAAGCCTTCATGCCATTTAATAAAAGACTTATTACATTCATTTAGCCAGAAATTATGAAGTTTCTTTTTATCAAATAGTCCATAATCTAAAGAATGTTCAGTAGCTTTGTTTTCAAAGTGATGTTCTTCTAGAGCACCATGTCCAAAGAAACTGACCGTGTTTTTCCATCTATATTCAAGTAAATCCTGAAGTCCAAGTTGATCTACTTCTTTCCCCCAAATACCATAAGTATTTGGCCAAGGTTCGTTTGGACCTTTCGGAGATAGAACTTCTACTTCTAATTTTTCCTTGCCCAAAGCAGATGCAATTGCCATACCAGCAGGTCCTGCACCCAAAACAAGAACATCTGGCAACCTTTCTTTAGACATTAAATATAGATTTTATAGTTTGAAGAATAAGAGACAAAAAAGAAAATATCTGCTACTGATTTTTTATAATTCATTCTATCTTTATAAACTAATAATAAGTCCAATAATAAACAAAAGATTCAATTACTTGGGAATAAGTTTTAAGTGTTTTAACAATAATTTATAAGATTACAAAATTAAAAAATTCTTTATTATAAAACTAGATAGTTAAATTTTTAATGTTTAAAAATAAAAATATTCTAATTACAGGAGGTAACTCGGGAATTGGTTTTCAAGCAACTATTAATTTATTGAAGAGCAAAAATAACTTATATATTCCAATTAGATCTGAATTAAGAAAGGAACAATTTTTTACAAAAGTTCAAAAATATTTTGATAAAAGTTACCTTAATAAATATATAAATATTATTGAAAATATCGACCTGTCTGATTTAGAAAATATTAATAAAGTACAAGAATTTTTTATTAGTAAAAATATTGTTTTAGATATAATTATTTTAAATGCAGGATTGCAATATACTGGTTCTTATTATCCTAAAGTATCAAAACAAGGAATAGAACTTACTTTCGCGGTAAATCATCTTGCACACTTCTACTTAGTTAATTCTTTAATAGAATTAATGAGTAACAAAAAAGAATCTAGGATCATTATTACATCATCAGATGTACATGATCCTAGGAGTTCTGGAGGAAATATTGGAAAGAAAGCAGGATTAAAAAACTTAGTGAGTTTTAGGGAAGAAATTACTGGCGAATTTTGCGAATTTAATGCAGATAAATCTTATAAAAATAGTAAATTATGTAATATCTTATTCGCTAAAGAACTTTCACGAAGATTACAAAAACTATCTAGTAAGATTTCGGTCATTACATGGGCGCCAGGACTCGTAATCCCAAATGATGGTTCGGGTTTCTTTCGATATAGTAAAAGGTTTAATCTCTTTGGATATATTCTTTTTTCATATCTTGCAAAAAATATTTTAGGAATTTCTGAAAGCGTTGAATATGCGGGAGAAATACTTTCTAAGATCGTCTTTGATTCAAATTTGAATGATATTAGCTATGTACATTTAAGTAATAAACTTATATCTTATAAAAAACATAAATTAATTCAAAGTAATGTTAGTAATGAAGCTAATAATACCGAATTGGCTTCAAAACTTTGGATTTTAAGTGAAGAAATTTGCCGATCATTTGGCTTTGTTACTCTCAATATTTAAGGTTTGTGTTGGGAAGGCAAACTCTATATTATTGGCTGAAAATTCCTCAATTATTTTTAAATTTATAGATTGTTGAGCTTCCATTGCATCGAGATAACTATTAGTAGGTATGTAATAGACAAGTTCAAAATTAAGACTGAAGTCACCAAAATCTGTAAAGTGACATCTATCAAAAGATGCATCTTTGGTTTCTTCAACTATTTTTTTTATTATGTTGGGGATCATTTTCATAAGTGATGGAGAAGTTTCATAGACAACTCCTAATTTATGAACTAGCCTCCTTTTTTTCATTTGTGCATAGTTTGAAATGATTCCATTTGTTAATGCACTGTTGCTAATTACTATTACCTCTCCATTAATACTCCTAATTCTTGAGGATCTTACCCCTACTCTCTCTACCATTCCCAAGACTCCCTCAGACTTTATAAAATCTCCTTTTTGAAAAGGTTTATCAAGTAAAATTGTTATATATTCAAAAAATTCTTGAACAGGATCTTTTAATGCTAATCCTGCCCCTATTCCTCCTGCACTTAGCAATGCCCAAATTGCTGTCATTTTAACCCCTATATTTTGTAAGTAAAATATTGAACCTATAGTCCAAGTAAATGCCTTTATTAAAGGGGTTAAAGATGAAATCATTGAAATAATTGAGGAATCATTAATCTTTGATGTCGATTCTGTTAAAGATCTAATTAATACTTTATTAATTACCTTTATTAAAATGATCAGTATTAATAACTTCTCAAGATTAAGAAGGGATGTTTCAAAATTATTTTCATCAACAAAATAATAATCTACAGAAAAATATAATGAAAGTAAAAATCCTATTGGTTTGATTACACTTGTAATTGATTGGAAAATATAATCATCGAAATTTGTTTTTGTTCTTTTAGAAATCCTTTTAAAAAATATCTTTGCAATTCTAAAAATTATGATTGATAATAAAATTCCAATAAAAAAAATAGATATTGCTAAAATTAAGTGCTCATTGATTAATTTCATATTAAATTAATAGCTAAAAAGTAATCTCTAATAAAAGTTTAAATTATCTTTAAAAACAAACCAGTCTTGATTTTCTTTAATTTTTTATTATATTACTAATTTCCTTAAATTCTTTTCTATTTGCGGTCTTGCATAATTCAAAAATTATTGATTCAGTAGTTGTTACTGTCGCCCCCTTATTAATCATTCTATGTAAGGCTATTTCATGATCTAATTTGTTCCTACTTCCAGTGGCATCAGCTATTAGAATCACTTCATATCCTGTTTGTAATATTTCTAAGACAGTTTGTTGAATACAAATGTGTGTTTCAATTCCACAAACAATTAAATTTGTAATTTTTTTCTTATTTAGTTCTTTTATAAATTCTTGGCTATTTGCTAAACTAAATTCCATCTTTTCAATTCTTTTAAATTCAGTTTTAGGTAATAGTTCTTTGATTGTAGTGCCCAACTTAATTGGGTTCTGTTCAGATAGAAAAATATTTTCATCTAAGATTTCGTAGGCATTTAAAATCTTTTTGATATTTTTAGTTATTAAATCTTTGTTAAATATTGGCCTTAGAATTTTGTCTTGAATATCTATTAGTATTAAGGCATTTTTTTTTGGTAATTGATTATCAATAAAATATGACATCATTTCCCCCTATCTATTGGTAAAGATATATTTAAGATAATATTTTGCAGAACTTTAGTAAATATTTTTAACGTGAAAAGTTGTTTTACTCTCATCTAGAGCTATTATTGAGAATAGCCATTAGTTGATTTTTGACATTATCCTCTCAATACAATGTAATTTCTTCACCTTTAGGTGATGATTTACATAAAGATGGAAAGAGGTTAACGCCGCAGAGACTAAAAGTTCTTAATTTGTTTGAGAATATTGGTTCAGGGAAGCATCTAAGTGCTGAAGAGGTACATCAAAAACTAGTTAAATCAAGTACTAAAGTTTCACTTGCGACAATTTATAGAACATTAAGACTTTTAGTTCAAATGGGCTTGCTTCATGAATTAGAGCTTAGTGAGGGTGGCCATAGATACGAATTGCTTAGCAACGATACTCCTGATCATCATCACTTGATTTGTATTAGGTGTGGAAGAACAGAAGAGTTTGAAAATGATCAAGTTTTAGAGGCAGGAAAAGTTGCTGCAAAAATAAATGGTTTTAAACTTATTGAATCTTCATTGAATGTAAGAGCTATCTGCCCTAAATGCATTTAGTATATTTCAAGTTAAGGCTCCACCACAACTTGATCCAGAACCTGCAGTGCAAGCAAAACAATGTTCTTTTACAGCTATGCCGTAATTAAAATTAAATGATTTATCCATTAAATCAAAAATTGTCTTTGGCCCTTTATTAGTTCGAAAACTTATTTGCTGGTTAAAGTCACAATCAAAAATTTCGCCAAGCCAATTAACGCTAATAGTTTTTTTGCACATAAGACTTTCTAAGTTATTTTTGTTGAAATTATCTTTAAGTAATTTGGAATAAGAATCTAATTTTCCTTCTCTTATTAGTGATTCTTCATATCTATTTATTGGCATATTAGTTATTGTATAGAGTTTGTTAAAAACAATTTTATATTTTTCGAATAGGATTTTTTTATAATTATTTTCCAATATTTCCTGAGGAGGAGGCAGAATTGGGTTTACAGGATTATAAACAAGATTTAATTGCAAGCCATTTTTTTTCTTTCCATAGCCTAAATCATTAAGCATTTTTATAGCATTAATACTTTTTTCAAAAACCCCATATCCTCTTTGTAACTCAACATTATTTTTCTCATAGCAAGGCAGTGAAGCTGTTATTATCACGTTATTATTTGCAAGAAATTCAGGAAGATCCTCATATCCCTCTTCAAAGAAAATTGTCAAATTACATCTATCAATAATATCAATTTCCTTTTTACTTAAACTGGTAATTAGATTTTTAAATTCTGGATGAAGTTCTGGAGCTCCTCCTGTAATATCTAAAGTCTTAATGTTGTATTTATCAACTATTTTCGGAATTAAAGAAATTATTTCATTAGACATCTTTTCCGTTCGCAAGGGGCTTGAATTTACATGACAATGTTTACAAGCCTGATTGCATTTATAACCTATATTAATTTGTAATGTGTCTATAGGTTCTTTATTTATTGAGGGAAATTTCTCTTGCATAAATTAATATTTATAAAATCTCATTTGATAGTTGAAAAGTTAACAATCTTTTTTAAAGTTAAATCTTTTTTTAGCAAGTTCAATAAACCAATTTATATATTCATCGGGCCCATTTTTGAAAACCATATCAAAATTTAGTATGTCATTATCATCACTGATACCTATTAAACCTGTTTTTTTTGTTGATGGTCTTTCAACTTCACCTGAACTACTATCTACAAAAATTATTTTATTATTAATACCAAATTCATTACCGAGGTTTTGTATAAATTCTAGGAAAGATCTGTCACTTCCTCCTCTTGAATAATTATTCTCTCCCACATTTTTTTGTGATGTTACTGTGTCTCCAACTCCTATAATCAATGGCATATCTTCTAAGTTAATACTTCTTCTGCATAAATCTATTTTTTCTTCAATAGATTTTGGAGAGTTTCTAAAATTAAAATGTCTCCCAAGCGGAGCTTTACCAGTTTTATCCTTAATAAATTTATTTAACAGAAATAAAACCCCATTGTCTTTCTCCGCACCTTTAATAAGTAATTGTATATCTGTTGATCCAATATCATTCTTCGAGGAAAGCTTTAAAATTTCATTATCATTTTTTTTTCCTAGATTCGGAGAAATATGAAGGAAAAATGAGTTTTTTAAGCCCTCAGATTCAGCTTCGTAAATAATTTCATTCATCATTTTTTCAAAACTTGTTTGTATAAGCTTTCTTTTCTCAAAATCTGTTTTTACTAAATCAAAAAGACTATTGAAATTAATAGTTGGGGAGAATCTTGTTTCACATATTGATTTTGCCGCATGAAAATTAATATCTTCTTGGTAAAGATTAGGGAAAATATTCTTAACAATTAAATTAAATTTTGGTCTTATTAGCCTAGGTACTTTGGATAAAAAATTCAGTTCTTTTTGTGATACACCCTCAAAACTTACCTTTCCATTATTGTCTTGATATTCAACACCACAAGCTGCCAAACCTCTTAAATAGAGTTTTTTCTTTTTTGGTTCAATATTGCTTCGCAAACTTCTCTCTATTATTCTATTTACCCCTCTAGGACCTTCATGTTCTCCGCAAGTTAATACGCAAAATTCTTCTCCTAATTCTTTTGCTGCATATATATATTTTGATTCTAATACTCTAGTCATTGGATCTTTGACTAAAGGTATACAAACCCCATCAATATCTTGAATAAATAAAATATTTCTATAAGAAATTATTTGTTTTTGATTTTCTAAATTATTTCTTTTGTATTGCATCTTTATACTTATTGACTCTTTTTAAATTAATAATAATACTTGAACTTAAATATAAAATATTCAATATTTATAATAAACGATTTGCTATGGTAAAAAATTGGTTTAATGTAGAAAAATGTTGATATGGATAAGAAATTAAAAATTTTATGGAGAAAGATCAAAAATGAATAATAGTTTTATAAACAACTTAAAAGATGAAAAATATTTTTATTCCTTGATTGAAAATCTAGCGAATTGCAAAGTTGGATTTTATAGTGTTGGCCTATATCCAGCATCTTTAGCCTATAACTGTGCTATGCATGGAAAATCAAATAATATTCTGTTAGCTCCAAGGGAAGGTAGAGATTTGTTAGGTGCTTTCTCTAAAGATGTTCTTTCAAATATGGAAAATGAGATTATTGAAAGAATTGATAGGATGGGACATTATGTTTTTGAGGGTAGAAGAAAGTCTTATGATCTTTCAGAACTTCTATTGAAATGTGAAATAGTTATCCTTTCTTCCAACAGTAATCACATACAAGATGATGTAAAACATGCTTTAGAACTAAGAAAAACTTTGAAAAGAGAAAATGTCGTTCTTGGCTGCCTTGTAGGTTCTTTTTGTATCGATGGTAAAAATAAAAGTCCTTTTATTCTTTGTAATAAATATCCAAAATTGGCTTTTTTTACAGGATTCCATCGACACGGAGCTTTGAGAAATCCTAATGATAGTTTTACTGCAAATTTCTGTCATCCTGATTCTTTAACAGCTCTAATTGGTGCACGAATTCTAAATCAACTTTCACCGAAAATTCAAGTTTCTCCAGGTGTACATAATATTGAATGTCAATATATAAAATCGATAAAAAATATCTCATCTATATTTGCAGGTTTTGTAAATAACTTTCATTCTGATAAGCCAGGAATGCTCCCAACTATTAATACTGTTTTATTAGCTCAATGTTTAGATCAGGCCGCTTCAGTTTCCTCGAAAGTTAGAAAAGAAAATAAATTACATAGTAAATATCTTTCTCTAAAAGAGCTTGGTTATGGAGAAGAACGAATTATTGCCAAGGAAAATCTTGAAGAAAAACTTTGTGAAAAAGGAGATTATACCTTTTCTCAACTTAATGCTGTGAAAGCTGATGTATTAGGTAGTATGTCCCTCCCAACGGAAGGTCAACCAACTAGAAATTTTCAGGCTGGACAAGTTTTATCAGATATGCTTTTTGAACTCAAAAGATGCCCAAATGATATAAAGGAATTCGTAAATTGGTGCAATAGATACTCCTTGAGTCAAGGAGGACTTGAGGGTCTGAAATCATTAAAATTTTGGCCAGAAATTTATAAAGAATTTGGTATTAAAAATAATAATTGCTCAATGATTAATTTAATTTATTTATGCTTTAATGCTAATCCTGACGAAAAAAAAGAAATTTATAAGGTGTTAATTAGTTCAGAAGAAATAACTAATTTTTGCCAAGAATCTGTTAAATCTAGATCATCTTTAGAACTTAATGAAAAACTAAAAGGTAGTGATATTTTTAATGATAAGGAAATGTTTTACAATAAATTGCTTTGTGTAAAAGAGGACAATAAATTACAAAAAAAAGAATTTACTAATAAAAATTCTGAAAAAATTCCAAATTACATTAATGCACTAAAAATAATAAATAAATATTTCATTAATTAATTAATTAAATTATTTAATTCAGCTGAGAGGTTTATTTACTAATCTTGATTCCAGAGTTAGAATTATTTAGCTAAAAAAGGTTTTTTTTGAAAAAGGAATTATCACATCGTTCTCATGAACTTAAAGCTCTTGGTTGGAATCAAGAAGATTTATCTAGGTACGAAGATTTATGGGATTACAGCCAAAGATGGGGATTGATAAATTTAGAAAGAGAAGACCGACAGTTTTTAAAAAAAGCAGAAAAGTTACTCCCGAAGATTCAAAATAAAAAAACATCTGTTAGAAAAAATATTGAAGAAAAATCATATTATTTGTGGTTGAATTTTTATCTTGATGAAATTAATATTTTCAGTAAATCTAATCTTCCTAAAAGCAAATGTGGAGTTTGGACACTTTTAATTGAGGAAGAAATGAAACTTCTGAAGGAATTACAACCAGTAATGGGTCTCCCAGATACTCTAAAGGCAAAGAATTTATTTGCAAATAGAAAAGAACTACTAAATAAAGCTTTTAGCGAATATGAAGCTGAAAATAATAAAAAGGGTTTCAATTTTGATGAGATTCTTAAAAAAACAGAAAACAATGTAGGTAAGAATTGGAAATCAATTACTGAAAAAGATCCTGAGGCAAATAAAACTTTTCCAATAATTGATACAAAACACATTGAGAATTTCAGATCTGAAATAAAAAAAGAACTTAATCTTTTTATGAAAGAAAACTATCCCTCATTAAAAGAGGATTTATAAATATTTGTCTTTTTTTAGTTTTTTTTTTTAAGTTTTTTAAGTTAAATAGATATTAGGATTATTTAAAAATTTTGAGCAACCAAAAGTTCGAGACTCTTCAGTTACATGCAGGCCAGGAGCCTGATCCCACTACCAATTCTAGGGCAGTACCCATTTATCAAACTAGTTCTTATGTGTTTGATAATGCCGAGCATGGTGCAAATCTCTTTGGATTAAAAGAATTTGGAAATATTTATACCAGACTTATGAATCCAACAACGGATGTCTTTGAAAAGAGGATGGCAGCTTTGGAGGGAGGTATGGCAGCACTAGCAACCTCCTCTGGACAAGCCGCTCAATTTTTAGCAGTTGTAAACTGTATGAAAGCAGGTGATAATTTTGTCTCTACATCTTTTCTGTATGGTGGAACGTACAATCAATTTAAAGTGCAATTCCCTAGATTAGGAATAGAAGTTAAATTTGCGGATGGTGATAGTGTTGATAGTTTTAGGAATAAAATTGATGAAAAAACGAAAGCAATATATGTAGAATCAATGGGGAATCCTCGTTTCAATATTCCAGATTTTGAGGGTCTTTCTAACTTGGCAAAGGAAAATGACATTCCTTTGATAGTTGATAATACTCTTGGTGCGGGAGGTGCTTTAATCAGGCCTATTGATTTTGGGGCCGATGTTGTTGTGGAAAGTGCAACCAAATGGATTGGTGGACATGGAACAAGTATTGGAGGAGTTATTGTTGATGCAGGCACTTTCGATTGGGGGAATGGTAAATTCCCATTAATGAGTGAACCTAGCGCTGCTTATCATGGGCTCGTTCATTGGGATGCTTTTGGTTTCGGAAGTGATATCTGCAAATCTTTGGGAGTTCCTGAAAATAGAAATATTGCTTTTGCCTTAAGAGCTAGACTTGAATGCCTTAGAGACTGGGGTCCAGCACAAAGTCCTTTTAATTCTTTCTTATTATTACAGGGCCTAGAAACTCTTAGTTTAAGGATTGAAAGACAAACTTCTAATGCTCTTGAATTGGCACAGTGGTTAAATTCTAATTCTCAAGTAAGTAGTGTTAATTATCCTGGCTTAGAATCTGATCCTTATTACTCAAGTGCAAAAAAATATACTACTGGAAGAGGAATGGGTTGTATGCTTATGTTCTCTTTAAATGGAGGCTATGATAATGCAGTGAAATTTATTGATTCATTAAAATTAGCAAGTCACCTTGCTAATGTGGGAGACTCTAAAACTTTAGTAATTCATCCAGCTTCAACCACTCATCAACAATTATCAGAAGAAGAACAACTATCTGCAGGCGTTACTCCTACGATGGTAAGAGTTTCTGTAGGGATTGAGCATATTGATGATATAAAAGCAGATTTCGAACAAGCACTTTTACAAATTACATAAGAAAGGAGATTTATTGGCTTTAATAATTCCTAGCAATTATCACAAGATAAGTGATGTAGAGAAAAATCATATATCCTGGATAGAACCTGAATTGGCAAAAAGACAGGATATAAGACCTCTTCGTATTGGCATTTTGAATATCATGCCTCTAGGAAAGCAATATGAATTTAATTTATTACATCCACTTGGATTATCTCCACTTCAAATAGAACCTGTTTGGATAAAGCTTAAAACTCATTCTTATAAAACATGGGATATAAATCATTTAAATAATCTTTATATAACCTGGGAAGAGGCAAATAATCCAGACCCATTAGATGGAATTATTATTACTGGTGCCCCTATTGAACACTTAGCTTTTGAAGAAGTTAAGTACTGGGATGAATTTGTGAAAATTGTAAATGAAGCTAGGAATTCTTGTGCGAGTACTCTTGGGTTATGTTGGGCTGGGTTCGCTTTGGCTCATTTGGCAGGGGTTGATAAGGAGGTTTTTGATAAAAAATTATTTGGGGTCTTCCCTTTGAAAAGCCTTGTTCCTGGCCATCCTTTAATGGGCACACAAGATGATCAATTTATCTGTCCTCAAAGTAGATTTGCAGGCTTACCAGATCTTGATATGGAGAGAGCTCAGAAAGAGGGGAAATTAAATTTATTGGCATATGGCAAAAACGTTGGATACACAATATTTGAAACCAATGATCAAAAACAACTAATGCATTTAGGTCACCCAGAATATACGGTTCATAGAATAATAAGTGAAATAAATAGAGACAAAGAAAAGGGAGATGTTCCTCCTCCAGAGAATTTTGATATAAATAGTTCAAAAACAACTTGGAGATCTCATAGAAATTTGCTGTTTCAGCAATGGTTATGGTTTTGTTATCAGCAAGTTAGTCTTAATTAATCTTTATTAGTGAGAGCTTCCAATACCACCTAATCTATCAAACAAATCAAGACTCTCTTTATTTAGACCTACTATCTCAACTTTAGAACCACCATTCTGGAATTTTCTAATAATTTGCTCAAGAGCAACAACACCACTTTGATCCCAAATATGAGCTAAAGACATATTAATTACAATATTTTCTGGATGTTCATGAATATCAAATCCTTGTAAAAAATAAATTTTACTTACAAAAAATAATTGTCCTTTTACTTTGTAAGTTGTCAAATCATTTTCTTTTGCTCTTGAGACAGTTATAACTTTAGCGACTTTTCTGCTGAAAAGAATTGCAGCTAATGCAACTCCTGCAATAACTCCAAGAGCAAGATTGTGAGGTTTTGTAAGCATAGTAACTGCAAAAGTCATAAGCATGACTGCAGTATCGCTTTTAGGTATCTTTCTAATATTTTTTAATCCATTTATATCTGCCGTACTTATTGCGATCGTTATCATTATTGCTACTAAAGCAGCCATTGGGATGGAACCTATCCAATCCTTCAAGAGGATTATCATAATTAGGAGAGATATACCTGAGGAGAGGGTTGATAATCTTGATTTACCGCCATTTTCAGTATTCATTACAGATTGACCAACTAAGGCACATCCTGCCATTCCACCAAATAAAGATGCCACAATATTCGCAATTCCCTGCCCTCGTGCTTCTTTATTTTTATTAGAACTTGTATCTGTTACATCGTCTAGGATATCTTGCGTTAAAAAGGTTTCCATTAAACCCACAAGAGATATTGCTAGTGAGGTTGGTAAAATTATCCCTAACGTTTCCAGGTTAAAAGGTACTTTGCCATTTTCTAATGATCCAAAAGGCAAGGAAATGCTTGGTAATCCTTCAGGTAATTTACCCAAATCGCTAACAGTTGGTACATCTAAATTAAACAATATGCTTATTAATGTAATTACTACTATTGCAATAAGTTGAGAAGGAACTATTTTTGTTATTTTGGGAAGCCCATAAATAATTAATAATCCTAAAATTACAAGAATCCAAACTAATGGTATTTGAGAGTTAACTGGATATTGACTTAAACTTTGTTCAACTAATCCTTTTGATTCTTTAATACCTATTCCTAATTGAGGGAGTTGTGCCTGAAATATTAAAAGCGCTAGTGCGTTTACAAATCCACTTAATACTCCAGCCGGAACGAAGCGCATTTGGTATGCAAGTCTTAAATAACCCCAAAGGATTTGAAAAACTCCGGTTAATATTCCAGCGGCTATAAGATATGGAACGCCTAAACCAGGAGCTTTTGCTTCTCCATAAGCAACAAGTCCAGTCATCAATAGAGCTGTTGAACCTGTCGCTGATGTAATCATCCCTCTTCTGCCTCCAACAATTGCAATTGTTATAGATAAGCAAAATGCACCAAAAAGTCCAACTTTAGGATCAACTCCAGCTATACCTGAAAAAGCAATCGCTTCTGGGATCATTGCAAAAGCTACAACTAATCCAGAGAGAATATTAGACTTAGGATCATCTAACCAATTTTTAGATAAATATTTTGAGAAATTTGACATTTAAATTTTCTTTATAATTATGAAGTTACCCTATAGAGGTGGCAAAATGCTTTGTGGATCACAAATGTTCTTTAAAGTTTTTAATTCTTCGATTCTATTCCCAAAGGCCAATTGGAGTTCTTCAGTATGAGAATTTAAATGATTATGCAACTGAGCTAAGTGAATATTTGGATAAAACCTTTTTAGCTTGCTCCATGATTTATACATCCAATCCATTACGACTTCTTTTTCTTTAAGGTCATTTTTTTTCCATGATGCATATATCCAAGGTTTCCAAGTACTTTTTCTATGAACAAAAAAGCTTGATCCATGATTTAATTGTTTAGTTTTAAAACCTAGTTGTTGAGAAGCAACATAACAAGAATTATTAGGCTTATCATCCATTATTTCATTGAGAAATTTAATGAAAATTGGGACATCATTTTTTAAATCTTCTCCTAGAAGACTTATTACCTCAGAATGGTTATTTGAATTTAACTCAAATAATTCTAATTCTTTTGCAAAAAAATTGATTTCGTTAAGGTTCCCATAAAATTTTTGTTCGAGAGTAGAAAATTTTTTTAAAGTTAATAAATTTTCTTTTATTCCTTCTTTCTCTAAATCATCTTTAAATTCGGCAACAATATATATGTATATTTTTTTAGCATATATCCATTGAAGACTAATATTTTCTGGAAATCCTTCTGATAGTTTAATTATTTCTGAAAGTTCATTTGAATTTATAAATCCTTCAATAATTTGAATAGGATAAGATTGGATAGTTCTAAGCCCTATTTCCGTAATTATTGAGAAAAAGGGTGCGGCTCCTTTAATTGCTTCCCAAATTAATTGCTTATCCCGACTTATTTGATTTTTCTTTAAAGAGATAAATTTGCCATTACCCAAGAAACCTTTTATTGATTCAATATTGTCAATTGCTAGTCCATAGGATCTACTTAGGGGACTTACTCCTCCAGTAAGTATATAACCTGCTCCTGGAAGTTTTGAAAGTCCTATAGGAAAACTTCGATTATGTTTTTCTAAATAATTCAGTAGATCCCCCATAATCACCCCACCTCCAATTGTTACTATATTTGTTTCTCTTTCCAGGTGAATTTGGTTGTAATTTTTTCTAAGATCAAGAGTTATTAATCCATTTTTGGCACAGCTAGATGTTGTCCCTCCACTACAAATGCAAAGATGCTCAAACTCTTTTGATAATTCACTATTATCATTTAAAAAGAAATCTTCAACGTTATAAATTAATTTCTTATACAGAGAATCTTTTGAGTTAATATTTGGGACTTCAAGCAAGTTGTGATTGTTTTTCACTACTAAATATCGTTGTTTACTATTATGTTATAAGTTATATATTTATTTTGGATAGATTGGAATCGAAGTTGAATAATCAAGTTGGCATACTTATCTGCGGACATGGTAGTAGAAATAAATTAGCTATTAAAGAATTTCAAGAATTAACTAAACTCATACAACAAAGATATCCAAATATAATTGTTGAATATGGTTTTTTGGAATTTGCCAAGCCTTCACTTACTGATGCCTTAGACAATTTAAGAGATCATTCTATAAAAAAAGTAATTGCTATACCAGCTATGCTTTTTGCCGCTGGCCATGTAAAAAATGATATACCTAGCTTGCTTATGAGTTATGCAAGTAAAACAGATATGGAAATAATTTATGGAAGAGAGTTGGGGATTAATAATTTAATGATCAGTGCAGCTTGTGAGAGAGTGAAAGATGTATTTAAAGATAATAATTCTCTTAAACCAGAAGAATCATTATTAGTTGTTGTTGGAAGAGGTTCTTCAGACCCTGATGCAAATTCCAACGTTTCAAAGATTACGAGAATGATAGTAGAGGGAATTGGTTTAGGGTGGGGGGAAACAGTTTTTTCCGGGGTAACATTTCCTCTCGTTGAACCAGGTTTGAAAAATGTTGTGAGACTTGGTTATAAAAATATAATTATTTTCCCTTATTTTCTTTTCTCAGGAGTGCTTGTTACAAGAATCAAAAGACAGACTGATTTAGTTGCTATTAATAATCCACAAATTTCATTTATCCATGCCAAATATCTGTCATCACAATCTTATGTTGTTGATACTTTTGTCGAAAGGATTCAAGAGATTTTGAACAACGAGGATAAAAATTTTATGAATTGCTCCTTGTGTAAATATAGATCAAATTTATTCGGCTTTGAAAAAGAAGTTGGATTGGTTCAAGAAAGTCATCATGATCATGTAGAGGGTTTGGGTGTTAGTTGTGATTTATGTGATTCTGAATGTAATGGCGCTTGTGAAATACAAAGTCAAGCCCCTTATAACCAAGGTGAATCAAATTCAGTAGAAAAGAATTCTCTAGAGCATGAAGATAAAGAAGGTCATAATCATGAACATATTCATGATCACCATCATCACCATAGTATCTATCCAAATTCTAAACATCCTCTGGGCCCTGTTACACTTCGCAGGCTTAGTGATGATCAAATCTTAAGAAATTCAGTTGAAAATAACTGAATCAACTGTCTCTTTCTTGCACGAGTCTTAATAGACTTGGTATATATTAGTATTGCTAATGTAATTGCAATGATTTATTTAGGGCAGGATTTTCCACAATTTATTAGTAGTTTTCCACGTCCAAATCCACATCGAATTAGAACTGCCAGTATCTTTCAAGAAAAACAGTAGTTAAACATAATTGTTGACTTTTTTATTAACTTTTATCAATTTATATATTTAAAAAATAAATTTCCTTGAATTCAATCTATAGCTTGAGTCTCATTTGATAATCGAAAAAATCTTTAGATTAAAATTTTTTGACTTTTAATGAAAAAAAGATAATTATTGATGGGTATGAGAAATTTATTTTTATGAACAAAATAAACCAATCTGAGTTGACAGATGTGAAATTAGATTCATGCTCTTCAAATAAGGTCTCTCTTGAAACGGAGCTTTCTGAAATTCTTTACAAGTCCATGAAGGATTTCGTATTAAGTAATCCTACTTGGGATCAATATAAGCTTATAAATTCAGCACTAGCTAGTTTTCTTGTGCAAAATGGATGTACTGACAACTCTGTATCAGAGATTTACTTAAATCAATTATTTACGCCTTCTAAGTCTTTTTAATATTTAAACAGGCTCTTCTACTTAAGGCCATCATTGTAAGTGTAGGGCTATGCCATGACGAAGTTGGCCAACATGCCCCATCTAATACAAGTACATTTTTGCATCCCCATAGTCTATTGAATTTATCAACCACACTATCTTCTGCACTATTTCCCATTGGAGCTCCCCCTACTTCATGGATGTAATATCCAGGAGGAGGAGGACTATCTGAAAGCGCAATTAAATTTTCTGTAAATACATTTCCAAATGGCAAATTAATAAGTTCATCAATATTTTTTATTTCTCCATCTGCAGCTTCTACTGACTTTTGAATAGTATTCACCATATGTTTAGCCATGCTTAATTCATTTTCACTCCATTCGAATTCAATGTGAGGGATTGGGATACCCCATTCATCAGTTTCTTTCGAGAGAGAAACTGAGTTTTCTTTCCTCGGGAGGACTTCTCCATGGGCTATAAGAAATCCAATAGATGAATTTGAGTCTTTTTGCAAAAAATCAGGTATTCCTAACCTATCAATTGCACCCCAGATCCCATATCCTCTCATAAAATTGAGATTGTCAATTTTTGGTAAATTTGTTCCAAATGGAATAAAGAAACTTCCTGCACCAGATAGGGCAGGAGAAATATCTGATTGAGGGTCTAATTTTTTTGTTTTTGGAACTGAGAAAAATCTACACACAGAGATATGATCCATTAGAAATTTACCTAATTTCCCTGAATGATCTTTAAAGCCTTTGGAGTTTGAATTATATTCTGAGTTCAGAAGTATTCTTAATGTAGAGATTGTTGATGAGCAAAGAAGAATTAAATCGCAATTTAATATTTTCTTATGGCCATTATCAAGGTTGATAATTGTTAATTTTGAAGCGAGTTCTGTAGTTTTGTTTATCTCAAAAGACTCTACTTTGTGATTAAAAAGTATTTGAACATTGCCGGTATCTAAAGCTTTCTTGAGCGTACTTCCTATACTTGAAGATCTAGGCCAAACTTTTTCTTTTACAGAGGAATTTCGATCAAATCCTCGAGATTGAATAAATGGATAATTTAATTTCGATTTAACTTGATTTCCAAAAATTTGTTCACTTTTGGTCAAAGGAATCTCACCAATATATTTACCATTTGGTACTTCCTTAACATCATCTTGTTGTCCATAAATTCCACAAAACTGCTCAATAAAATCATAATGGGGAGATAATTCATCGTATGAAATAGGCCAGTTTGGTCCAAACCCATCTTTTTTTGCTGGATGAAAATCATCAGGAGAAAATCTTAGTGTAATACCTCCCCAAGTTAATGATCTCCCACCATATTGATTTCCTTGCGTCCAAAGAAAGGGCTTTGTTGTGGGACAGTTGTAAGGGTGCTTTAATTCATTTATATATAAATTAGGATTGTTTTTCCAATAACCTGGATGTTGACTTTGTTTCGCATGTTTTTTTGATAATAATCCTGATAATCTGTTAAAGGTAGCCTTTGGCTCATCATTAATAGCTTCTTTTCTTTTTATTTGTGGACCTGCTTCTATTACTAAAACTTTTTTTCCTAGTTCGGCCAATGTAAGTGCGGCTATTCCTCCAGTAGCTCCAGAACCAACAACTATTGCATCATAAGGATTTATATCCAAAATCTAGTTCGTGATTTGTAATGTCAATAAATATAGCATTCAGCAAATAATTAATTTCATGATTTAAGCTTAAGAAGTTAGAATTTTATTGAATAATTTTCCAATATAAATGAGATTTATAATTCTAACTTTTTTAATAATTGTTCTAACCTTTCCTTATAGAGTCTCTGCCGCCTTAGATTATGGTAAGCAATCCTTATTAGGAGCAGACTTTTCTGGATCTGATTTAAAAGGTGCAACTTTTTATTTAACTGATCTACAGGATGCAAATTTATCGGATTGTGACCTCCAAAATGCGACTTTATACGGAGCGAAATTGAAAGATACTAATTTAAGTAACTCTAATTTAAGGGAGGTAACTCTTGATTCAGCTGTTTTAGATGGAACAGATTTATCAAATACTAATTTAGAGGATTCTTTTGCTTACAGTACTCAGTTCGAAAATGTAAAAATACAAGGAGCAGATTTTACAAATGTCTATTTGTCAAAGGAGATTGTAAGAACTTTTTGTAAAGAAGCCTCTGGAATAAATCCTTTTACAAATAGAGAAACTAGAGAAACTCTAGGTTGCGATTATATGTAAATTTATGCACATGAAAGTTCTTTTTTTATGTTTCTTTGCTTATAAAGAGAACGCCCAATAGGCCAACCTAAAATAGATAAACGTCTAATTATAGTATTTGAGTATTTGAAATTTAAGTTTTCTGAAAATTTTACGCCTAATTCATTGAAAGTATTTATTAATAAGTTAAGCTCTCTCTTATTTCCTATTTTCTTATCCAAAATAATAAAATCTTTTCTAGGCAGTTTATTCTCTAAAACTTTATTGTTTTTAGCAAAGCCTACTTTAAGTAAATTAAATTTATCAGAGTAAAGAGTATAAATTATCCCACTTTCGAATCTATTCGTATCCGTTCCCAAATTAAATGGAGATGAAATTAATTTCCGATATTCTTTTTTTATTCGTTTGGAATTCATATTATGTGACTTCATTTTGAGAAATTTCATATTTTTCTAATAAATTATTAACTTCTGCTAATGCAATCCTTTTTTGACAGGCTGAGTCATATCTATTTATTGCTATTGCAGGTATTGACCCTTTGCTTTTCATTTCTCTTAGTCCAGTTTCTAAGCATTGAAATGCAACACTAGATAGATCTCGTCCCTCTGCAGCAGCCCAAACCTTCAAGAGATAATTAAGATTCGCTGGTACTGATATCTGAACTTTATTCGAATTTGAAGTGTTTAAAGCAATATCATCAAGGCTTAATTCTTTTGAGGAAATCGTTTCTTTAACTTTTTTCTTCAAAACTTTAACGACACCTAAAGCATCTTCGTTATTCTTGAATTTTCTTTCTATATCAAATAATTCTTCTTCAGAATTAATTAAAGCTTCTAATGCCCACTTTGCGTCATCGGCCGAAATGGAGGTGCTATTAAGCCATTCATCTCTTATTTTTGACCAATTACTAGACATAAATATAATCTTATAATTATAGAGTAATTGATTCTATTTAGAATGTCTATACATTTTACATAGATTGAATATAGATTGATTATTGTTAAGTACCTAAAGGTTGAGTGTCTAAAACTAATTCTTTTGATTTAAGTAAAGAAATTCCACTATAAATAAGAATTAATATTCCATTAAAAAATTTTATTTCAATAATCGGATATATTAAAAACTTTGACCTTGCTTTTTTATTAACTGGACGGGACTTTAAATTTACTGGTTTTTCAATAGGAGGAAATTTTAAATTCTTTTCTTCTCTCTTATTATTTTGTTTTAATCTCTTTCAATTAGTTCAATTTTATAGCCATCAGGATCTTCAATAAATGCTAAAAGTGTTGAGCTATTCTGCATTGTTTTTGGCTTTGTTGTTACTTTAAAACCATTATCCTCAAGATTTTGGCAAGTGCGATAAATATCTTTTACACCAATAGCAATATGCCCATATTTATCCCCAAGAACATAGTCCTTCGACTTCTTGCTCCAGTTATGAGTTAATTCAATTACTGCATTATCTTTCTCTGATCCATAACCAACAAATGCCAGAGTAAATTCTCCATGAGGATAATCTTTTCTTCTTATTAAACTCATTCCTAATCTATTTACATAAAAATCAATCGATTTATCTAAATCTCCTACCCTCAACATTGTATGAAGTATACGCATCTTAAATTAAGTAGATAATTCAATTATCTAATATTTAATGATCATCTGCCAAAAGGTATATTAATAATGACATTTGATTAATTTAGTTTTTAGGAAATTAGGTTAAAGTAATGATTATAAGTTTAACTAATTGATTGGATCAAATATTTCAGAGACTTTCGTCAGTAATTTTGTACACATTGCCATTAAAGGCATCAATACCTTTTGGATATTATTTATTTTATAAATATTCTTTTCTTAAAGTATTATTATTTTTAACTTTGCCAGTCGCAATAATTGAGAAGTCACTACCTTTTGGTGACTTGCTATTATTTTTAATTTTGTTTGCAGGATTAGTAAGAAATCCACAAGTTCCTAATTTTATTAGATACAACGCATGCCAAGCATTACTTCTTGATATCGCTTTGATAATAATTTCCTATCTCTTTAAAATTTTACCCTTAGTTGAATTAGGATCTGTTGTATTTATATTTATACTTTGTATTTTTATATATTCTATTACTCAATGTATTTGTGGAGTTGAACCTGAAATACCTTTTATTAGTAAATCTGTAAGGATGCAAATATAAAAAATTTTATTCTGATTACTTCTTTTAGCATTCATTTAAAATAGATTCCCATTTTTTTTGACTTGCTTTTATTGATCTCATCGGAGGTTTGTTACCTTTTATTTGAAATGCTTTAATTAATGATTCGTTAGCTAATAATCCAAGTCTCCCAGCTTTTCTCTGCCTTGAACATATTTTTTCCCTAGAACCCTCCTTGAGATTAGTTTCTAGCTCTTTAAGAATCTGACTAGCTTCATTTGATTTAAAGTAAAAATCATTTAGGTAAAAATCAAGGGTTGTATCAGCTAATATTTGAGTTGGCATGATGATAATTATTAATAAATTAATGAAAAATGTAAAAATAGATATCTTCAAAATAATTTTCAGATAAATTCTTTGTGTAATTCTAATACTAAATAAAAACTAGAAAAAATATAGTTAATTAATTTACTCTTAAAATATTCATTCCCATTTCAAAATTCTTTTTATAATTAATTAAAATAATAATACAAACCCTTTATAAAAAATCTATAAATATCTAATAGAATAGGCTTATAAGGTGTTATTTAATCTTCAGCATCTTCAAATTCTCTTAGCAAACGAAAAGTTTTGGAAATAAAAGGGAATATCCATACTAACAAACCTACTACTGATATCAAAGCGACAAGAAACCCCAAAATTGCCAAGAATCCACCTGTTACATCTCCTTCGTAGAAGCGATCAAGCCCAATTGGGGCACCAACACCTAAAAGGAATAGTCTTGTTAAGGTTTGTTTTTCTTTTTTTCTCAACATAATTTCTAAAAAAGAGGTTTTTATCAATCCAAGTTTAGATCGACTGTCAACTAAATTTTCCTTTTATGTTTATGCCGAATCTGTGCCACTTTTCTTCATCTGATTTCATGAAATAACGAGAAATCTAGTAAATTATCGTCAAAAATAAAGAGCAAAAAAACTACCTTATGAGTAGTTTTTATAAAAGTCAGTTGTAGACAACGGAGGGGGTGCCCTTAGAGTCCATTCAGAATGAATAGTCCTGAACTGACTTGAATAAGTAATTCGCCAGAAAAGTCATATTGTCCCAAACACATCCCAAACACATTTTTTGTTTTTTTCTTGCACTTTGCAAATAAAGAACATAGAAATCCAGAAGTTTTTTATTAAATCAACTTCTCGTTACTTGTGCTTGAGGATAAATACCCTAAAGTTATTGAAACACTTGTTTTTACCTAAAAAATAGTAAAAGTAATGAACGATAAACCAAAAAGTATAAACCAAAAGAAAATCCCCAATCCTTCATAGATTTCCCTTTTATTTTCCTCTGAAAAGAATCTAGAAATATTTTTAAAAATAATAGAGACAATAACTAATGGTGATAACACTGAAAATATTGTTGCTGTGAATTTTGCCGAGTTTTTATAAATTGAAAATTCATCAATATCAGAAATTAAATCAAAAATAAATCCAAATAAAATCGTCAGAAAAAAGAATATAAATGGAGCAAGAATTGCAGGTTGAAAAGTTGTCTCACTCTCTATAGTAAATCCAAAATCTACTTTCCCTTGGAGAGTATTAATACAATTTTCTAATTGAGAATCTGTAAGACGAAAATATTCTGATTGAGGAATTCTCACATCACTATATCTTTGATGTAAGTCTTTCTCTAATTGCTCAAAGTTCTTAGTTTCTAAAACGGCAATGATTTCATCTGGTTTAAGTTGAGACATCCTTTGATTTAGATTCTGAGTTATTCCAATCTTGTAAAGATCTTGATTCCTTATTAGGTAAACAAATCCAGTCATGCTAATGATTAATAATGAGGCGGTTCTGATTCTTCTGGAGGGAAATAGGTATCATCATCATTACTTTTTTCCTTCTTCCTGAAATATTCTTCAGATGGGTCTAATCCATCATTATCGTAATTGCGTTCGTTATCCATCTTGAAAACTATCTTCGATTAATTTAACCTCGCCTTTCTGCTCTATCAATATAAATTTACTTTGTTTAGTAAGCATTTCATTTGATATTTAAGGATTTCGTCCCAAACACACGTCCCAAACACGTCCCAAACACATCCCAAACACATTTATCAGAAAATGTGATTTAATTTGAACTGATATGAACTACGTTTTCTGCTGAATTACTGTAGGAATCCTTCTATATCTGCACTATGAGGAAGTTTTGGTTCAAGAGCATTTTATCTGAACCAATCTGATTAGTTTTAGTTACGGAGGGGGTGGGATTCGAACCCACGGTGCCCTTGCAGACACGCTAGTTTTCAAGACTAGAGCCTTAAACCACTCGACCACCCCTCCAGGTAATAGCAAATATTAAGCTAGCCCATTAATATTAGCAGAGGGCTTATCAAAGCTGAGGGCTTTAATCCGAAAAAAAAAGTAAATCTAAATAAATTATTTTGAAGTTTTTATGAGTCCTGATAATTCTCGTACTTGTCTCGACTAAAAGTGGGCACAAAATGGTCACCATATTTTTGAAAAAGTTTGGATTTTAAAAAAATATATATTCATCGATTATCTGCAACTTTTTAAACAATTAAAACCTCTAGAGCAAAAAGTATCTTTGAGCCATTGGAACTTCATAAAGTGGCTCACAAGTAAGAAGTTCTCCATCAGAGAAAACTTCGTAAGTTTGAGGATCAACAGATATATTTGGCAGTTTGTTATTGAGCTTTAAATTCAATTTATTTATATTTCTGGTATTTTCTACAGCTAAACAATTTTTTTGTAATCCTAACTTTTTAGGAATATTTTGTTCGATTGAATTTTTACTTAAAAAAGTGAATGAGCTGTTAAAAAGTGATTGACCAAAATTTGCAAACATAGGTCTTCCATGCACAGGCCCAGGAGTTGGAATTGAAGCATTGGCATCTCCCATTTGGGACCAAACTATAGATCCTCCTTTTAAAACTAATTCAGGCTTTACTCCGAAAAATGAAGGTTTCCACAAAGCTAAATCTGCAACTTTACCCTTCTCTATTGAACCAACATATTTATTGATTCCATGAGCTATTGCTGGATTGATTGTAACTTTAGAAATATATCGCTTAACCCTGAAATTATCATTCCTATCAGAATCCTCAGAAAGTGGACCTCTTTGTACTTTCATCTTATGAGCAGTTTGAAAAGTTCTTGTTATTACCTCACCAACTCTACCCATTGCTTGAGAGTCACTAGCGATAATGGAAAAGGCTCCAATATCATGTAAAATATCTTCTGCTGCAATAGTCTCTCTTCTAATCCTTGATTCAGCAAATGCGATATCTTCTGGAATCTTAGAATCTAAATGATGACAAACCATTAGCATGTCAAGATGTTCCTCTAATGTATTTCTCGTATAAGGTCTTGTTGGATTGGTACTGCTTGGAAGAACATTATTTTCTCCACAAATTTTTATAATGTCTGGGGCATGTCCACCTCCTGCTCCTTCAGTATGAAAAGTATGTATAGTTCTACCAGCAATAGCAGTTATAGTATCTTCAACAAAGCCTGCCTCATTCAAAGTATCAGTATGAATGCATACTTGAACATCAAGATCATCTGCCACATTGAGGCAAGAATTTATAGTTGAAGGAGTAGTGCCCCAATCTTCATGCAATTTCAAACCACATGCACCAGCCTCGACTTGTTCTATTAGATTCCTCTCATTGGATGAGTTCCCTTTGCCAAAAAATCCCAAATTCATAGGGAAGGCCTCTGCGGATTGAATCATACGAGAAATATGAAAAGATCCTGGAGTACAGGTAGTTGCATTAGTTCCAGTAGCAGGACCTGTTCCTCCACCCAACATAGTTGTTATTCCTGAAGCTAATGCGGTTTCTATTTGTTGAGGGCAAATAAAGTGGATATGAGTATCTATACAACCTGCTGTGAGGATATGCCCCTCTCCTGCAATAACTTCCGTTGAAGCTCCAATAATAATATTTACATTATCTTGAATGTCTGGGTTGCCGGCTTTTCCAATTTCAAAAATTTTCCCGTCTTTTAAACCTACATCTGCCTTAATTATCCCCCACCAATCTACTATCAAAGCATTTGTGATTACAGTATCAACAGCTCCTTCCTTTCTTGTTACTTGAGACTGTCCCATTCCATCACGGATAACTTTACCGCCTCCAAATTTAACTTCATCTCCGTAAGTAGTTAAATCCTTCTCAACTTCTATTAATAATTCGGTATCGGCAAGCCTTACTCTATCCCCTGTAGTAGGACCGTATGTTTGAGCATATGTTTTTCTATTAATTTTATAAGACATAATTTAAATATCTAGAGAACCATTAATTAATGAATTAAAACCAAATGCATTTCTTAAACCTGAAAATGGCACTAATTTGACATCTGTTGTATCACCCGGTTCAAATCTAATTGCTGTTCCTGCAGGAATGTCAAGACGCATACCATGTGTTATTTCTCGATCAAAAATTAAAGCCTTGTTTGCTTCATAAAAATGATAATGAGATCCAACTTGCACAGGTCTATCTCCAGAATTAGAAACCGTTACTGTTTTAACTTGCTTATTAAGATTTAGTTCGATTTCACCTTGTTCAGGAATTATTTCGCCAGGAATTAAATTACTCATAACTAATTAATCGGATTGTGAATAGTAACTAATTTAGTCCCATCGGGGAAAACCGCTTCTATTTGAACTTCATCAACCATTTCAGGAATGCCCTCCATAACTTGTGATTTTGAAAGCCAGGTAGTTCCCTCTGACATTAATTGACTTACACTTTTACCATCTCGTGCTCCTTCAAGAACTTGAAAACTTAAAAAAGCAATTGTTTCAGGATAATTAAGCTTAAGACCTCTACTAAGCCTTCTTTCAGCTAAGAGCGCAGCAGAAAAAATCAATAATTTATCCTTTTCTTGAGGTGAAAGATGCATAATAAAAAATTAATCTATAAATTCTTAAAAAAGGTTCTTTCTGAACATAATTAATAATTCATAGAATCTTGTAAAGGCCATACACCTTGATATTTTGGCTCACAAAATCCACAAACAGACCTAATTTGTTTCCAAATACAAAAAAAACATTTTCTAGCATCTTGAGAAGAACTCCCTAGGAATCGTACAGAGATTCCATTTTCAAGTATTCCAATAGATAAATTATTATTAGTTTCATTGAAAATCTTTTTTATATTTCCTACAAGATTATTTATTTTTGACTTAGAAAAATCTTTTTCGCAAATCCAAATTAAGGATCCAAAAACGGGCATGTAATCCATACCTGACTTGGCTACAAAACTTGCCTTAGATAATTCAATCTGATCAACATATTCCCAATCATCCAGTAAATCATTATTTCTCATAATTTCTAATTTAGACCTAAAAACTCCACTCTCAATAGATTCTCCTGAGGAAGATCTTCCAAGTCTTATTAAATCAGTAAATAAAAAACTTGAAGTTTCTGAAATAGATACTTTAAAAATTTGCTCATATAAACCATTTGCAAAGATGATTGTTTCTTGGGGTAGATACTCTAAATGAGAATTGTCAAGAATGTTTATGAGATTCTTTTGCTTTGAAAAACTTCCTTTTGGATTAATTTTAGATCTTCCAACTGATCCATATACTTTCTGAGCTGAAGAAGTCGTCAACAAAACCTTAGAGTTTTTTTCAAGATTTACCTCAAAATCGAGTAAATCTCCCCCTACCAATCCCCCTGCAGTATGTAGAACAGGCAAAATACATCTGCCCTCTTGATCATGAGTAGACTTTAATAACTTATAAGGAGAAGTTGATTTAGATTTAAAGATTGTTTTATCAACATTTCCTAAACTTGCTTTATTATTGAAAAAATTTAAGAAACAATTACCTTCCCATGAAGTTTTAATCATAAATTGTTTCCTTTAATTACTAAATTAAAGTAACCAAAAATTTTGATTATGAGAATGAATAAACAAATTGTTGTAACTGATTGGATTAAGGAAAAGCCGAAATTGGGTTTATTTTTAAAACTTACCTTAAGTTCAGATGAAAGAAGAATCTTAAGAGGTAAAAGATTAACTGATTGCGATCAAGAAATAATTTTACAATTATCTAGAAAGGGCAAATTAAATGATGGAGATATCCTTTCAACTAATAAGTCCAATTTTTATATAGAGATAATTGCCAAAACAGAAGATTTAATTGAAATAAGTTCAAATTCTAAAATTGAGCTTATTAAAACTGCTTATCATCTTGGGAATAGGCACGTGGAAGTAGAAATCGAAGAAGGCATTCTTCTAACAAAAAGTGATTATGTTATTAAAAATATGCTTCTTAATTTTAAAGTTGATGTAAAAAATACGAAAAAAAAGTTTTTTCCGGAAAGAGGTGCCCATAGTCATGAGTAAAAGTCACTTATTAAAATATCTATTAATAAGTCCTAATTTACCAGTTGGAGGATTTTGTTATTCGGAGGGAATGGAGAGTTATCTTCATAATAAAAATTTAACAGATTCAAATTCGGTAAAAGACTTAATCATAAGTGAACTAAAAATTGGTCAGATAAGACTAGATGCAAAACTTTTACTAGATTTTTTTGATATTTTCAATGAGATAAACGACCGCAAAAATTTAAAAGGTAATTTGCAAAAGCTAATGAGTTTGGATAAATGGATCCTCTCATCAAAGGACTCTCTCGAAATTAGAGAACAACAAATTCAAATGGCAAAAGCTCTCTTTGATTTAACCAAAGAATTTGGATTTGAATATCTATATGAAAATAATAAAAAAAGCTCCTGGTCATTAGCATGGAGTTGGGCTTGTTATTGTTTTGAAATTACCAAGTTAGAAATGGTTGAGAATTTTCTCTATGCGTGGAGTGCAAACCAACTTAGTGCTGCATTAAGAATTATTCCTATTGGTTCAACAAAAGCACAATTAATTCAGAGAGACTTATTAGCAATAATTTCAAAAGTTTCTAATGAAATTATGGACAAAGAAATTGATGACATCTATTTTGGCAATGTAGGTTTAGCTATGGCACAACAAAATCATAATGACCTTTATACAAAACTTTTTAGAAATTAATCTATGAGCAGCAAATTGAGAGTAGGGATTGCTGGGCCTGTAGGTTCAGGAAAAACAGCATTAGTAGAGACTCTATGCTTAAGCATGAAAAAAAATTATGAGATAGCTGTTGTCACCAATGATATCTACACGAAAGAAGATGCTAACTTTCTAATAAATAAAAAGGTTTTAGAGGAAGGAAGGATTATTGGTGTAGAAACAGGAGGTTGTCCTCATACCGCGATAAGAGAGGATTGTTCATTAAATAAAAATGCGGTTTTAGATTTAGAAAATAAATATAATCCTTTAGATTTTGTTTTTGTAGAAAGTGGAGGTGATAATTTAGCATCTAGTTTTAGTCCAGAACTTGTAGATTTATCAATATATGTAATTGATGTATCTGCTGGAGACAAGATTCCTAGAAAAGGGGGGCCAGGGATAACAAGGTCGGATTTATTATTAATAAACAAAATTGACTTAGCAGATAAAGTTGGTGCAGATTTAAATATTATGAAAAGTGATACTGAATTTATGAGAAAAGGGAAACCTTGGTTTTTTACCAACCTAAGTATCGGCAAAGGAGTTGAAGAAATAACTCAATTTTTAGAATCACATATACCCAACAATTGAAACTAAAAAAATAATTATTTGTTATGGATGGATTAAATAAAAAGTTACTTCAGATACAAAACGGATCTTCACTCATTAATACTTAAACAAAAAGTTACTGCTGATACAAAAGGAATTCCTACTCGTTAATAACTTCTTAATTAAACCTTTAAAAAAGGTAAATTTATTAATTTAAACAAATTCATGCGAATTTCAAGACGTCTTTTAGCAGGATTAACTACTGCTTCTCTTGCATTATCGGTCACTTCCTGTGGCGGAGGTTCAGATTCTACAATTTCATATGATGATGAAATAACTGTTGGAATATTACATTCACTCTCTGGAACAATGGCAATTTCAGAAAAAACATTAGTGGATACTGAAATAATGGCTATTGAAGAAATTAATGCATCCGGAGGTGTATTTGTTGATGGCAAGTTCTATGAAATCAAATACAAAGTTGAGGATGGTGCCTCAAACTGGCCACTCTTTGCTGAAAAGTCATCACAAATGATTGATGCCAATTATCCTGTTATCTTCGGTGGGTGGACATCAGCCAGTAGAAAGGCGATGTTACCTGTTTATGAAGAAAAGGATGGATTCCTTTACTACCCAATTCAATATGAAGGAAGAGAGTGTTCCCCAAACATTATGTATACCGGAGCAACTCCAAATCAGCAATCTGAGCCAGCAACTGAGTTCATGTTTAAATACTCTCCAGCGAAAAAGAAACCATTTTTCTTAGTTGGTTCTGATTATGTTTTCCCTAGAACATCTAATACAATTACAAAAGAACAACTTAAAAAATTAGGTGGAAAAGTAGTTGGAGAAGATTATCTTCCTTTAGGTAATACAGAGGTAGCTCCAATAATAACAAAGATTAAAAAGGCACTACCAAAAGGAGGAGTCATTATTAATACTCTAAATGGTGACCAAAACGTAGCATTCTTTAAACAAATCCAAGATGAAGGAATAACACCTGAAAATGGATATTATGTAATGAGCTACTCAATCGCTGAAGAAGAAATCAGTACAATTGGTCCTGAATTCCTGGAAGGGCATTATGGTGCATGGAACTATATGATGTCTATCGATTCATTAGAGTCGAAGAAATTTGCTGCAAAATTTAAAAAGAGATGGGGTTCAGACAGAGTTGTAGCAGATCCACAAGAATCAGCATATAACATGGTATATCTGTGGAAAAAGGCAGTAGAAAAGGCTGGTACATTTGATGATGAAGCTGTAAGAGCCGCATTAATCGGTGTAACTTTTGACGCTCCTCAAGGGCCTATCAAAGTAATGCCTAACCACCACATCTCACAGACTGTGAGGATAGGTAGAATAAATTCAGGAGGTGGATTTACTATCCTTGATGAATACACATCAGATGGACCTGTTATTCCACAAACATGGAACCAGTTTTATCCAGAAGATATTGGCTATGGATGTGATTGGAGTGAAGGGGGCGGAGGAAGAAAATATAAACTCTAAGAAATACTCTTACTTTTATTTATAGGGGAACTTTTTCAGTTCCCTTTTATTTTTTTAATTTATTTATTTATCTAAGTGGATCTATTTTTTGACATTCTTTTTGAAGGTATTTCGATTGGTTCAGTCCTTTTGATTGCTGCATTAGGTTTAGCAATTGTATTCGGTTTAATGGGAGTTATTAATCTTGCCCACGGTGAGCTAATAATGGTTGGAGCTTACTCTACATTCGTAACTCAACTTATATTTAAGCAGCCTTTTTTAAAACCCTTTTATGGTAGTTATATTATCGTTTCTATATTTGTAGCATTCATCTTTAGTGCATGCGTAGGGATTTTACTTGAAAGATTAATAATAAGAAAATTATATGGTAGTCCACTAGAAACTCTTTTGGCTACATGGGGGGTTAGTCTTCTTCTTCAGCAATTTGTACGCAGTATTCCTTTGGCTATAGGTCCAGGTATAATAATCACATTTATATCTGGAATATCAATAAAAAATATAGTTAACACTAAATTTACAAATTATGCTCAAAAAAAATACATAGATTTATCAATTTGGGTTTTTTCTGTCTTCTTAGGAATAATTTCAACAAATTCTATAGCTTTAAACATCTCAAGGTTAAGTAGAGCAGACTCAAGAAACGTAGACGTTACTGCACCAAAGTGGATGAGAGGACCTATTGAGATTTTTGGTGAAACTTTTCCAAAGACTAGGCTATGGATTATTTTTATAACATTGACCTCGGTCATAGTAGTTTTAATATTTCTAAATCTTAGTGAATGGGGATTGAGAATTAGAGCAGTAACACAAAATAGATCAATGTCAGAATGTCTTGGCTTATCAACAAAAAAAGTCGATACATTAACTTTTGCTCTTGGATCAGGACTAGCTGGAGTAGCTGGTGTAGCAGTTTCGTTATTAGGTTCTGTAGGCCCAAACGTAGGCCAAAACTATATCGTACCTTGTTTCATGGTTGTTGTTTTAGGGGGTGTAGGAAACCTAATTGGGACAGTAATTGCATCATTTGGTATTGGTATAATGACAGATTTGATAGGTGCTGGAAGGTTAATTTCCATTTGGCCAGACATGCCAAATGCTTTGGCTAATATTGTGAATTTCTTTGCCACAACAAGTATGGCTAGAGTAATGATTTTTACACTAATAATAGTATTCCTTCAGTTTAAACCTTCAGGTTTATTTCCTCAGAAAGGAAGGATGGTAGAGTCATGAAAATATCAAAGAAACATTTTTACTTGCTTATTTGGGTAATAGCTTTTGCTCTATTCATAGCAATGCCTTCTTTAGTAAGTGACTCTAGATTAAAGATATTAGGGAAATGTTTATCTTTAGGGATTGTTGCACTAGGTATTGACTTAAGCTGGGGCTATACTGGACTACTAAGTCTCGGACAGGGTATTTTCTTTTCTTTAGGCGGTTATGCAATCGCAATGTTTCTTCAATTAAATTCCTTAAAAGAAGGGATACCTGAATTCTTTGGTTTGTATGGAGTGAGAGAATTACCATTTTTCTGGGAACCATTTAAATCCCCAATCTTTACTCTAATTTCAATATGGTTAATACCGGGAATAGTAGCAGGATTAATTGGATTTCTTGTTTTTAGAAACAGAATTAAAGGAGTTTATTTTTCGATTCTTACTCAAGCTGCATTGCTTGTTTTTTTTAATTTCTTTAATGGCCAGCAAAAATTAATTAATGGAACAAATGGTCTTCCCACACCCAATACAACCTTATTTGGAATGATGGTAGGTGATCCAATAATGCAAAAATATTTTTACTATATAAGTGGAATATTAGTAATTGTCTTTTACCTTTTTTGTAAATGGCTAGTTAGTAAAAGATTTGGAAGAATTCTTATAGGTATCAGAGATGATGAGCCTAGAGTAAGATTTAGTGGATATAACCCTGTCCTTTTTAAAACAATAATATTCGTTTTTGCTGGATGTTTGGCAGGGATTTCAGGCGCATTGTTCACTGTTCAGGCTGATTTAATTTCGCCTCAATACATGCGAGTACCATTTTCAATTGAAATGGTAATTTGGGTTGCAGTTGGAGGTAGAGGAACTCTAATTGGTGCAATTCTTGGTGCTTTTTTTATAAGACTTGGAGAAAGTGTTGTACAAGGTCTAATACCTGGAGGTTGGATCTTTATACAGGGAGGTCTTTTTATTCTCGTAGTTACTGTTCTGCCAGAGGGGATTATCGGGTGGATAAACAATGGCGGGCCTCATAATTTACTTACAAGATGGGGTCTAATAAAAAGGTTTATTGCTACTTATCCAAGTCTAGAGGCTACAAAAAATAAGGAGGTATGAAATGAAAGAAGATATCTTACTTAAATTGGAAAATGTATCTGTAAGCTTTGAGGGGTTTTTAGCTTTAAATAATTTAAATTTATCCTTACAAAAAGGAGAGCTAAGAGCTGTAATCGGACCAAATGGTGCAGGAAAGACAACTTTTCTTGATGTTATAACTGGCAAAGTTAAGCCCTCTAAAGGTAATGTATTATTTAAAGGCACATCTTTAGTTGGGAAAAAAGAACATAAAATCGCTAGAATTGGAGTAGGTAGAAAATTCCAAAGCCCTAGAGTTTTTGAAAACCTTACTGTTAATGAAAACCTTGAAATATCCTTAAGTCAATTTTCATCAACTATTAAATTAATAGCAAGCAAGCCTAGTAAAAATAAACTTGTAGAGTTAGAAAAACTTTTAAAGATAGTTAATTTATCGGAACAATCTGAAGTGAAGGCTGGCTCTCTTTCTCATGGTCAAAAACAATGGTTAGAAATAGCTATGCTTCTTGGGCAGAAGCCATCATTAATGCTTATTGATGAGCCTGTAGCAGGATTAACTGATGAGGAGACAGAATTAACAGCAGATTTGCTTAAATCAATTTCTGGCGACAATACTGTCTTAGTCATTGATCATGACATGGAATTTATTAGACGACTTGAAAGCAATGTAACGGTTTTGAATCAAGGATCTGTTTTATGCGAAGGCTCAATGGATGAAATTCAAAGGGATCCAAATGTTATTGAGGTTTATCTTGGCAAACAGGAGGATTTATAAATGAAAGTATTAGAAATAAAATCACTTAATACTTATTATGGCGAAAGTCATATATTAAGAGACATTGACTTAACTGTTAATTCAGGAGAAATGGTATGTCTTATTGGTAGGAATGGTGTAGGGAAAACAACATTATTAAAATCTCTTATTGGTCTTTTAAAGCCAAAAAAAGGAGAAATAAATTTTAATGGTAATTCTTTAATTCGTAAAGAACCCCACCAAAGAGCTAAATCTGGGATGGCATACGTTCCCCAAGGGCGTGAAATAATACCATATTTAACTGTCGAAGAAAATCTGTTAATTGGCCTAGAGGCTTTACCTGGTGGTTTAATTAAAAATAATAAGATAGATAATATTGTATTTGAACTTTTTCCAATATTAAAAGATTTCTTAAATAGAAAAGGTGGTGATTTAAGTGGAGGTCAGCAACAGCAATTAGCAATAGCGAGAGCCTTACTAGGGAAACCGAAACTACTACTATTAGATGAACCAACTGAGGGTATTCAGCCTAATATTGTCCTTGATATTGAGAATGCTATCAAGACTATTATCAAAGAAAAAAATATCAGTGTACTTCTAGTTGAGCAACATTTGCATTTCGTTAGGCAAGCTAATAAATACTATGTAATGCAAAGAGGAGGTATTGTTGCGAGTGGATCAACATCTGAATTAAGTCAAGATGTTATAGATAAATTCTTAAGTGTTTAAAAAATATTTAGCATTAAGGCAATAAGTAAATTCAATACTCCAACTGCCCACCTACTAACTATCTAATTATTCACTTTTGTAGTATTTGTACTTTTTATTAGAAATCCTATTGCTACCAATAAGGAATGACTTATTATGCCGAGCCAAATTATATAAATTACGATGAATGGTTTGATGTAAATATCGACCCATTAGATTTAGTCAATTATTTAAATGAGACTGAATTTACTGAATCAGTTCATGAGAAATTCTATAAACTCTCATCGAAGAATTTAATTATTGGCTCATCAAATAATTTCTAATTAATATCCAGAACTATTAATACTTAATTCATTTAGAAAAAGAACAAAAATAATGAGCACTCTGGTCGTCTACATCTGCCATTAAATCATATTCTTTTAATTTTTCTGTAATCCTTTTAAATTTAATATCATTTATTAAATTAGCTAAATATTTTTCTAAAGAATTAATTTTAATTTCTATCTTCATTAATAACCTTTAGTTTATTTATAGCTATTAATTATCGTTTTGAACTCTTTATGTTATTTCTTAGGAGTAATTTCAATGAAGATTAATTCGCAGAGCTTTAGCCTAATTTGATAAATAAAAATAGCAATTAAATTAAAACCAGATATATTATTATCAGCAAGATAAGCACGTTTAGTCCAAGGCTTATCCGAAATAACCCTCTCTGATCTTTTGTCATTAAACCTTTCAAGTTCTTAATTAAGTTTTAGCTGTTTTACATTTAACCATTTGCGACTAATGATACCTTTTTCAAATATATTTTCTAGAAGATTTAAGATAATTCAATTTGATAAATTTGTATTATTTAATTAGTGTTTATTTGCATATTTCTAAAGTGGCACAAACTGGTCACAACTGTCTCGAGTTGATTTATTGGTATCAGTTTTGTCTTAGTAAGATAATAGTTATATCAATGCTTTTGAGAGTTTATATTAATTTCTTTTTATCTAAAATCTCTTGTTTTCAAGACTAGAGCCTTAAACCACTCGACCACCCCTCCAAAGGGTTATTCAGTTTTAATGAGCCTAAAAGCCATAACATAAGAAACTAGTCATGGTTTAATTATTCAGAGAATGAACAAATTTATTGTAAACTTAGATTCTGAAAAGTATTTCGGATAATAATAACGTTTTTAATCGTCATAATAGTCTAGTTTTTTTAGGAATTAGTCAACTGAATTAGTTCAATTATTGACAGTCTATTGTTAATTCAACCTAAGATTGACGGAGTTGATATTGCTATTAAATATATAGATGGCAAATTTGATTCAGCGACAAATCGAAAAAGGAACAGATGTTTCCAGAAAAATCCAAGCAATTAAAAGTATCCCCAAAGAAATCAAAATTTGATCAGGTTTTGTGGTTCGTGGAGAACTTTTTGCCCCAGAAGAAAGACCGAGCTACTCGCAAAGAATTGCGACTGGATACCTTAGAAGAGGGAATTATCAAACAAATCCAAAGATTAGCTTCTTTGCGTTCCAAATCATTAACTCCAACTGCAACGAATACGAAAGTCTCAGTTACCTTAGGAAGGTGGGCTTTACCATACCTGAAATTTTTGAAGCAAATATGACTAGCAGCCAAGTAGAAACTTTTAGGTAGGCTTGGAGTTCTGGTAAGTTGTTTTTTAATTGGCAGACAGATGGAATTGGATTGAAAATAAATTCTAGAAAATTATAATTATTGATGTGAAAAATATCTTGGTACATATCCTTAGTGGCAGATGCTAATTAAGTACTAGATTTATATTGATTGACAGTCGATTTAACATATAGTTATAAAACACTCTTTTTTTATTGGAATTTTTCCATTAACTTCAGTTTATATTTTAGAAAATATTTAAAATTAGATTTTTGTTATTATAAATTGGGTTTAAATTTTTTTTGTGGTTGATTTTTCTAAACTTGAGAAAATTTCTCCTTTGTATTCTTATTGGAAATCGGATCAGGATGATATCGATGAAACAAATAGGTTATTAATTGCTAATAAGAATAGTCTGGCTTTATTTCTCTTCGAGAAAGAACCTTACAAGTGGGAGATATTATTTCAAAGCATTATAAGAGAAATAATAAATGGAGATCAATCTTCAATAAAAGGAATGAAAATTATATTAAGTAGTCTTTCTATTAAAGTAAGAAAAAAAGTTTTAAATGATTTACTTGAAAATGAATTTATTAATCAAGATTGTTATTTAGAACTAAACAATCCAGTTGATATCAAATCAGAAAGTAAAAAGAATTTTCTTAGATTTATAAGAATTTTTTTTGCTATATTTATAAATCCGTATGGCATTGTAATAAGAAGAAAAAAAACTCATATTTATGAGAAGACTGGATTTCTATTTAATTATTTAAGGAATTTATAAAAGCCCTATAAATTTTTGTATCATACGTTTGAATTTCTTTAGAAGTTATTGATATTTTATAAATTCTAAATTCAATTTTTACATGAATAAAAAACAAGGAAATGAACTAGCTACGGTTAAGGTCTATTTAAATACTGGAATAATTTCTACTTTGGTGGGAGTTGGTTTTATAGCATCAACACTTATATTTGGTGTACTGTTTATAGCATTAAAGTAGAAAAAATATTCTTTTATTAATTTTCCAAAAATATGAGGAGTATTTTTAATACTAAATTGCCTCTCATTGATAAAGGTTGATTATCATTTCTTAATTAAAGATCAAATTTATGAAAATAAAAATTATATCTATTTGAAAATATAGAAATCAATGCCAAATATTTAACAAATATTATCTCAAATGCAAATTCAGTATTAAAGAGTTTTTTCTATAATCATTCCATTTTCGAATTTTAAAACCTTATTGCATAAAACATTTACAGATAAAAAAATAACTGTAAAAGATAACAAAGATGGATCACAAACAATTCTTATACTCTAATCCTATCAATACTTAATGGCATTTAAGTATTTTACTTTGTATTTACTAAGAAGATTGTAAAATTGAAGCAATATAATTTATTTTTAGTCATTATGGGAGAAGCTAAGAGAAGGAAAGAATTAGGACTTCCTCCTAGAGAAAAAACTTTAGATTTAAAGCTCCCTGAACTTGATAAAAAAGCTTTACAAAGAAAAGTAAGATCTACATTATCTAAATATCCAATTATTCCATTAATTTTTTATTTAGTAGCAATAACTATTCTTGTTGGAGGATCAATTTATTTTTTAAAATTCTACAAAGTGATTTAATAGGCAATAATGTAAATTGAGATTACCTGAGAAAGTCTTTTAAAATTAAATTTTTTTTGCTATTAATATTCATTATTTTCCCTTTTTAGAAAATTTAACGACTTCTTTTCATCTAACTGAAATATTAACAACTTAAGATTAAAATATACTTTGTGCTAATGTTATTTTTGCAATTTGTATAGCTCTACTTCCCTGTAATCATTTTTTAAGCGAAAACAATAATAACTCTTTTTATTTTTGTGGTTTCTTTTTCAATCTTTCTAATAATTCTTGGGCTTTATGGATTAAAAGGACATATGATTTATTCCAGCTTTATTCCGAAGCGTTAGTAATAAAAAATGTAAAAATTATTTCAAATTAACAAAAGAAATCAGCGAGATATATTATTTAATAACAATAAATAAAAATAAATACAAAACAACCGTAGAAATTATTGCCATTGCTGATAAAGGTAAAATTATTCCTGAATTTAACCATCTTAGAAATCTAATTTTTCTGTTAATAACTCTTACCATTACCTCTGATTTTTTAAATATAAGTTTTTTGAAATTGGTTTGTCTTTTGAAAACACCAATAATAATATGATTCCAAATAAACTTGAGAATGTGATTATCAGCTGAAAAACTTCAATTAATTCAGCATTTCCTAAATTAAACATGCTAAATAAATTATATTCGTTATTTCAACTTTAACTAATACCTAGGATAATAAAAAGAGTAATCTTTCTTATTTTATTTTGAATATTTTTGAGTTATCTTAAAAGTTAATATGCAAAAAAAGATTAAAAAAGCACTACTAAGAAAAATACATTTATTGATATATTATATCTCAAATAACCAAGATTATTTATTTAAGACCTATAAAAATAATTAGAGTAAAAAGTAAATTCTAGTTTAAATATAATTATTTCTAAATACTAAAGGCACAACCACATTTTAGTTGATATTTTTAGCTTGTCCCAAAAAAAATAAGAGGGTTTACCCCTCTTATGTAAATCAGATGTAAAGTAAGACTTATTATTTTATGAATCTAGCTTTTCTACATCTAGCTGAGCTTCCTTAACTCTTTCTTGAAAAACTGATCTTCTATATGGAGTAACTTCTCCATTTTTAGTCGCCAAAAGTTGGGCTTTCTTAAGCTTTGCAGCTTTGTTGATTTTCTCCCTAATTTGTAAGAGGTTATTCATGAGACCTTAAGCAGTTAATGAGAATCCCGTTCCCTATCCTCATGTCATGCGTCCAGAATTGTTAATTGGATGAACGTATATAAAAAAATATCACTAGCAAAAAATTTTTGCCAGAGTATTTTTACCAATTTATTTATGATAGATAAATATTAATCGAATTTAAATTACTATGGATTAACCTGCCTAAATTAAAGATTAGAATAAAATATTTTTGATATTAAATATTTCACTATATTCATAATCAGTATTTTTGCTCTAGTTAATCTGAATTATTGCAATTAAATTAACTTCACCTAATTAAGGTATAACTCCATGAGCACGTTTAAAATTAAATACTTTAAAAATTCAAAAAAGGTTAACAACACAATTTGGTTGGACAAATTGATTAATCAACTTGAGAAAAAGAAAAAGGATTTTAATTATGAATACATTTAGAGATAAACTATTCAAAAATGAGTTAGACCCTAAATATGCATTTTATGACTGTCTACGGAGTTGCGAACTTAAGAATGGTTCGGAGAAATCCCTAAAAGAATGCAAAATTAGTTGTGAATGGGAACCTCTATCAAAAGATTCAAATCAATAAAAATTTATACTATTTTAAATCTTTCCCTCTTTAAATATTTAAAAGGAATTTAGCACTATAAATTTTGGCTATTTTAAATATATTTTTAGGTGATTGATTATTAATCTAAAAATTCTTTTTCAACTTTTGCTCATAATCTCAAAGTAAACTTATCCTTATTGATAGAATAAAAATTGTTCAACTTTTATTAAATTAATTATTAAAAATTTTATTGATCAATTTAATACAATAAATTCCCAAGAAGTTTTTAAAATAATGATGGAAAATCAATTAGATAATTCAGGAAATAATAAAGATCATAATTCAGAATTCCTACTCAAAGTTATGAATAGAGTTTTAATTGAAGAACAGACTAATAATGAAAAAGAATTATATGTAGATGAAAATTGGAAAATTAATTCAGATTATTCAAAAACGATCACATTTGATGAAAATTCAGAATTAAAAAAATTATTGTCTAAATTATTTCCAAATAAACAAATAACCATATCAGATAACAAAGACGGATCTCAAACAATTCTTATAATGTAGCTCAAATATTAAATTAAAATTTATAACGTTTCCTAAAAAAGATTTATTTTTTATTTCCAATTTTTATATATTTTTAATTTTTTGTGTTCTTTTGCAAAAACCTTTAATTCTTTTATTGAAATTACTTCGATTTCTTTTTCTTTATTGAAATGATTTAAAGGAATTAGCTCAAAAAAATGTTTAATTATAATTTTAATTACCTAAAATAAAAATCTAATAGTCTTTTAATTAGAGATAATTAAGAAGCTTTAAAAAAAGAAAAAAGTAATAGATTTTCATATTAACTACAAAGCAATCTATATATTTTTAGTAAGATTTTAAAAAACAGCTGATTAATGTGAATTTTCAACCTCTAATTAATTTCGTGAAAATAAGGAATTGACACTAAGTAGTGATGCTGTATTTTGAGTTTAAGTGAATAATGTTTATGAAAAAAATAAATAAAAAATATGCTGAAATAATGCATCAAGCAGATAATGCTGTTGGAAGAAAAGAAGTAGTTAGATTACTGAAACAGGCTGCACAAATAAAGTCAAATTTTGATGAAAATTTTGCTGCTTAAATAAAATAATCATCTATCAAAATTAATGTATTATATATATAATTTTAAATTAATTTTTTTATGGCTAAAGGTTATTGGCTAGTTACTACAACTGTTACTGATCCAGCTTTTGCTGAATATGTCGAAGCATTTCAACCTTGGATTGAATCATTAGGTGGTTTAGTATTCGCCAAGGACATGGAGAGTCAAACGGTCGAAGGAAAGGGTGGGAAATTAGCTGTGATAATTCAGTTTCCATCTAAGAAAGAAGCTTTTGATGCTTACAAAAGCTCAGAATATCAAGAGATAAGCAAGTTACGATGGGCTAACTCAAAGGATACAAATATTACTATCATGGAAGGAAGTTTAACTCATTAAAAATATTTTTTTCAATTTTATTTTAATTTTATATAGCAAGCTAATAGACTTAGAGAATATTCTTCTCTTTGAAAACTTAATATCTGAAACGATATAGTTAATTTGATTTAAAGTCGATTTAAAATTCAGGCCAGATTACTCCCTTTTTAATGCTTTCACTATAAACAAGGTTTTATAAATTTAATAAAGGTATTTAAATTTTATTCATCCAGCTAATCCAGATGGCTGAATTCTCCTTTAGGCAAGAAGCCTATCATTCAATATTATTATATTGACCAACCCATTCAATAATAATTTGCGTTCTCATTTTTGTTTATCTCTCTTTTATATTTTTAGTACCTTGATGGAGTTTCCTAAATGAGTAAGTTATGCAGCCATAAAAATACTTGCTAATGCATTCCTACTAGAGATCATTACTATTCAACCTAGTACCTTTTGTAAAATAGATCTTATAATCGATAGCTTTTTATAAAAACCGATCTAAAATAAGGCTCACTTAGTTCCTTTTTATGTCTTGCACTGTTACCTCTATATTTACTTTTAAAATTGAGAGTACTTTTGATGAATGGTCAGCAATATTTGATAGTGAAGAAGCAGAAAAAAGACATTCTGAATTTAATATTAAGCCGCTTTTCAGAGGCGTAAACAAGCAAGATCCTCAAAAAGTTATTGTTATTCATCAAGCTCCAGCTGGTAATGTTCAAAAATTTTTGGAAGCAAACGGTGACTGGATGGCAACTCATAGAGTTGACCTATCAACAATGGAAGAATCCTCTTGGAATACTTCACTAAGTAAGGACAATTGTTGTGATTAACAAATAAACGCTTACTCCTTACACCATTAGTTTAATCAAGCACTTATTTATACTTGTAGATAATTTTATATCCTCTCCTAGACAAAGTTTCTTGTCTGAGAATGAAAACAATAAAAAAGAGAATCTGGGAAACTATCTAATATTAATATGATTATTTATATTCCAGGAAACAGGATTTTAATCAGATTCCTAGTGATAATAAAGACTTGGGAGGTTTTCTAATAAAGCCTTTATAATTTAGTTATAGCTTAGATGAATGATAGTATCGCAATAAGTTTGAGATTAGATCTCCAGTTGTATTAACTTGTATGTAAAACTTACAGCCTCCTCAAAAGATCTATAGTTCCCTTCACTTAAATATATCGCTGAAAGGATAGCTTTTTTTTGACAGTGTTCTAAACTTAATTTATAAAATCCTCTTTTTTAATGAGAAAATTATTACTCTTACCTTTGTTTTTTGGTTTAGTGTCTCCAGCTATTGCTCATAATGAAGCTAATGGTGGTTGCGGTAATCATTGTGTTGCTGAATTAGGTTCGAATTTTAATCCGCGAGTTAATTCTAATTCCACTAATAAACCCAAAAAAATAATCATCGAGGAGATTAGTAAACCTTCATCAATTGATAGTCAAACCTCATCAATCGATAATCAACTAGATGATCTTAATTCTAATGTAGAGAGAACTGCTGAAACAAATAACTATATGGCTATATATGTCGTACTTGGGATATTAGTCATAAGCATTCCTTTAGTTACATGGAGGTACTTTACTAAATAAAGATAAGTTTGTATTTAAAGGAGAAATGAATACGATAGGAGGTTAGCATCACTCAATCTAAAAAATAATTATTGGATTTATTAAAATCTTAATAATTTCAATAATATTATCCATAGTTATTATTTATTGAGGTTGATTATTTTCACTACTTTGGCATTATTCAATCAAACGCTTACCCTTACTATTCGCATCTCTATATAATGACGATTGACAGTCGATCTAGAAAACATTGCTAAATCCCTCTTTTTTTTATGGAAAATAAATTTTACCAATGGTGGAAGAATCATAGAAGAGTAATAACTTTTGGATTGTTTCTATCCATTTTTGCTTTTTATCTTAGAATCCCTTTTGATAAGGAAGGAAAAGTAAAAGATACCTGTGCGAAACTAAATTCAAGCTATCAAATCACAGGTGATGAAGCGATTAAGAAGCTTAATTTAAAGGAAATAAAAAATTATTCTAATCGTGAGTTAGCTAACTATTACTGTGAGAGATATTTAGGTATTAAATAAGTTAAGATGAAACGCTTACTATTCGCATCTCTATATAATGACGATTGACAGTCGATCTAAAATAGAGAAATAGACACCCTAATTTCTATGAATAAAGCATTTATAACTGAAAAGATGATTTCACTTTTTATTTCATTAATTGGATAATGAAAAATTTAGGTTTATATATAGCTCTTGTTTTTATTTTTTTGGGAGTACTTATTTATGGAGATGATTACTCCTCTTGGGAACGGGAAAGAAAAAATAAAAAAATTGCAGAAGATGGATTACAAAGATTAGTAGATAATTATGGATTGAAAATAAAAAATCCAATAGAGGATTTTAATCAGTGTAGTTATTGGTATGCTTACTATGAAGCAGGAATTGATCTTGGATTCTCTGACAAAAAGTTAAAAAATAAAGATATATTTATGGTTAAATGTATTCCTGTAATTCAAGAAATATTAAATAAATGCCAGGATGAAGATTCAGAACTAGAAGGAAAAGGAGATTCTTCTCTTGTGTTTGAAAGAAGATGTCGTACTGACGCATTAGATCCATTAATAATAGATAAATAAAACGCTTACTACCTAAACAGCTATCTTAAATAAGATTGACAGTTGATCTTATTTAATTAACGAAAATTGATTACAAACTATCTATCTTTGTGTTTAGACAAGAAAATTTAGGCTTGTAACCAAATAGGTAAAAAATTAGCTCTTTTATTTACAGATTCCTTATAAAGTAAATAGAACATATAGCTACGAGTTACTGATATACAAGAGGTTAAGAATGCTACAGCGACACAAATAGGGCAATGTGGAAATCCCATAATCACCTCCTAAAGTTTGTTTCTTAGTCTGTCAGTTATAGGCTATTTGAGATGTGTTGTTCTTCATCTCTTCAAGTTTATTGATCATTTCATCTAACCATTCTGTATTATTTTGTTCTTGTCTTTTATGGTTCTGGCTGTTTTGAGTACTCATAAAATAAATTTTTATCTAAAGTTTATCTAACTTATCTAGATAATTTATTGTTATCAATGAGCAAAAATGCGGGAAATATTAGTCAAATATTGAAAATTCCGGGGATTGATTTAATTTCCGCAATTAGAAAATCTAGTCATAATATACATTTAATTTAAAAATTTATTATTCAAACTAAAAAATGTAGCTTCTTCTTTTGGTTTGGAACATAATCAAGAATTCTAAATTGCATTTGAGCATGAGTTAAACTACTTTATATTCATAAAATATCAATAAAAAATATCAAATTACCTACAAATATTTTCCATTTCGTAACATGTGACTATAAGCAATAAAAATATATTTTTTGAAAACCTTTTCTTTGAATTAGTTTTTAAGAGTCAAGTCCAGAATATTCTTAAAAACTACCTAGTACCTTTAGCCTTACATTGAATAAGAGGAATAAATGAAAATTTTTTGGTAAATCTATCTAAATTTTATGAATACAACCCTCTTTTTTAACTTACTTCTTTCCCTTCATCTTCATCTTCTTTAACTTCACTTTTTATCTCATCTTCTGGGTTCTCTTTTTCTGTTATTAATACTTCTTGATTGTCTATACTTTTATTCTCATCTTTAGGTTTTATTTCCTCTTTTTTAAGCTCAGCTATTTTTATCTTTGGTTCTTCATCTTTCACTTCAGCGACGTTCAACTCTCCTGCTTTATTGGCAAACTTACCTTTAATTAAATTGACTATGAAAATTAGAATAGGCACGTGAGCTAAACCACCTATTATTACTTTAGTTTCTGAATAAGCCATTTATTTAGTTAAAAAGATCAGCAATATTTAAGCATGAATTTAATGTGTTGATTCCTTTTATTAAGCAGTTAATTTATTCTTTAAATTTATTTCGATCTAAAATTGGTGTGATAAAAATATTTTTATGCAAAATTCAATAACCAAGGCATTTTTATTTGTAATTGCTTTAAGCACGTCTATTATTGCTGTTGAACTTATACCAGTTAATATGATAAATAAAGGAAAATTGTTATGTGCAGAATATAATTCTGAAGTTAGTAATAAAGAACCAGCCAAAAGAAAACTCAAGTCATTTGTCGGGCAAAGTAAAGATATAGGAGCTTTTTGCAATAATCTTTAAATGAAACTCTATATTATGACCACATTTGTTATTAGGTTCCAAGGTACCAGCTATTGCAAATAATGAAGCTAAAGTAGCTAATTGATGATGATCCCATCATTGTCCTTTTAATTTTGAATAGTTTTTATAACTAATTAAGATGATGCTGAGAAAGAAGAAGGTTAGTATGAAAGAAATGATGAAGGTTGGCCCTCAAACTTTCTTCTTAAGGTGAGGTTGTGTTTTAATGCTAATTAACTCGTAGTGGTGGATCTTGATTTTTAATATCGGATCACTTATGTGTTTATTATTTATTAAATAAGGATAGAGACTCTAGGAAAGTTCCTGATGAGGCATGGTTGATATGTTCTAACTTGGATCAGATAAACGATTTACAAAGAATTGAGAATAATAAGGATAAGTTTTTTGAGTAATATGTTTCTTGATAGTGAAATGATTGTTGGTTCCAATGTCGAAACACCACGTTTGAAAAGAAAGGAAATTAAAGTAGATGAGGCTCGCAAAGAGAGCCAAAATTAATTACTGCAGGATTTTAAGTTATGTAGCCCTAATGATAATTAGGTATTAAAACTCTTGATTTTTATGCATCAGAGATACTAAATAAATACCATCTCAAAGGAGGTTTTTCAATGAGCCACTTAGGATTAGAGCTTCTTATATTGACTGTTTTACTTATTTATTTTGGTGTTTTTATGACACAAAATTTCTATGAACAAGCTAAAAGAGCTCATCTACGCAAAAACATTTTTTGTAGTAAATCACTAAATAATCCCTATTGCCTTGCATATTAGTTGCGGATTAAAAATTCAAATATATGGAGTTTTATTATGACTTGCGGAAATCCTATTAAACATAATCTCCAACATGCTTTTAATCTTTTTTATGAAGCGATTTCATTTGAAAGGCAATTAAGTGATGACCAAATGGAATGTATGCAGTTTGGAATTTGTGATTATGCTCCAAAACAAATAGAACAATTACCTTTTCATTACTAACTAGATTGTTCAATTCATAAGTATTTAGACAGTTAGTAAAGTTAACCCCCTTGAACTACCTTTTCTAAATATGAGAATTAGTTCAAGATTAATAAACCATTGCTATGACTGTTCGGGGCTACAGGATCCCAACCTGCGACTTAGTGCCTTCAGTTAAATAGGTTGATGAAATGATAGTTTTTTATGAAAGTCGTTCTAACATAGAGTGATAAAATCTTTTTTTATGTCCTCTTCAATGAAAGATTTCCTGGATAAATTTTTTGATTTATGTAGAGAATATCAAGATGAAATCCCTCCTCAAAAGATGGCAGAAATTTTAAGGGATTATGCTGATAGATTAGATGGTTGAAGAATTTTGACCAAATTTAATAATATAGTGGAGCATATTGAAAGATGATAAAGAGAGCTAGTGCTGCTTAATCACCAAAACGATAATGCTTTCGTACTGCTTGATGAACATCCCATCTACAGTTCATACCTTCTGGGAATATAACTAGGTCACCTGCACCAAATTTTACAGGTTGTCCTCCCTCAGGAGTTACCGTGACTTCTCCCTCAAGCAATAAACAAGTTTCTTTATTGTCATAACTCCAGTCAAAAGAAGTTGCTTCACAAGTCCATATCGGCCAGTTTTTAATTCCTAATTCCTCAACCGTACTTTCTGGACAAGGGGAAGTAACTAATATTGACATGAATTTTTAATAGAAATCTATGAAGTTATTTATATCATAAGTTTAAAAAATATTAATCTATATATAAGGATTATTTTTTATGTAATTTATGGCAAGACCAAAAAAGAATCAGTTGAGTTCAACTTTTAGAATGGGAGAGTTTACAACCTCTAAACTTATACAGAATTTAGGTATTAATAGAGAGCAGTTCCAATTTATTGGCTCTTTTAGAAGTATTCATGGTAGAGATTAAGTCGCAGGGGTGGAGCTTAATTTTTAGTATTGGAGCAATGATTTGCTTATTACTGATTTAATGGAGAAATTTATCCTCATTAATAAGGATAAAAGTAGGATTAAAGTTTTCGAACCATTTGAGGAGTTATCTAAGCCAAGTCTAACTATTGATGCAATGATGATTTCCTATGGTTGTGTTTATAAGAGGAATAGCAAACCAGTTATGAAAGGAAGCAGAGTTGAAACTATTGAAGCAGCTAGAAAGGAATATAAGGAATTATTAGAAGATGGTTGGAAGAAAACTTCTATATTCAATAGCTATTATTAAGAACCTTTTTGGAATGTTTAAACATTCTAACTACCTTTCGCCTTTGAGATTGCAGACAATAAAAAAGAGGGGATTTTTTATTAGTCAAATGTTTTTGAAGAGTTTTCAAGCAATCCATTTAATTCTAAGAGTTCTTCTTTGGTAAATTTGCGATATTTTCCTGTTGGTACGTCTAACTTAATATTCATAATTCTTACACGCTTTAATGATTGTACTCTGTAACCTAAGGTCTCACACATTCGCCTAATTTGCCGGTTAAGTCCTTGAGTGAGTATGATTTTAAACTTTTTTGGACCTAATTGTTTTACGAAACATTTCTTAGTTATGGTGTCTAATATTTCAACACCATTTCGCATGCTTTGAATAAAGTCTCTATTAATAGGACGATTAACGCTAACGATGTATTCTTTTTCATGATTATTTCTTGCTCTGAGTATTTTATTTACGATATCTCCATCGTTAGTTAAAAAAATTAATCCCTCACTAGGCTTATCCAATCTTCCAATAGGAAAAATTCTTGTAGGATATTTAATGAAATCTATAATATTATCTGGTTCTACGCTTCTATGTGTTGTGCAAACAATTCCAAAAGGTTTATTAAAGGCTAAGTATACTTTTTTTTGTTTAGTTGATTTTTCTATTCTTTGACCTTCAACTTCTACTAGATCACATTCTTCTACCTTGGTACCAATTTCTGGAATTTTCCCATTAATGGTTACTTTTCCTTCTTCAATTAGTCTATCTGCTTCTCTTCTAGAACAGTAACCGACTTCACTTAAATATTTATTTATTCTGATAGCCATTTTGTCAAAGTTATCTTTTATTAAATTGAATTTAGTTGGTTCAACAAAAATAAAGAACCTAGAACACTAGATCATTGCTTTTATAATAACTTTGATTAACAATAAGGATCAAATTAAATTATAAGACCATCTTTTGTCAGAAAAGCAGTTATGGAATTTAACTTGATATAGGGAATGGATTTATTGCTACTCAAGCAATTAAACTTGCCGGCTAATTATGTTTTGAATTTAATTTTTATTTAGCAAACACTATAAACAATATTGGGTATTAATTATGTTTACTTCATTTCGAAAAAAATAATTTGTTAGTATATCAAAAGTTTGAAATATTGTAATGAAAACAATAATAAAGTCTTTTAAAAAAGGACTAACTTTTGGAATAAAAGCAAAAAAGTATCTACCTTTCTTAATTGGATTTAAATTACTTACCTTCACTGGTTTTCTAACTTATATAATTAATCAATAGATGATTTTACCCTCTCCACAAATAGCGATTGGTTTACTTCTGATTAGTATTGGAATTGTTCTTACTTTTGATATTAGATTTAATCCATTAAAAGAAAAAAAATAATTGAATGAAAGTTCTTCAAAATATTGCAGCGGATTTGGAAGAAAGAATTGCGGATGCTTCAATTGGTAATATTTCTAGACCAACCATTTTATTTTGTGGCTGCGATCCTCGAATTAAAAAAGATATGCATAAACGTGCTAAGCGAATTGGTTTTACTCCCTCTTACTCAATAAAACATCCAACTATTAAAGTTGAATTACAGAATTTAGGTAATAGAAGAATAGAAACGGATATGTTTAAGACAATAACTATGGACTACGAAAACTTTGAATATATTTGCAGATATTTAGAGAGTTAAGCATCTTTAAATAAGATCTATTTTTGCTCCTGTGTTATTATTGTTTAATCTCGGGTTGAGATAAGAGATCGCAATATTGACCAAGCTAAAAAATTTCTGAAAAAGAATCCTAATTGCTAGAGTCAAATACTTTCTGATAATCAATTTTTTAATCTATCCAATAGATAAATTTTAATACTGAAAGCACTTATTAAGCCTGCATATCACTTTAAAAAGAACCAATGAAAAAATTAACCAAAAAGTATGCTGAATTATTACATCAAGCATCTAAAGTAACGGGAAGAAAAGAAGCAGTAGGATTATTACATAGGGCGGCTAAGATTCAGGCTAAAATAAATGATAAGTCTCATGAATAGATCCAGTTTCATTGAAATTGCATCTAAATTGAATATTTAGATATATAAAATAAGTGGAGCTAGATATAGTAACTACTTTGAGATTAACTGTGGCAATATCTTTGAAGATCATCTAAGCTTAAATTAAATCGCAGTTCGCCCTTATAAACTACTGCCTTTTAAAAAATAGGTCAAAACATAGAATAGTTTATTTAGCGATTGATTTAATCTAAAGAAATTCATTTCCTCGAACATACTTTTAAATATGCTTTCACCAAATAAGTCAAAGGCAATTACTAGAATATTTTTGTTCTTTTTCCCCTTCCCATTATTAAGTCCTCTTTTATGTTTGGATTTAGTTTATCAAAATCAATATTTTAAAAGAAAAAAAGAGAGTATTTCTTGCCTTGTCGCATTATTTTTTGTCCTTGTGATGTATTTTGTTTTGGCATCGCAAGGATTTGGTTTCTACCTTGGCCTTCCCTTTGACTTTTTAAAAGAGCATCTATTTTTATCACTTGTTTTGATCTCATCTCTTGTAGTTGCAGTTAAATCTAGATGCATAACACTTTTTAAATACTTGGAACTATTTGAACAAGACTAGAGTCTTAATTAATTATTTCGACAAATAATATCAGACTTCCCTTAGATTGATTTCTGATAAACATTTCTATCAGTTAGAGAAAAATTCTTTTGTTGCTATCCTTATTAGCAGTTGGCTATTAAGTATTAGTTATGACGCTTCCAGAATTACATGAAAATACAATTGATCAAATAAGAACTCTTCTTATGTATTTGAAGCAAACTGACCTATTAAAAAATAAAGATATTCTTATGTGTTTAGATGTAGTAGCTAGAGAGTATGGAGGAGAAGTAGTAGATAGAAATTAAATATATTTTATTAATTGACAGGCAATCTACAATAAGGGGCAATTAACTAATAATTTATGACAAAAATCAGAAATTTATTAATCTCTGCAATAACAATCTCATCAATTCTTCTTCCTTTGGATAATGCTAAAGCTGATGAAAAGATTGAAGTAATGCCTCTTATTCAAGGTACAACAGGTTTGGGAGGTAAGAAAATTTCTTATCCCAGGTGGAAACAAGCCGAGCTTAGATTTTTAAAGGTGATTATCCCTGTTGGAGTAAAGACTCCAATACATACTCATCCAGCACCGATGGTTGTTTATCTTGTTCAAGGGAAATTGAAGCATACTAGAGGAGATGTTATTAATTATTTTTCATCAAAGGAATCATTTATAGAAAGCAATAATGGTGATGAACACATCGTTGAAAATATAGGAAATAAACCAGCAGTTCTTTATGTATTTGCGGCATCTTCTGTGGGACTCCCTATTACTATTCATAATTAAAATTCAAAAACTTTTTGTTGACAGTCGCTCTAACATAGAGGGATAAAACCCTCTTTCTTTCTTAATGGCAGTTTCAGAATTAAATGAAGACACACAGGATCAAATATGTGATCTTCTTGAAAATTTGCAGCAAATAGAAAAACTTAAAAATAAAGATATGCGTATTTTGTTAGATAAAATAGTCAGACAGTATGGAGGAAAAGTAGTAAATAAATAAACAGCTTCGCATCGCTTTATTAGAAGGAAATTAAAACTAAATATGCCTAATATCTTTTATTTCTTTATTTAAAGTCATTTCTTGAGAACCTTTCATGCAGCCACCATTTGGATAGCGAATAACTTTTTTTGAAATTGTACCAATACCAATAGCTATTACAACAATACCCAATATGGCTTTTGCTCTTTTACTCGTAAGAAGTGATTTCATTGCATTTTTGTGTTTTTTTATAATAGGAATTTTGGTTATTATTTTGTGGATGGCTTAATCATATTTTGCCATTGAAATCTGAGAACTCTGGAATAATAGATATTTAGTGAGAAAATAATTAGTCTTTATATATCAATGAGTAATGTAAAAGTATGGGCACTAAATGGGATGACACTTCTTGGCAAAAAGAATTTTTAGAGATGAAAGCACATAACCCTGAAGTAGTAAGACTCCTATTGGAAGGGCCAAGAGGTTTAAGAGATTCTTGGCAACTTGGATCTTTGCATGAAGAATATAAAAGACTTAAAAAAAGACAAGATGAACAGCAACAGCAATGAAAGGAATCCGAGGGAAATTTATTTCCTTATGTTTGACTTGATCTATGAATTCCTTGTATTTAATCAATCCCTCAGTTTCTATTTCTTGAGATAATATACAAATATGGTTAAGTAAAGTAAAAGAAGAAAAATTTTTAAACTTTTTTTCTTTTTAATGGCATATAAATAAACATGGTGTTTCTTTGGAAGAGTTTCACCAAGAGGGGCTATTTTTTAGCCCCTTCTTCTCTGTAGTATTTTTTGATTTTGTATTAAAGAATACTTTTTTAATGAGTCAGATATAAATTTTACTTAATTCAATGAAATCACTAAAATTTTATTCATCCAACTATATGAATGTATATATTTGTGACTAGATGCTAATGATATCAAGCATTTTAGTATTTTTGCTTATTGTATCTCTAAATTCTCAACAATATAATCAAAAATAAACTTTAAAAATGGGATTTCCACATTGCCCTATTTGTGTCTCTGTAGCATTCTTAACAGCTTGTATAACAGTAACTCGTAGTTATATGTTCTATTTACTATATAAGGAATCTGAAAAGAGAAGAGTCTTACCATTAGTACCCGTCTATGATTAATTTTCCTTTATTTATGTGGGGTTACTTATTCCTTTAGTATTTTTAGGTTTTTTTCTAGTTTATAAGAGATCAACGAGAAAGAAAAATATTAAAGTCTATAATTGACCTACCAACAAACCTCCAAGTTAATTAAGCAAATTGTTGAGTTTTGTACATTTTCTATAATCTTCATGCAGTCTTTCAGTTGATAACTTTCTGTTTTTCATTTCTTCTCTAATAAAATTCATTTCGTGGAAATTTTTATTGAGGATAGTGAAAGGAGTAATGAGTTTCATAAGACCTCCTGTATCTATATCTATATTGTCCACCTATTGTTATTAAATTAATAGTGTGGTTTTAGGAACTAAAAACAACATAATTAAAAAAACTTTTTAGTATATTTGAATTCAAATGTCTAATAAAATGGTTGATTTTAAATCGGAAAATATGTCAAGCGAAAGCTTTTACCCAGACAGTAATTATTATCTTGATCAGGACAATAATCTTGAAGTTACTTCACTTTCAGAAGATCAAATATCCAATATGGGGGAAATTTTTGAATGGCCAAATAGTTATTGGTTTATTGCAGAAAGGACTAATGGTAGGCTTGCAATGATTGGATTTATGGCTGTAATTATTAACTACACCTTATTTGGTTGGATATTATATCCAATTCTTTAAATGAATATAGAATTTTTTAAGGAGCTTTGGAATAATCAACCAAATACAGTTCTTGCTTCAGGTGCAATAGTTCTAATATTGTTGATAATTTATATAAGACTACTCAATATATATAAGTAGTATTTCTAAATTGAAAATTAAATCTCAGGATTGGAGTTTAATTCTTAGTATTGGTACTATAGTTTTAGCGTTATTGATTTTGAATAAGGAAGAAAGAAGAGAAAAATATAAAGCGATGACAAGCCAAGAAAGGCAAGAATTAATATTGGAGAAAATGAAAGCTAAGGGAATAGAAGTAGGTAGTGGAGTGTTAAATAAAAAATATGATAGTGCAGAGGTATATGAGTTAATCCATATTGCTAATTGCTTTCCAGAATTAAGAGAAAAGGATTTGGGAGGTAAACTTCCAGACTCCTAAATTATCAAATCTTCTTTTAGCATCAACTTAAGTTGCTCAGTATCTAATTGCTCTAAATAATTTCTCATTGCAAGCCAAGATCTTTGACTTTCTATCTTGCCACTTATTTTAAATAAATTTGCGGAAACTTGGTCTACTAATTCTTTATGCTTCATATGCATATTCTTCATCAAGCTTAATTACTACACCATTAAAAAATTCTGCTAATAGTTTTGAAGGGTCTTGAACTGAAACTTTTCTATACTCTTTTGCAAGTTTCTTTTTGATTGGATTTAAGTTAGTCATGCTGATTCTTGAAATTGATTTGTTACTTCAGTCCAACCTCCAGCAATTAGTTCATTCCATGTTTCAAATGCAGAGTCGAGATCGTGAAGTCTTGTGTTTTTAAGTCCTTTGGGTTCTCCTAGATGATTCGCATAGAAGAGATGGGTATAGACTTTGATGTTGTTCCGTGCAGATTTCTTGCACTTTTCAAACAAGATTAAAAAGCTGATTTGCGGGTTAAGTAACCAGCCATTTGGGGTGTCAACACCACTGCCATAAGAAAAATTAGACCAAACATTGGCTCCTCCTAGAGTCATTTAATAAATAATACACTTGTACTATTATTTATAGCGAAGTCTTGTTCTTGTTGTCAATACCTGAAACTTTATTTTTGAAAAGAACAGGTTACCCCTTACGTATGCAGAGGAAGGGTTAACCTCCGTATAAAGGTGGGAGTCTAATACTGCAACAGCAGCTATCTTTTATATTCTTTGATCATATTGCATTTAACCTTCAAATTTCTTAATTAAGTTTCTACTGTTTTATTATTTCTGTAGCATTCAGGGGGGGATATTTAGATTTTGTTTATTAATTGACATGCGCATTAAAATTAAGAAAATTTATAGATTATTTTAAACAATATGATAAATAGATTATTCTTTGGGATTGCCGCTTTTGGTTTGCTTGCAACTGGTTGTGTTAGTAATCAAAACGAAAATATTTCTAGGCTATCCCTAATACAAAAAAGAGATGAATTAATTTGCGGCGTAAGCGGAAAAATTCCAGGTTTTAGCTTTATTGAAAGAGACGGAAGTTATAAAGGATTAGATGTAGATATATGTAAAGCCTTTGCAGCAGCAATAATAGGAGATTCAGAAAAAATTCAGTTTAGACCTCTAACCGCTGCTGAAAGATTTTTAGCTATTAAAACAGGAGATATTGATTTGTTGTCAAGGAACACTACTTTAACTCTTAGTAGAGATTCTTTTGGAGGGAATGGGTTAACTTTTGCCCCTGTAGTTTTTCATGATGGGCAAGGATTAATGGTTAAAAAGAATAGTGGTATTAAAAGTATTCAAGAACTTGCAAATAAGTCTATATGTGTAGGTTCAGGAACAACTACTGAGCAAAATATTAATGACACTTTTGAAAGTCTCTCGCTCCCTTATATCCCAATTAAATATCAAGATCTTAATCAGGTAGTCGCAGGATATCTACAAGGTCGATGTCAAGCGATGACCTCTGATCGATCTCAATTGGCAGCAGCTAGATCAGGTTTTAAGAAACCAAAAAATCATATTATTCTTGATGATGTTTTAAGTAAGGAGCCTTTAGCACCCGCATCAGATGGGTCTGAACAGAAACTTGCCGATGCTATGAGATGGACAGTTTTTGCTTTGTTTGCTGCTGAAGAGAAAGGTATAACCCAATCAAATATTGCTGATAAGGTTCAGCTCGCAAAAAATAATCCACAATTAAAATCATTAAGAAGATTTCTTGGAGTTGATGGGGGCTTAGGAGAGAAAATCGGATTAAGAAATGACTTTGTAGTTAATGTTATAAAAGCTACTGGAAATTATGGTGAAATATATGATAGAAATCTTGGGAGAGATAGTGATGTTCCTATTCCAAGAGGATTGAATGAAATTTATAATAAAGGTGGTTTACATATCTCTCCACCATTTAATTAATTGCAAAATATATTGAGGAATGAGTAAAAATAAAAAAATATTTTTTCAGATTCTTTTGGTGTTTGCTGTGCTTGGTTTTTTAGGGATATTAATTAATAATTTAATCATAAATCTTACAAGAACAGGCATAGGATTCAATTTTAATTGGTTAACAAAGCCAGCAAGCTTTTCTTTGGCAGAACATCCTTTGCCCTATAGTCCTTCGGACAGTTATGCTTGGGCCCTTTTTATGGGATGGATGAATAGCTTGAAAGTTATTATTTCATCTCTTGTTTTAGCAACTTGTTTTGGAACTTTAATAGGTTTTTTAAGAGTAGGAAAAAATTCATTTTTTAGAGTCATTACGGCTGGATACATTACAGTTATTAGACAAACTCCACTTTTAATTCAACTTATGTGTTGGTATTTTGTTGGATTTCTGGGAATCAGAAATAATTCTTTTTTGAATATAAGTAATTTACTTAATATTTCTAATAAAGGGATAGAGTTATTTGGACTTAATTTATCTTCAGAGTTTTCAGCATTATTATTTGGTTTAAGCATATTTTCAAGCGCGTTTATTGCAGAAGTAATTCGAGGTGGAATTCAGTCTGTCCCTATAGGTCAATGGGAAGCTTTTCGAAGTTTAGGTATTTCTGAAAAACAAGGATTTATTAAAATAATAATACCTCAAGCATTACCAGCCTTTATTCCAGGACTTACGAGTCAATATCTAAATCTTGCAAAAAATAGTACACTCGCAATAGCCATAGGGTATGCAGATATATATGCAATAAATGACACGATTATAAACCAAACAGGAAGAGCTGTAGAGTGCTTTATAATTTTAATTTTCAGTTTTTTAATCCTTAATTTATTAATAACAAAAGTAATGGGCATCATTGATAAATCAATAATGAAATCAAGGATATAAATTATTAATGAATAATATAAATCCTAATTTAAATACAAATTCATTTATAAAAATTAAAAAATTTTTATTATCAAAATCAAAATATAATTTCTGCAATTTTATATTTTTTGTGATTTCAATTTCATTAATTTTTAATTTTTTAACTTGGATTTTTATAAATTCAAATTGGAAAGTTGTAACATCAAATCTTAATTTATATGCATTTGGGAGCTTTCCACCTGATCAGCAATGGAGACCTACTCTTTGGTTCTTCAGCCTTTTATCTATTACATTTATTACAGTTTATGGGCCCAAATGGAATTGGCTACGTAAAAATTTAATTTTTGGATGGATTGGAACAGTACCTTTAGGAATTTATTTGCTAAATGGTGGTTTGGGCTTAAATCCAGTAATGACACGTCATTGGGGTGGATTAACCCTAACAATTCTTATAACTTCTTGTAGTATTCTTTTCTCTTTGCCAATTGGTATATTATTAGCTCTTTGCAGAAGAAGTTCAATTTTTTTAATTCAGAAATTAAGTTCTTTTTATATCGATGTAATGAGAGCTGTTCCTCTTATCGCCGTACTTTTTTTTGGACAATTGTTAATACCTTTATTTCTACCTGTTGGTTTAGAAATTGATCGTGTCTGGAGGGCTATAATAGCTTTTACTTTTTTTGTCTCAGCATATATAGCTGAAGATATTCGAGGGGGATTACAGTCTATATCTAATAATCAAATAGAAGCTGCTAAAAGTCTTGGCTTAAACAAACATCAAATCAATATTTTCATACTTATTCCGCAAGCCTTAAGAGTTGCTTTGCCAGCTATTACAAACCAGTTAATTGGGCTTTTTCAAAATACATCTTTAATGTCTATCTTAGGTTTGATGGAATTACTTGGGGTAAGTAGGAGTATTCTTGCCAATCCAGAATTCATAGGACAATATATTGAAGTATATATTTGGTTAGCTTCCGTTTACTGGCTTTTTTGCACAATTATGGCATTTGTTTCAAAAAAACTTGAGCAAAAACTGACAATTAATAAAGGATATTAATTTTATCTCTATGAAGCCAATCCTTACCGCTAAAAATCTCACTAAATCATATGCCAAAGGTATTCTTGCTCTTAATAAAGTTTCATTTACCCTAGATCAAGGCAAAGTTCTCGTAGTTATGGGTCCATCGGGATCAGGGAAAAGTACACTTATTAGGACCATAAATGGTCTCGAGACTTTTGATAAAGGTGAATTAAATGTTTTAGGTATAAAAATTAGACCAGATTCGGACGAAAGAAAAATTCAAAAAGTTAGACGTAGAGTTGGGATGGTTTTCCAGCAATTTAATTTGTTTCCCCATTTATCAATTTTAGAAAATATAACACTTGCTCCGATCCAGGTTCAAAAACGTAATAAAAAAGAAGCAGAAGAGTATGGGATCAATTTACTTTGTCAAATGGGAATAGAATCTCATGCAAAAAAGTACCCTGGTCAACTTAGTGGTGGTGAGCAACAAAGAGTTGCTATTGCAAGATCTTTAGCCTTACAACCTGAATTATTATTATTTGATGAGCCCACTAGTGCCTTGGATCCTGAGCGTATTAATGAAGTGCTTGATGCAATGCGAAGGCTTGCTGATCAAGGGATGACTATGATTGTGGTAACACATGAAATTAAATTTGCTAAGGAAGTAAGTGATCAGGTCTTATTTATTGATTCAGGAAAGATTTTAGAAATCTCTTCTCCAGAAGTTTTCTTTTCAAATGCTAGTCATGAAAGGAGTAGAAAGTTTCTCAATCAAATCAACTGATCCATTTATCAAAAAAGAAAGAGAGATGAAATAAATTATTAGGAGAGGGTTAGCATTAGTTAGTGGGACAACAAAGAAGAGAAAATAGATAAAGAAGATAATCCTGAGAATAGTAGTTCTGATAGCGATTAAAGCTAAAGGGTGCGACTCCTTTTGATGTTTATGCTGAATCTGAAGGATAAATTATTATATATATAAAGAGTAATTTTTTATGGAAGATTTTAAGGAGCTTTGGCAGAATCACCAGCTTGCAGTTCTTGGTTTAGGTGGGTTAGTACTAATATTGTCCATAGTTTTTATATATGGTTACTCAATATATAAATAGTATTTCTAACATTGAAAATTAAATCTCATTATTGGAGTTTAATTTTAAGTATTGGAGCCTAGGCTGATACTCCTGCAATATTAGGAGCTTTTCATTATTTCAAACTGGTTTAGTAGATAGTGAAAATAAAGCTAAATTGAACAAAATAGAGGAGTATATTGAACGATTAGAAGGGGAGAATTCTGGAATAATAGATATTTAATTAGAAAATAATTAGTATATATATAAGGAGTAATTTTTTATGGAATTTTTTAAGCAGCTTTGGCAGAATCAAAAACCTGCAGTTCTTGGTTTAGGTGTGTTAGTTGGTGCAGGTGGGTTAGCACTAATAGTGTCGATAATTTTTTTTATATAGTTAGTCAATATATTAAGTAGTAATCCTAAGTAATTAAGAGCTTACAACTACCAAAAAATAAATATGCTCGGCTGACTTATGTATGATCCCCAAAACATTTGCCAGATATATATTTAACCTCTGCTAGTTTTACTGGAATTGGATAGTTCAGGTATCGAATCTATCCAGCCAGAGAGAAAGACATTAATGGGGATTGATGTCTTGCATACTTCTTACTCTCAACATAAATGACCTTGAAGCATCGTTCCGTTTCAGGGTCATTTATTCAAACAACTAAAACTTAATTAAGAAATTGGAAGGCCAAATGCAAAATGATCAAAGAGTTTTAAAGATAGCAGCAGTTGCACTAAACGTAACTAAGGTTCTGGTAATAATTTATCTAGGCATAGAAGAAGTAATTAAAATAAGCAAATCACTTAAAAAGAAGTTGGAATATCTATTAGATGTTGATTTTGATAATTCTCGAGAATGGGCTTCACAAGCTTATGCAATTCTAAAAAAACGACTAGCGGAACAAAAAGAAGCAGTAGGTATAAGAAATTAGTTATTTATAATCTTGAACTAAATAAATCTGGCTTCTTTTCTTCAATACGAACCATCAAACAATAATCGTTATTAATGTCTTGTTCCTCTTTTATTTCCCATTGATTTAGAACCTTCATTCTCAAAGGTGTTGGATTTTTCTTAGATCTCAGTCTTTGGATTCTTCTATTTAAACCACTTAATTCCTTATTGATATTCATAAAGCCTTAGTGTTTCTAATGTTTTAACTCACTTATAAGTTTTTTCCTGTTAAAAATCACAGCCGTCTAAATTGTAAAAATTAGGTTTATATGTTCCAGAAGGATAGACAAGGGGTATCTAATAATAGTTGTTTTTCCTTGTTAATTATTCCCCTAGATTAGATTTGAAGATGCTATTTAATATGTCATAAAGATATGAAAAATAAGACCTATATTATTTGATTACTTCTCTTAAAATAGCTATAAAAGTATCCAATAACTCAAATAACCTTTTCATTTTTTAGAACCCTCTACTAATTTCTTATATAGCCTATAACTATTATTAGGTTTTCTTATAAAATAATAGGCAATACTTAATAGATTTAATCACATTCAATAAACCTAGTGCTAGCTAGGGGTTGGAAGAAAAACAGCCATTTAAGAACAGTTAACACATAGCCCCTAAATCCAAAAAAGCAATCGGTTGGACTTTTCACAAAAATTGTAGACAAATTAAGAGCCTTTGAAGAAGCAGAAGATTAAATCAAACGGTTAATGCTTGCACGCTATATCAAAAGAGACCTCCCCCATAATATGGGAACTAATTACCAAGAAGGTTCAATTTTTGTCCATCCCTGATAAAGTAATCTTTCATATATTTCTCTTGCTAAATCTATATCTACAGAAATTGTTGTTGTCATTTCAGGCGGTTCTTCCCCTAATACTCCGACTATTTCTCCAGAGTCAATAAACATATACTCGACAGGTAAATCAATACTCTTATCATTTTTTATAAACCTTCTAATCTCTGACCTGTTTGAATTAATTAACCAATAAGATTTAGCCATTAGCTAGGTAGCTGATGAGAAGGTGGTGCTTGAAATGCTTTCTTCTTTCTTTTTGATCTCTTATAAATAACAAATACACCTAAAGCTAATAAAGGAAGTAATAAACCTTCTACAAATAAAGGGAAGTTAATCATAGAAGTTGCAAATATATACATTTAAATAATGCGATATAAAGGCATAAAAAGCTAATTTAATTAAATTTAATCGCATAATGGTGTTGATTTAAAGTCGATCTAACATCTACTTGTATCAAGTACATTTGTTGGTGAAATTATTTACTTTATTGGATAGACGCCTAGATATATTATTATCAGCAACATAAGCACGTTTAGAGCAAGTGCAATACGAAATAAAACCCTTTGATCATTTTGCATTTGATCTTCAAAGCTCTTAATTGATTTTTAGATGTTTGAATAATAAAAGATAGTCGTGACAACCACAAAGCACTTTTACTCGAGTAGAAATACCCTTAGTTGTTTTACTATTAGCCAACTGCAATTAGCGATACTTTTTAAAATATTCTATAAATCAATAAATTAGAGAATAATTACTCTAGATATTTAATTAGATAATAATTACTATTTAATATAAATAAGGAGTAATTTTTTATGGCAGATTTTAAGGTACTTTGGAATAATCAACCAACTACAGTTATTCGTGTAGGTGGGTTAGTACTATCATTGTCGATAGCTTTTCTATATGGTTTATGGTTACTCAATACATAAGGAGTAATTTTATATGGAGTTTTTACAGGAGCTTTGGCAGAATCATCATGATCCATCCCATGCTATGTATGGCATAGGTGGAGTAATAGTATTGTTTATAATTTATAATCGATTACTCAATAAATATCAGTAGCATCTTGTTGATGGATAGAGATACTAGAAAGGTTACTGAGGAAGCATGGTTAATATGCCCCAACTGGACTGAGGTAAGACGTTTTACTAAGAATAAAAATAATAAGGATAAGTTTTTTGATTATATGTTTGTTGATAGTGGAATTGTTGTTGGTGCAAATGGAGATAAACCACCACTTATGAAAACAAGAAAAGAAATTAAAATAGATGATGCTCGCAAAGAGTACCAAAAATTGATTACATCAGGATGGCAGGTTACTGAGCCAAGATGGTAAATATAGCGGGCGATGCAATATGCAAAGTGCAGCAAGGTATAGCAGATAATCGCTATATAATCGCTCGATTGAGATTCTTACTACTTGCAGCTATTAGAAGGAGAGAAATCTGGAATTATTTATATTTAGATTATTTCTTCCTGTTTATATTAGGCATATTTTTCTCTAAAATTCTGTATGATTGCAAGAAATTTGTTTTTTAATCAATGGATTTATTAACTACAATCACTATCGGTGGTTTCAATCCTTCTGCAGCTGCCGTAGGAGGTGCTTTTATGGGTCTTTTTGCCCTTATAGGGATTATTCTTGGACCAAACTTTAGTAAACTTGACACTGATCAATAAATTTTTTATAAATTTGAATTAAAAGACTCATTAGAGTCTTTTTTTTTGTGTGAAATTCTATTAATTAAATTTCAGTAGTATTTTTTTAAAGAATAGCTATTAGGAAAGTCCATAAAAAATCAGCATAACTACGGATATACAACATAAATTAGATTGACTAATATTTTATTAACCGAATGGAGGAATCAGAAATGATTGATAGTCCACCAGAGAAATTAACAAAACTGCATAAGCAGCCAGCCTATTAGAAACAAATTACTAGCGATTGAATAAGTTAAAGAGATTGATTTTAGGAATGGAGTCAATCTCTTTTTTATGTAATTAATTAAGCCAAGATCGTAAATATAGCGGGCGATGCGGACAGCAAAGATATGCGAGGTATAGCAAATGATCGCCCAGAGATCGCCCAGAGGATATTTAAGAATCGTGAGAAGTCAATCGGGGCGATAGGATTCGAACCTGCGACCTAGTGCTCCCAAAGCACTCCTTTGATCATTTAAGAATTACCAATAAAATCAAGCTATGACTAGTTTATGACCAAGTGAGTGGAACGAATTTGAGACTCAATATCGTACAAAGTATATACATTTATATACTAAATATGTAACCCTAGCTCCCCCTCTAGCTCCCCCCTATCCGACCTAGTGCCCTGTATTAACTAGGTCGGTGATTGAGAGTTTTTTTGGAAAGTCAATCTACAATAAGGGTCAATTAGCTCTTTAACTTAAATAAATATTTTTGAGTAATGGGAAAAGAAACTTCTCAACTAACAGAAAAGGAAGCTTTGAGTATCTATGCGAGAATGATGCACACTCTTGATTCGTCTGAGTTTGAATCGTTTTTGTCGGAAGACTTCTCATACTCCTCACAAAAAGTCTTAACCGATATGAACTCAAAAGATGAGTTTATCGAATATATCAGACCAAAACTTGAAGTAATAAAAAAAACTAAGAGTCCTGTGTATGCCGAATTAGGAGTCTGCCCCGCATATGGTCATACTGATTGCCTTATCATGGCTCAAGGCGATAAGTCTAATTTACTTGGAGTTGCTTATGCTTCTGTAGATGAGGGAAAAATAACTGGTCTTTCCTTGTGCATTGTTCCAACTGCTGATTCGGCTATTCGAAGTGGGATTTATCCAGGTCTTAATGAGGTGGATTCAGGTCTTAATAAGGTGGATCCAGGTCTTAATGTAAAAAAAGATCAAGTCATAATAACTGAAGAAGAATTTCAACGTAAAGAAGAAGAATTTCAACGTAAAAAGGAACAGTTATTAAATTTAGGAAAAAAAGAAACTTATCAAATAGAACATTCTTATTATGACGAGGTGCAGGCTTTTTATTATGGGTTACGTTTTTTAAATGATGGAAAAGAACCAGATTCAGATGATTTTTGTGAATCAACTAACTTTAATAATCTAGAGAGTTCCTTACCTTCAGATACTATTAAAGTCGCAACTTATGTGAACAAAAAATACTCCACAAAAATAATATATTTTTATGTTTTCTCATTTACAGAATCAACTCCGAGAGCAAATCATCAAGAAATCTATTCCCTCTTCTCTATAAGGTGGGATGAAAGTGATTGCCTCTGGATATTAAATCCTTGGTACTGTTGTTCTGTAAAATCTGAAGAACCTCAACCATCTTTACATAAAGAAGCAGCAAATTGGATGTTTAAAGGAGTTGCTACCACAGGTTGTTTAATTGCATCAGTAGATGACTTCAAAAAAGGAACACTAGAGATATTAATGGGAAAAGAAACTTCTCAACTAACAGAAAAGGAAGCTGGAGAACCAAAAGATGAATCAGTAAAAGAAGAATTAATAGATCCAAATCTTAAAGAGCAAGATTCAAATTTAGATGAGATAGATCAAAGTAAAATAGATTCCCGCATGTCATATGCTTCCTATATTGGTAGTAAGAGATGGAATGAAATAGATATAGAAAGCAGACTTGAAATAGCAAGACTTGAATTTGGCAGAAAAAAATGGGAGGGATACGGGTCTGGAGAGGCTTATAAAGATATCTCGTATGAAGCCCTTTATAAGTCTGGGCTCTTGAAGTCCCAATATGATGGTCTTAAAACTCTTATTTCGTATGTTGCAGATCTTTACCTAGAGTTGGAAATCATCCAAGACCCAGATTGGAATCCTCACTTAAGATTTAAAGTAATTTATTCTAAAGAGGCTTACGATAAGATCTTAGATTTTTTTAAGGGTAAGAAGTTTTATAAGGAGTTCTACACTTTGCTAAACGATTTTGAGAATTATAATTGCGAATACGACGGCTCTGACTTAGAAAAGCTGCATGATGATTTTGAGATTGATGATGATATAGAAGATAAATTAATTAGTGAGGGCAATAGATTTATAGTTTCTGTTTTAGATAATGATTATGATGGAATGTCTATTGAAGAACAAAGAAGATTTATAGTTTCTGTTTTTGATAATGATTATGATGGATTGCCTATTGAAGAACAAAAAAGATTTATACTTTCTGTTCTAGAAGATCTACCAGGAGAAGCAAAAGATGAGTTGTTAAAAGAAAAATTGTATAAGGATATTACAGAGCCTAAAAGAGTTAATGAAGTAAAGCACGATACAAGATTCCTAACATCTAATCCTGTTAGTCTTAGCTGTATTCAATCATTCTTAAGGTATAAATTTGCTCCTGCAGAAGTGAGATGGATATCTGAAGAAATATCTTACTTTTTTAAGTGTAATAAATTCATATTTGGGGATTCTTGTAAGTTATCAGCTTTGCGTATGGCTAAAGATGCTGACCGAGCAAAATACAGTATTAGTGTAAATCAAATGAAGCCAAAACAAATTGCATTATTACTTATTACAAATGTTGCATGGAATGAGTTGTCAAGCGGAAATCATCATATTTATCGTGGCGTACTTAGTGTTATTGGTAAGGAGTACTTAAGAATTTTTAAAGCGGCTTTGAGCTCTAGTTTGGAACTTGGATACATAGATTCAGATGAATACAGGGATGATCTTAAAAAACTTGAGATAGCAATTAACGAGATGGGATAATTTTTTAAAGATCTCAGAATAAGAATAGGTTCTTTCTAGTAATTAATGAAGTTGGTCGTTCAAAGGCATTAAATACATCAAAGTACATCCTGTGAGCTCCCCCTACAGCTCCCCCTCGAGCGAACTAGTGCCTCATACCAAGTAGGTCGATGAAATGATTGACATTAGATTTAAACTTGAGAGATTAAGACACGTTTTTTTTTCTTATCAATTAAAGATGATTTATGAAGTTAACTCAGATTTATTCACTTATGAAGAACTTAGTTCAATAGTAAATAGGCTATCTAAATTGGATGAAGAATTAGAGGAAATGCTGAATTCCTTTCACCCAAATGATGTTAGAGATCAGATTGAGGAAACAAAACAATGGTGCAATCCAGTAAACCTTTTAAATGGTTTAATGGCTTCGTTTTTAGATGATGACGATAGTGAATTTATAGAATTAAATCCAGATTTGAGATCAATAACTTTAGAACAAGAGTTCTTTAAATGTGAGACTACTGATTGGATGATCGACTCTTGGGCAGGTTTAAAAAGTTCAAACCAGTGGGCTCCAAAACCACATCCTTGGGCGAGAACGGAAGATTTAGCTAAGTACCCTAAAGAACTAAATGCTTGTTTTGAAAGTATATTGTCCTCCTACTTTACCCTCACTAAAATTGGTGGAAATAGAAGAGATGCTTGGTCTTTCTGGTCAAAAAGAATCTTTAGTGGTGGAAGCAAAAGTATTCCTAAAAAAGATGATGAAAATAAATGGATTGAAATGCAAAGACTTTACTTCGAGACTCAAAATAAAAGAAGAGATTTTCTTAAAAATTTAATAGCTGCTATCGAAAGTCCCTCAGTATAAACTAGCTTCTACAATCAAAAGTTTATTTTTATTATTTACAGCTATTCTGAATTAATGAGGAAATTCAATTTCTAAAAATGTCTAAAAAAGATGAAAAAAGTTTTGAAGTTTTATGGGAGAAAAGATATTGGCAAACTGTTATTGATGAAATTATTCCTTCTAAGAGAATTTTCATAAAAAAATATCTCACATTTGAAGAGTTTGTGATTTTTTTTAAGTATGTAGCCAAAGATGATGATTACCTTATAAAAATTAAGCCGGAAATATCAGTATCTAGTAAAGCAATGAGCTTAATGATGGATAATGTTGGCAAGGTTAAAAAACAATATACAAATACACAAAAAGGAATTAAAGCTAGTGAGGAAGAATTAGAAGAATTAGAACGAATAGAAAATGATTCGGAATTATTTATGCAAGAGATAAATAGTTCAGTGGAATTTTTGAAAGATTATCTTAGTGATGAAAATATCTTTTACAAAGTTTTAGTAGAACAAGATTTATGGCCAAAAGATTGCCAGATTGATGGCAAAGATCCATATGAATATTTTGGGATAGTGGATAAATCTAAGAAAATTGGTTTTGTTTATTTTATTAGAAACGATGATATTTATAAAATTGGCATCACAGATAATTTGATGCGACGAATGAAAGAATTGCAAGCAGATGAAATCATTAATAGTGTTAGGTGCGTTAATTATGAAGCTCTTGAAAAAGATTTACATAAAGAATTTAAAAAATATAGGATTCCACAGACTGAATACTTTAGATTAACCCCAGAACTTGTAGATAAAGTCAACAAACAGATAATCGAAAAGGCTAAGCAAGAATAGTATCTTTAAAAAGACCTAATTATTCCTTTATTAGGTTTGGGGAGTTTATAGGTTAATTATTTGACTAACATCTACCTAATCTCATTAACGATTGACAGTCGATCTAAAATTATAAAAAAAAACTCTGTACATTTTTTATGAATGAATTAAACGAAAATCAAGAGTTTAGATGTTGGCTTGGAAATCAAATAGTAAGAAATCATAAGGGGGTTATCATTGCTTCTTTATATGAACCATTCACAGAGGCAGACCCTAGTCTTCTTGATGAAGAAATTAGAAATGAATGGGAAAATAGAAATCAAGAAGCAGTTGAAACAGATAAAAGAATTTATGAATCTTGTGAAGATTGCATGAGTTTGCTCTATGAACAGAAAAAACTTAAGGAAGAATTGAGCAAATCTCTTGAAGAATATTTAAGCAGAGATGATCGAGAAGAAATAGAAGAGTTTTTAGAATCTATTGATAACGAGCTGGCTCCAATAAAATTTGATGAATTATTTGCAATTAAAGTTAGTGATGAGTTTCAAGGAAGTTCTTTTAAAGAGGAAGTTCTCTATTTAGATGATGAGCTAAAGCATATTAATGATCTCAATCAAAAATATAATAGTTTCAAAATTGACTTTGAAAGGAATCCGAACAAATTATTATCTAAAACAAAGCATAAGCTTTACATTATATGGAAAGAACTAATAGAAAAATATTGGAAATGTTTTAAAATTGCTGAAAGCTTTCATGAAGTTTATGATTTTTGGAAAAGTAATATAGAAAATAAACAACCTGGAGTGTTTAATAAATCAATTTTCGTAAGGTGGGAAGAATGGGAAAAAATATATTTTTACTCAAAAAAATATAAAGAATCTTTCCAAAACTACATGTCTACTGCGACAGAGGCCTTTTATCATGAACATCCTGATTCTGAGGAAGACGATGATTTTGATTACGATTCAATAGGTTATGTTTACTTCTTGAGGAATCAAGATATTTTTAAAATTGGTATCACTAAAGATTTAGATAGAAGGTTGAATGAACTTAAGGCTGATGAACTTGTGTATTCAATATCATGTTCCAATTACAAAGAAGTAGAAAAAGAACTTCACGATTTATATAAAGAAGATAGGATTCCTCAAACCGAATACTTTCGGTTAGATGAATATCAAGTCGAAGAAATTATTGAAGTTATGGATTCATATTCATATGAATAAAATTACTCTATAAAACGCACAAGTTATAGTTTGACATTTTCATTTTTGATCGTTCAAAGGCACTAACTACATCAAAGTACATCCTGTGAGCTCCCCCTACAGCTCCCCTTTCTCAATTTGAGACAGTAAGCAATAAAAAAGCGAGTTAGGAGACTCGCTAGTATGACTTGGTTTTTAAGAGTCGGGGCGACAGGATTCGAACCTGCGACCTAGTGCTCCCAAAGCACTAACCCAAAATAAGCTATTACTGAGATTTATAGTCATAACCTGAGTAGTAGTAATATAGTATCGTTTCGTATTGTTCGTATATGTTCACTAGAGGTTGACTTTTTCGCACAGGTTTCGCACAATGGTAATAGTTTAAGACCTAGTGCTAGTGCCACAGACAGTAAATAAAAAGAGTTGGGAAAGGTCATGCAGAGACTTAATGCGAGCTGATATGCACGAGGGAGCCCCATGGTATGTAACAAACTCAAGAGGCTCAATAAAGTTAGAAGTTAAAGAACAAGGAATATATCAATCTAGAATTTTGGAATATGAATGGAGTCAAAAAGGTTTTGCAAAAGCATTGCCAAGAATAAGGCTTATATATAAAAACTTTTATTCTGATTTAGGAAAAGGGTCATTAGCTAAGTCTTGCGAAATAGTTAATACTGCAAGCTCAAAGACAGAAATTAATTTTGACGAAATATTTAAAGATTTTAGAAAATTTTGTTTTAGGCCAAGTGATGAGACTTTTAAAAAATCTTATCTACCAGTTTTAAATCATACTAAAAGGTTATTGACCTCCAAAAAGAAACCAGTTGATGGAGAAGAATTAATGTTGAGAGCTTTAGAGCAATGGGAAACTGGAGCCAGAATGTGGAACATTCAAAGAGCATCTTTGATTAATTTTTTAGAATGGGCAATTCTTAGAGGGAAATTATCTAATATTTATGCACCTGTAAAACTTTCCGCAGTTAAGAAAGAAAAAAGAATAGGTTTTGCTTTATATGAAGAACAAATATTGCAACTAATAGCATCAGAAAAAAACCCTGCATGGCAGTTTGCTTATCAATTATTGGCTGTCTATGGTTTACGACCTATTGAACTTAAATATTTAGTAGTTAAAAAAGGTATTAAAGAAAAAGAATTGTGGTGTATGTATAGAAAGTCTAAAGGAGGTACTAAAGGAGATAAAACAGAACCTAGAAAATTAGCTCCCTTATATGTAAAAGATGGACAAGGTTATATTGATTGGAAATTACAAGAAAGAATAGAAAATAATGAGGAATTACCATCATTAGGTAAATCAGCATCTAATGGTCTTCGAAAACATTTAGAAAGAAGCAAAACATGGCTTAAATTTAAAAAAGAGGCACTTAAATTAGGAGAAGAAATTGTGCCATATAGCTTTAGACATAGATACGCAAAAATTAGCCACGCAAGAAGTGTTGAATTAAATTTAAATACTAAAGATATTGCTCTTGTGATGGGTCATCTAAAAGAAACTCATGACAAAAACTATGCAAGATTTATTCCTGATGGAACTCATGAAAAATTTGCAAAACAGTTAGCAGCATGACAAGTTCTTTAGAAGAAAAAATTAAATATTTTGATGACGAATATCGTGCAGGCCGTGCATTGATTACAGATAAACAGTTTGACCAACTAGAAAGAAATCTTTTAAGAATAGACCCTAAGTGTGATTACTTTACTAATAAAAAAGCATTGCCTCTGCCTTCATTGCCTAAAGATCAAATTTCAGAGTTTTTAGAAGGTTTATTGCCCGATACAAGATTGATAGTCGAACCAAAAGTTGATGGATGTGCAGTTGCTATTAAATATATAAATGGCAAATTAGAAAAAGCTATATCGAGGAAAGGAAGTGATATTTCACAAAAAATCAAAACAATTAAAAGTATCCCCAAAGAAATCAACATTAGATCAAGTTTTGTGGTTCGTGGAGAATTATTTACCAAAGAAGAAGAGCCCGCATTTAGTCAAAGAATCGCAAGTGGGTATCTCAGGAGTAAAAGTTACGAACCCAATCCAAAAATCACGTTTGCAGCCTTCCAGATCATCAACGGCAACTGCAACCAATACGAAAGTCTCAATTACCTTAGGAAATTGGGCTTCTCCGTACTTGAAAGTTATCAAGCAAATCGGACTTCTCAAATAGAGACTTTTCGAAAAGCATGGAAGTCTAAAAAACTCTTTGCAAATATTCCTACTGATGGAATAGTAATAAAAATAAATTCTAGAAAATTACAATTATTGAGAGAAAAATCTTATGGCATATATCCGCATTGGGCTCTAGCAATCAAATATTGATAGGTTCTTTTTTATAGGCTCACGAGAGCCGTCCAAATGGTCGAATTTTGTTTAGCGTTAACTTTTAATATAGTGGACAGTTAACTTTTCAAATGTACGCAATCTGATCTCCATTTTATAATTCCAAGCAAATATTGTTTTAGTGATTTTCGACCGACAGGGTGCATTTCTAAATATTTTCTGCCCTTATTATCGACCCATAAATAATTGTTTAAATAGCCTCGATTAATGAGGTTATAGAGCTGCGATCTGGAGCTGTAATTTAATGCTCTTGCAGCCTCAGAAATTGTAAGTTTTACATTAATAGGTTTCAAATTTACAGTCATTTTCGAGATTAATGAGAAAGTAAGTGACAACTAAGTAAATGCGGTATAATATGCCCTTTTTTTGCCTTAAATCGGCTTAAATCGCCTTATTGAGAATTGGAAGTGTCCACTATATGTGGATGAGCTGCCTGATGGAAATTTGGGGCTCGAAATACACCACTACCCAAGCGAAAAAAAGAACCTATTTTCCATATATAGGGTGTGAAATATGGTCTATAGATTCCTTATTGAGAATTAAATATTAGAGGCAGAAAAGTCGTTCTACTATGCCCGAACTATGGAAGAAGCTAGAGAAAAGAAACACCCATAACTTAACTGCCTCTGTAAAGTATTAAGCAGCGATTGCGTCTTTAACTAGGCTAAATGATTCGCCATGACGAACAGCAATATCTATAGTTGCGAGTGCTCTAACTCCTACAGTTCCCTTCGCAAAATCAGAATAAATGTCAGTTTCAATTTCTATTCCTGACCATTGGCCAATCAATAAATCAGAGAATCTTCCATAGATTGCTGCACTTAAGTTACTGCCAGAACCCTTGCTCAAGTTTGATGGAACATTTGTGCTGACTAACATTCTGCGGCCTGCAAATCTTTGCTCTCCTAGTGGTAACTCATAAGGATTTAAATGGTATAAACCATCAGAGTTTTTGAGCTGACTTAAAGCAGACTCAACTTTTGGATTTATTAAATAACAGCTTGTGCCATCATCAGCATTTGCAGCAGCTACATTCTTTTTGAGTGTTAATAAATTATCAAGTGATAAAGCCGCTCCGTTAGTAGCAAGAGCCAAAACTGCTGTGCCTGATTGAGAAAGGATGCCTGTAGGCTGCGAGGAACTTCCAGAGCCTGCGATTGCTGCTGAGTCTATTCCAGAGCCTATTAATTCTAAGAAATCAGTTCTTATTAATTGCTCAATTTGAGGAGTACTTTGCAACTGCATTAATCTTGAAAACTTACTATAAACTCCGATAGTTTTTGGAGTCATAGCAACAGTTCCGAAGCTTCCTGTAGTTTCACTTAAACTGTCTGCGTCATCAGCTCCGAACCATGCTGCGGTTGAAGATGTTGCTCTTTTAGGGATGGAGACATTGCCTTGTAATCCTGTGATCATTGTCGCCCCTGCTTCCATTACTGCTGAGAATGGTCTTAGTGCATCAATAAACTGATCTTCCAAAACATCTGTCGCAACAATATTTCCGCCTGCACTTCCAGAAGAAGTGACAAAAGTTCTTTTTTGCCAAGATTGATTTGGAACTAAAATTCCTGTCGCTGTTCTTTGGCCGTGTTTTCTACATAATTCTTGGCCAATTTCTCTTTCACGGCCTGCTTGTGACCAATCTCCAGAGGCTTGAGCTTTAATTGCATTAACAATAGAAAACTGATCAGCTTCTCTTTGGTACTCATCCCAACCATTGTTAATAGTAGAAATTGCTTGAGTGTTAGTTGAATCCATTTGTTTAGTAGGAATAGTGTTTTGAATTGAGCGGTGGACTCCAACATTGGGGTCACTTGCGACCGAGACAAATGAGGCCTCTAACGGCTCCCATCTTGTCGCAACAAAAGAGCCTTCTCTTTCTTCCATTTCGTGAACTGCATATCCGATCGAGACATTACGAATTATTTTTTGACGAACATCAGCCTCTATTTCTTTGGCTTTGGCAGAATTACCAAAACGCATATCTACTTTTAATTTTTTATCTACTAAATAAGCTCGTTCTATAACTCCAACTTGCTCAGAAACATTATGGCTCCAGAGTATGGGTGCATTGTCATTAAATCTCTTTAAATCGATTGCCTCTGGAGAATGTTCTAGTATTTCTTCTCCGAATCCTCGTTTTACAGGATATTCAGAGGAGACACTCATTGTCAGAATGTCGTCTTTAATTTCCTCGTCTTCGATACTAAGGAAACGAAAATAAGGTTTAGTCTCTGTAGTGGCCATGTAAATCCTCTAATGTTTCTCGGAGGTATCTCCGATATTGTGCAGATTGCAAAGCATCCTCTGACTTAAGTCGTTTAGATGTTTCGTTCTCTGGTTTATGCGGTCTACGCATAATATTTTTTATTTAACTTATATAATTTTGAGCTAAATTACTGTCTATTAGTTGATATTTAACTGGTGTAATTAACGTCTTATCTGTATTTGTTTTTATATTGTTTCTATTAACATTAAATGTCCTCTAAAAAGCCTTAAATTGCACTAATTACAGCCTATTTGCCTCTAATTAAATATTACAATTTCGTAACATAATCTTATTTACTAAATATTAATTAATGAGGTTTGTGAGGTTTGTGCAGTTAGTTAACCCTAATGAGGTTTGTGCACCATGCAGTTAGTGAGGTTTGTGCGGTTAGATATAAAACTGCCCTCACTAACCTCACAAAACACATGGCCTCACAGACCTCAAAGAGGTTTAATTTTAAAAGTTAAAACTGAGCCTCTAGATTCTGGATTAGTGGACTTATTTTGTATTAAAAAGCCTTTTTTACTTAAAGCCTGCAATATTCTCACTCCTGATCTTGTGGCTATATTTAACTCATTTTGTACATCAGCAGCAGTAACCTCCAGACCATTAACAGATTGGACATATTCCAAAACGTCAGCCTGATTATCAGTTAATTTATCTAATTTTTTACTATATTCTTCTTTTTTTACTTCGTCAGCTACATTACCTTCCAACATCCAACCAGAAGTGTCTTGACTCATTAAAAGTTGTACATCTTCAGCCCTGCCTTGCGTTCTCATCAATATTCTTTTATCTTGCCTGTCCTCTTCCCTTTTAAACCAACTAAGGCTAATAATCTGACTAACCGCAGCAGTTAACGCAGTAGACCCTCTAGAGGCTAGTACTGGACTATCTTCTTTAGTCTTTCCTGAGTGATGGATAATTATAGAAGTGCATTGATAAGGAGCTAGTACTTCTTGTAAATCTGCCAAAGGATGGGCTATATCCTCAGAAGATTCTTTAAGTCCTAGAGGAGCAACTAACTTGGCAAAACTATCAAAAAGAAATAATGCTCCCTTATTGTTTCTAGCTACTTCAGCAATTCTTTCTAAACCTTCTTGCGTTAGGTGCAAAGGGTTATTTGCTGCAAATAATTCTACGATCGGCTCAAGACATTTATATTTTGTAGAGCCTTTTTCAGCCAATCCAAATCTATAAAGTAAAGGCATCCAACGACTTGTTGTCATGTCAGTTCCTACGATCACAACATTAGGACATTTACCAATTAGTTTTTGTCCTAAAAACTCGTCATTACCTCTAGACCACGAAGCAATAAGATCAATTATTAATGTAGTTTTTCCGCATTTTGGGAGTGATATCAGCAAATTAGCATCAGCACTCATAATAATTCCTTCCCATGCCCAAGTTTCTTCTGGACAATCTATCCATTGATTAGTTTTATAACTTTCTACAGCTCCCTCCATAAGCCTTCTGCCCTGCCAAATTTTCTGCCTTATCTCAGTATCAGTAAGTTTTAAACCTTTTTTCTGACAAAAATCTCTCATGTGAATGATTCTGTCTAGAGGTTTAATCTTGCACTCTGGCTGAAATAGTTTAAAAACTTCTATTTCTATAGTGTCTAACTTACTTTCAATAGAATCAGGAGCTAAAACATCTTTATGTAATAGCTTTAATGTCTTCGCCTGATCTTCTGGAGGCAAGTCATAATCTAGATGCTTCATTGTCATTCGATTTCTCCAAGATGTGCCCAACAAAAATTGTCGGCTTCGTTTTTTAAGTTGTTAATTTCTTTATTTCTTTGATCTATTAGCTCTATGTAGTCGCTGTACCTTTTATCATTTCGCTGCATATCTAACATTATTTGCCTAATTTCTTTTCCTTCTTCTACTGCCCTTTCGATTAACTTTTTATATTCTCTAAGTTCCTCTAAAGTGCATTGCTGAAAATTACACCCAAGAGCTGCTTTACTAACTTTTAAATAATCTTCAAACGCACCAACAGCAATCCTAAAAAGTTCGTCTTTTTTAGCTTTTGTCTCCTTATATATGTGAGGAGAATAATTAAAACTTTTTTCTAGTGGTCGGTGCGGTTTAAAAACATGAGCCCTTCCAGAGTGACCCGCATCAGTTTTAACTAATGCCCACTCAATACCATTAACAACTAAAGTTTCTCCAACTTTTAAATGTGAAGGAGGTGCGAAGTTTGTTCCAACATGGCAAAACATAACCTCGTCATTCCAACGGCAATCGGAATCCTTATTGCGTCCACATACTGGACAAGGGTTCTTTCTTGATGAATATTGCATAACCTCACATTCCTCTTTCTTGATAACCTTCTAACTTTTCAAGTCTTTTACTGATTTGAGAAGTTCTTACCTTTGCAGCATCCTCTAGTTTTTGAATAACCTTTTGTTGGTTATCAATAACCTTTTGGAGTTGCCCATTCTTAACTAAAATTGCCTGCTGTAACTGTGCTAATACTGTCGAATGTACGCATACATCTTGCACTAGAGCAGCCATTGCTTCATCAGGATTTTTTTGGAAAAAATTACAATAATCTTCTATTAATTTCTGTGATTCTGCCTTTATTTGATCGGCAGTTATTATAGAAATATTAGAAAAGTCTTGATTGGGGTCAGGGCTTTTTTTATTTGTCATTATCTAGGCTCCTCGTTAATTCTTCTCTATAAACATCAGTAATATAATTTTCGATAGATCTTTGAGCTAACTCCTCACACATATATAGTTCCAGACCAGTAATGCAATGTATGGCTAGCTCATACTTAGCAAGCCATTTCTGGTATTGATGGTAATAAGAATGCCCTGTGTTCATCATCAAAAAGTCAGAAGGTAAATCCTGAGTATTTAGGGATAAACTAAGCAACTTATTTGCAGCTCCAATTTGTTCAAGGCTAATAAATTCGCCAAAGTCAAAATCTGTCACTTAAGCAACCCCCATTTCTGCGAAGGTTTCTATATCAGCAGCAGCTTTTTCAGCAGCTTCAAAGTTTTTCTTACTTTGATCTTCTTGCCATTGCTGTATTGCAGGGATATCCCATAAAATGCGACTTTTTGGTCGTCCTGATGAATAAACCCAATGCACTCCAACTAGAAATTCGCCATTGGCCTTCTTTTCCATTAGGAAAGTTCTGCCAACTCCTAAAAGTTGTTGTGCTTGTTCAGTAAAAACCCTTTCTTTAACAGGCGGGGACGTATTTAGTCGGATTGATCTTCGCTGAAGATCGGTATTGTTTTTTAAGCTCATGGCTTAGCGTTTTATTTCCCTTCAGCTCTTGATATGCCAAATAAACAGTATCGTTCTCCATGTTTCCTTCCCAATTAATACTTGCTTCACCATTATTTGTGAAAGCAATCAAGTCCAATGCACAACCATAAGAGTCGTGCCTAGTCATATTAGGGGCGGTAACTTTCTTACCTTTTATATATGGAGGTCTGTTATTTGCCATAAAAGAAACTTACTTGGGATAAAAACACCGACTCGTACTTATAGAGTCACATAGGAAGACAGACTAGAAACGAGGTGCGTTTTTGTTCTACTGCATCCGTCTGTTAACTCTTATGATTACACGGATTTGGAGTTTTTCAACATAAATTTTCTATATATATAAAAGACGTGCGAAAACGATTTCTGATTATATTTTTTGTACTGTAATGTTCAAATATTTTCGCACCAGTTTCGCACTAGCTATTTTGTCATTCGCTGAAAACCCAATCGGGGCGACAGGATTCGAACCTGCGACCTAGTGCTCCCAAAGCACTCCTTTGTTAATTTGAGATTATCCAATATTCCCTTGCTATAACTAGATTCTATTGATGTTAGTGGAACGAGTTTGAGACAGCATATTGCACAAAGTACGTACAAGTATATAGTTAATACGTAACCTTAGCTACCCCCCTAGCTACCCCCTCCACGACATAGTGCCCTGTTTTAACTAGTTCGGTTAATTGATAGTTTTTTAGGAAAGTAGATATAAAATTGGAGTGATAAAACCATCTTTTTTAATGGATAAAGATATTCCTTCTTACTTGGCTTGTTAGTTCTAAATTACCTACCTATTCTTCCAACAGCATCAATTGATTTTTTGAGAATTTCCCCTTTCAAAGGAACGAAACCTAGCGCAGGAGCTTTGGATTGATATTCATCGCTGAGCAATGTATAGAATGTATTTTTAATTGCCTCAGTATTCCTCCCATTACCTGTTTCATAAGCAAGTATCCAAGTTAATGTTGCTATTGGATAAGCTCCTTTAGCTTTAGGGTTAGGATTTATACCAGCTAAGTTTTCATCAAGCCTAATTCCGTTTAAAGCTATTGCACCAGATTCTAAACTTGGGACAATGAACTGACCTGAACGATTTTGTAAAGCTGCTGCTCTAACATTTCCTTTTATATATGATTGATTAACATAACCAATTGCTCCGGGCGTATTTTGTATAACACCCGCTACCCCAGAATTACCTTTTGCTCCAACTCCCGAAGGCCATTTAACAGATTTACCAGTACCTAAATTCCAAGTTTTAGAAAAAGCCTCCATAGAATTGGTAAAAGCTTTAGTGGTACCTGAACCGTCGGAACGATGTGCCCAAGTTAATTTGCCTGACTTACATCCTAATTCCTTCCAATTTTTAATCATTCCCATTGCAACTCGAACAGCCTGCTCTTGTGTTAATTTCAGATCGCAATCATAGTTATATCCAAAAGCAATAGTTCCACCCACCATAGGTATTTGAACAAGTCCTCTAGTAACTTTTTTTATATCAGAATCTTTCATGGGATCATCTGAAGCTCCAAAATTTACAGTTTCATCAATAAAAGCCTTTCTGCCGGAACCTGACCCTACTGCCTGATAATTAACTTTTGTCCCTCCAGATTTGGCATAATCAGAAAACCATCTTGTATAGACTTTTGAAGGAAATGTGGCTCCTGCACCACTTAATCTAACGGCGGGTGAACCACAAGCTGTTAAAGCAAACAGAGAAGATCCAATGAGAACTTTCTTAAAAATGCTCATGAAGTAAGTAGGAATATATATATATCATTTATATCATCTAACTAATGAGGGAAAATAAAGAATAAGAACATATCAATATCAAGTTATTTTGATATGTATACACTAATCTCTCAATTGAGATGCTTATTACTTGCGCCTATTAGAAGGAGAGAACTCTGGAATTATTGATATTTAGATTATTTCTTGTCTATATATAGGAGAAAAGTAAGGCACAAGTATATACAAAGTACATAACCCTAGCTACCCCTAGAGCTACCCTTTCTCAATATAAGACTAACTCAAATATTTATAATCCATTGGTATAACTGATCGGGGCGACAGGATTCGAACCTGCGACCTAGTGCTCCCAAAGCACCCGCGCTACCAAGCTGCGCCACGCCCCGTTAATAAGATCATAGTTCATTAAAGAACTTAATAAAAGACTAAATCGCAAAATATCTAAAAGATTTTTTTTGGTTTGAATTTATTACCACCATATGATTTAGTATTAGATAATTTCTCAAATATTAAAGAGTGAATTTTCAGTTTTATAACATTAATATAGTTTTTCTTATATCAATCCTATAGATCCGGCAGTAAATCCTACTATTATAAAAAATGTAAATTCTAGTAAATCCCTCGGTAAAGAATTCACTATTAAATTAAATTGAGTCATTTTACCTTGTGCTCCTCAGGTTAATTAATTTTCAAAAAATATAACTAATAATTTTTTTTGTTGAGGTTAAAACTTGCTTATTTTTCTTTTTTCTAAAGAATTGAAGAAAATTTAAACTTTATTATTTTGAATTTAAGATTAATTTCTATAAATTTTTAATTTTATATATATTGAGTTGATTTTTTTTTTAATGCTATATTCATAAAAAGGGTTTTCATCCTAATAAATAAAAATGGACTATAAAAAGAAATCTCTGAAAAAATTGAATCGTAATGAAAGTTACGAAGAAATTGATACTAGATTAGCCTCTGGATGGTATGTGGACACTATAGGAGGTAATAAACGAAAGAAATATAAGACTAAGGAGGTATCCTTTAAAATTGCTAAAAAGCTAGATTGATCTTAATAAAAAAATTTTTAAAATGATAAATTACTAATCAATAATACAGAAGTTATTCATCTCATTATATATTGAGAATTTTAATTGTACAGGATATAAAACTGGCACAAAAAATAAAAAAGTAGCAATTTATACTTGATTTAGTGTTGGTAAATACACTATATTAAGGGTGTACTTATAATTTCGTGTGAGGAAATTTATGAAGCTTTTTAAAAGCTTGCTTGTAGCTCCTGCTGCATTAGGACTTCTTGCTCCTATGTCTGCAACAGCTAATGAGCTTAACATCGCTGACTTTACTGACTATTCTTCATCAAAAGAAGTTAAGAGCATCAGCGAATTCAATTCTGAACAGCTTGCTATTACTAATAGCCGTGTAGATGGCTTAGAAACAAGAATCAATAATTTTGAAGCTGGTTCTTTCTCAGAAACAACAACTGCATCATTTAATGCAGACTTCGTAATCGGTTCTATGGAGAATAGACACGGCGAAGAGCAGCTTTCAGCTGCATATAGTTTCCAAATGGATCTAAACTCAAGTTTTACTGGTGAAGATTCATTAGACGTATCTATTGATGCTGGTAATGCCGGATCTACTTCTACCACAACATTTCTGACTTTTGATGAGTTAGATCTTAATGATAATGGCGACGGCCTTATTGTTGACGGTATTTCTTATACTTTCCCTGTTGGTGACAAGACAACTCTCTTCGTTGGTGACAGCGTAGATGGTAGTTCTCTTTACAATACAGCTTGTGTGTACGGCTCACCTACAGACACAATGGATGACTGTGGACTTGCTTCTTCAGCCCTAGACGCAGGCGCTGGAACTGCTGCTGGTGCAAGCTTTGACATCGGTAATGGATTTACTGCTGCTCTTGGTTATACAGGAAACGGTTCTTCTACTAGCGGTTTATCTACTAAAGAAGGAAATGATTCTTACGGTGCTCAGCTTACATATACCGACGAAACTTACGGTGCATCTTTAACTTATGCAAGCGTTGAAGGAACTGATGACACTACATTCATGGGACTTAACGCTTACTGGACTCCAGAATCAAGTGGTTCTGCACCTTCAATAAGTTTTGGTTATGAATGGGGTGATCCAACAACAGCTAAAGATTCAACACAATATTTTGTTGGTCTTCAGTGGGATGAAGTTGGTCCAGGAACACTTGGTGTTGCATTAGGTAGTACAGGTGCTATCACAGATGGCGAAGAAGAAACTGCTATGTATGAAGTTTTCTACAACTACCCTGTTAACGACGGTATGACAATTACTCCTGTCATATACACCAAAGAAATGGCTGGCACTGCTGCTGACCAAACAGGTATCTTAGTTAAGACTTCATTCAGCTTCTAATTTTATTAATTTAATTTAGAAATATCTTACACACGTTAAAAAGACCTACCTATTGGTAGGTCTTTTTTTTTTCTGAATATGTGCCTGTGCATGATTTGTCCAGTCAAAACTTACTTTATTTAAGTTTTTTGTTATTATTAATATGAATATTCTGTGTGAGGAATTTTATGAAGCTTTTTAAAAGCTTGCTTTTAGCGCCTACTGCATTAGGCTTGTTAGCTCCTTTAGCTGCTAATGCAACTGAGATAAATCTCAATGACGTTTCAAACTACTCTGATGTAGATAGTATTGAATTTGCTAATTCTTTTGATAATGATGAAGAATCAATTGAAGGTACTTTAATCGCTGGTGGAGAAGGACTAGGTAATAGACACAGCCATGATGGTTCATTCTCAGAAACAACAACATTAAGCGGTTCAGCTCATTTCCAAATTGGTTCTACTGAGAATTCTGGTACTACTGAAGCACTTACATCTACTTACGCTTACGATCTTGATTTGAACACTTCTTTTACAGGAGAGGATAATCTTTATGTCGGAATTGAAGCTGGAAACGGTGTATTTGGCACAGTTGATTTTGTTACAGATAACTCTAATGCTCAAGGAGATACATTAACTGTTGACTCTTTGTATTATGCGATGCCTTTAGGAGAGTATGAATTAGCTTTTGGACCTAAATTAGATAATGATGATTTCATGCCAACTAGTACTTCTAAGTACTCTGATAGGTTCGTGATGGCAGGTCAGGCCGGTGGTATGACAAGTGCAAATTTCTCTTGGGATATGGGTGTTACTGGAACTGGAGTAGCGGTTGCTCGTACTTGGGATAATGGCTGGAATGCTTCAGCAAGTATTATTGGTCTAAGTGGAAGCTCTAGTAGTGGTTTTCTTACAAAAGAGGGAAATGATGTACTAACTGTATCAGCTGGTTATGACGCAGAAAATTATGGATTAGGTCTTGTCTATGTTGATGCAGATGAGGCTTGTACCTTTTATACAGGCTTAAATACTTGTACAGGTACAGGATGGTCTGAAATCGAAGCTAACACTTTTACCCTTGGAGGTTACTGGACACCTAATGATGGTACAACAACATTTAGTGCCACATATGGAACTATTGATATAACCGTTACAGGAACAGGTACTCAAGACATTAATGAACTCCACCTCGGAGTTGACCATCAAACTGGTAACGGTGTCTTATCTGCAGCAATTAAGTCTTCAGAATTCTGGGCTTCTAATGGTAACGCTGATCCTCTTGGAGAATTTGCAGAAATCTATTACACATACGATGTAAACGATTCTATGGAAGTAACCGGAGGCTTCGCTTTCGCAATGCCTGATGATGCTGGTACTACTTGGATAGACAGAACAGCAGTAGGTTTAGAGGCAACATTTAAATTCTAAGATTTAATCGCTTTCTCTAAATTTAGTTTAGAAAATCTTACACACTTTTATAAGACCTGCCTATAGGTAGGTCTCTTTTTTTTTTTTGAATTATTTTTTGTTTCTAATATTACCCTACCTGGAAGAACCTTTATCTCGTAATTTGATAGATAATTTTCTACTTATGTAATTACTTTCTTAAAACTTTATTATTTATAAACTTAATCTATATTTTTTGAATTTATTTTTAAAGTTTGGTAATGCACAGTAAAAATAATTATATAAATTATTAGTAAAATAATTCTTTAATCTAATTATCCAAATGACTCCAATATTTAAATGTCTAATTTGTAAAAAGGATATAGAAAGATCAACTAAAACATTTTGGATAAAAAAAGGACATTTGTTATGTTCAACATGCTTAGATACCCTTGATAAAGATTCATCTCGAATAAAAAAGAGTTTTTATTCCATTAATTAAATATAATAAATCTAGAAATGCATAAATATACAATAAAAAAACATTATGATTGATTTTTTTATTGTATATTGTTTCTAATAATTAGATTCGTACTCTTGTAAAAAAAAAAGAATTGATAATTACTTAAATAAATAAAAAGTTTATATTTTTTATATAAGAAATAAATCAATAATCTTTTTTTTTAAGATCCAGGAATTGTTTTACCAGTTGATATATACGCAGTACTTAAAGCAATTATTACTATCATGACCTAGCGAACATTTGCTTTGCCAAATCCTCAGGAGGACCTTTGTAATTGCTATTAATTTTGTTTCGGTGGGTCAAAACTATATATATTTTAAACCACCGCTTTCAGTATTTTCAGTGATAAATACTTAGAACCAACCGGGAATAATTTGTCCAGTAGTGACATATGAGCCAACAGCTGCAACGAAACCTAACATTGCCGCCCAACCATTAAAACGTTCTGCTTCAGGAGTCATAATAAGAGAAATAAACTATGTAAATGATTGTAACAGGTTTTATGAAGCTTTGTGAAGTATTTTAAAGTTCTTTATTAAATTTCAGGCTTTTATCTTTATTTAGCTAATTTTTTAACAGATATGACACAAATATGTTTATTTATTCTCTTTTTAGTAATCTTTTTTATGAATGTAATTCAATTAATTCTTCATTTGTTAGTGCTACTTTGATATTCAATTCAATGCTGTAACTTTATCTCCAAATTTTAAGCGGATTATTGACCGATTATCTCTTTTCTTTTTATAAATAAACTTGATAAAAACTATATAAATTTGCTTTGTTTTAATATTTGCAAAATTGATTTGTCGTAAAAAATTATCTTCTGCATTCTGGAAAGATAATCAAAAAATTTCAGTTCGCATTATTAAATAAGATTTTAATTGACTGTATCTTTAGCTTATTATTTTTAATTAATTTCTAATAATGAACTCAATTTATTTAAATGTGGGTCGCCTGAGATTCGAACTCAGGACCAGCCGGTTAAAAGCCGGATGCTCTACCGCTGAGCTAGCGACCCATTTCGTAAAATTGAGTACATTAAAAATTATCCCTTTTTAAGGTAAAAAAAACAACTTATTATCCTAACTTGAACAATTGAAATACAATTCTTAACTTATGAAATAAAAAATTAAAAATTCTCTCTTTATTTGCAGTTAAAAGGTAATATATTTATTAAATAACACTATTTAAAAAAAATGTTAAGACTCTCTATTGTTTTATTACCAATATTCGCTGCTGCTATATGGGCGCTTTTCATTGGGCTTGATGTAAATAAAAGGGCTGGACTTAAATAAAAAAATTAAATAATAATTTAATTATTTAATTGTTTGACAAAGAGGTAATTGTAATTGGAGCTGGCCTTGCAGGTAGCGAAGCTGCATGGCAAATAGCTAATGCTGGGATATCAGTTAAATTAATTGAAATGCGACCCTCCTTGTCAACTCCAGCACATCACACTGGAGAATTTGGAGAATTGGTGTGCAGTAATAGTTTTGGAGCTTTAAGTCCAGATAGAGCCTCAGGACTGTTGCAAGAAGAGTTAAGAACTTTTAATTCTTTGATTATTAAAACTGCTGATCAATTTTCAGTTCCTGCTGGGGGTGCTTTGGCTGTAGATAGATCTAAATTCAGTAATTTCCTGACAGAGACTTTATCAGCTCATCCTCTAATTGAAATAAAGAGAATTGAACAATTAGATCTTCCAAATAAAGAAACAATTAGCATAATTGCCACAGGTCCACTAACTTCAAACGAACTTGCTGTTCAAATAAGAAAATTTACTGGTATTGATTCGTGCCATTTTTTTGATGCGGCAAGTCCAATTATTTATGGTGACTCAATAAACTTTGATATTGCTTTTAAGGCAAGTAGATACGATAAAGGCGATCCGGCATACTTTAATTGCCCTATGAATAAAAAAGATTACTTGAATTTTAGGACCCAACTGATTGAAGGAGAGCAAGCTAACTTAAAAGATTTTGAAAAAGAATCTGCAAATTTTTTCGAAGCTTGCTTACCCATTGAAGAGATAGCTAGAAGAGGTATTGATACAATGAGATATGGTCCTCTGAAATCAATTGGTTTGTGGAATCCAGAATGGGGAGATTTATTTGATAGAGAAAATAGATTAAAAAAAAGGCCACATGCAATTGTTCAATTAAGAAAAGAAGATATTGAAGGGAAATTACTAAATATGGTTGGTTTTCAAACTAATCTCAAATGGTCAGAACAAAAAAGAATATTTAGAATGATTCCGGGTTTAGAAAAAGCTGATTTCGTACGTTTTGGAGTAATGCATAGAAATACTTTTTTAGAATCCCCTAAATTACTTTTGCCAACACTTCAATTCTTGAAAAGAGAAACTCTTCTAGCGGCTGGCCAAATAACAGGTACCGAGGGCTATGCTGCAGCCGCTGCAGGAGGTTTGTTGGCAGGAATAAATGCTTCCTTATTAGCAAAAAATAAAAGTCCAGTAACTTTCCCTAACGAATCAATTATTGGTTCTTTAATGAACTTCATTAGTAATAAGAATGAAATGATGTCAAATCAGAAGAAAAATAAGTTTCAACCAATGCCGGCTTCATTTGGCTTGGTACCAGAATTAAATAATAAAATAAAAGAGAAAAAATTAAGATACAAAGCTTATCAAGAGAGATCTCTTGAGGTATTACATGAGTTTAAAAAAGTATTGGATAAATCTTTTAAAAAAGTTCATTTATCTGTTTAGATTAATTAAAATGAATTATTTAAAGATTTAAAATGATATCTAATAAAGAAAATTTTGATGCAATTATTATTGGCTCTGGAATAGGAGGATTAGTAACAGCATCACAATTAGCTGCTAAGGGAGCAAAAGTTCTAGTTTTGGAAAAATATATTATTCCTGGAGGGAGTGGGGGTTCTTTTAAGAGAAAAGGTTATACATTTGATGTTGGGGCATCAATGATCTTTGGTTTTGGAGAAAAAGGATATACAAATTTATTAACTCGTGCTCTAAAAGATGTAAATGAGAAATGTGAAACTATTCCGGACCCTGTTCAACTTGAGTATCATTTGCCAAACAATTTTAGTATTTCTGTTGATAGGGAATATGAAGAATTTATTAGAAAATTATCAGATCGTTTCCCTAAAGAAAAAGAAGGGATAAGGAAATTTTATGGAACTTGTGCAAAGGTCTTTAATTGTTTAGATTCTATGCCATTATTATCCATAGAAGATCCTAGCTATCTTTTTAAGGTTTTCTTAAAAGCCCCACTATCCTGTTTAGGCTTAGCTAGATGGTTGCCAATAAATGCAGGAGATGTTGCAAGAAAGTTTATTAAGGATACAGAACTTTTAAAATTTATTGATATTGAATGTTTTTGTTGGTCAGTAATGCCAGCTCTGAAAACTCCTATGATAAATGCAGGAATGGTTTTTACTGATAGACATGCTGGAGGTATAAATTATCCAAAAGGTGGAGTGGGAAAGATAGCAGAGAAGTTAGTTTCTGGAATTGAAGATTTAGGAAGTAAGATTCGTTATAAAGCAAATGTGACTGAAATACTTTTAAAAAATGAAAAGGCAATAGGAGTAAAGCTATCAAATGGAGAAGAAATTTACTCAAATATTATCGTATCAAATTCAACTAGATGGGATACTTTTGGACTTAATAATAACAAAGGATTAATTGATAAAAAATATGTACCTAAAAGTGAATATAAGTGGTCCGAAACTTATAAACCTTCCCCTTCTTTTGTCTCAATTCATCTTGGCGTTGAAAAAAGCTTAATAAGTAGAAACTTTAATTGTCATCATATTATTGTTGAGAATTGGGATGAATTAGAGAATGAAAAAGGTGTCATTTTTATTTCTATCCCTACCTTGCTAGATGCCTCTTTAGCTCCAGAAGACAAACATATTATCCATGCATTTACTCCATCATCAATAAATGAATGGGAAAACCTATCAAGGAAAGAATATCTTCTTAAGAAAGAAAATTATTTTTTATTTCTTATAGAAAAGATTTCTAAAATAATTCCTAATCTTGACCAAAATATTGATCATAAAGAAGTTGGGACTCCTAAAACTCATAGAAAGTTTCTTGGACGATTTCAAGGTAGCTATGGACCAATTCCTAATAAAAAGTTACTTGGTCTTCTTCCTATGCCATTTAATACTACCAATATTAAAAACCTCTATTGCGTAGGGGATTCATGTTTCCCTGGTCAAGGTCTAAATGCAGTCGCTTTTAGTGGTTATGCTTGCGCTCATAAAATAGGCTCAAAACTAAATATCAATAGATTTAAGTTGCCGGACTAGTCCAGTTTAAAAAAGATGATAGAAAAGTTTAATAATCTTTTAGTTGTAAAAACTTCATTGATTTCATTATATTTAGCACTTACAATCCCTCTGCCATTCATTTCAAATGAAGAATTCAAAATAATTTCATTAATATTATTTGTCTTGGGACTATTTTCAATTGTTAATATCACAAATGATTATGTAGAAACTAGTAATCAGAAAATCACATATAAATCTAGCTTCCTTTCTAAAACCTTTGGAAAAAAAAATTGGGAAATTTGTTGGACAGATATAAAGTTCATCAAAGCTTTGCCCACTAGCCAGGGGAGTAAGGTATATTACTTCGTTACTAATAAAGATGAAAATTTTCTTTTACCTCAAAGGTTGGAGAATTTCGAGGAATTTCTATTCTTAATTTCTAAAAAAACTGGGCTTAATGTTGAAGGTATTTCATATATTTCTCCTTTGTGGACATATAGGTTGCTAACATTACTTTCTTTATTAATGATTGTTGGTGAGCTTATTGCCTTCTTAATCTAGATATTATCTATGCTAAATCTATAGCCTTGTTGCCTTACCGTAGTTATTCCTCCGCCTTCACCCAAGCCTGCCTGCTCTAGTTTTCTTCGTAATGTGAGCACTTGAGTATCTACTGATCTTGGCCCTCCGCTGAATGGAGGCCATGCCATCCTTAACAGCTCTTGACGGCTCCTTACCATACCTGGAGGCATAAGTAGAGCGCAAAGTAATGCAAACTCTCTTGGGCTTAATTCTACGGGCTTTTCGCTGAGGGTAACTTGTCTTAAAAGTAGATGAACTTCTAATGGGCCAACTTCAACTTTTTCTTGCAACCCTATTCTCCCTCTTTTCAAGAGAGTTCTGCATCTCGCTGCTAACTCTTCTAGACCAAAAGGTTTTCTAAGGACATCATCCGCTCCTTCGTCTAACAAATTCACTAATGCTTCAACACCGGATCTTGCAGTTAGAACAATAACTGCACATCCAAGTTGATGAGCCAACCTCATAGCCGTATTTTGTTCAAGGATCTCTGCACTTACCAGTAAGTCAGGTGACTGTTCCCTGCATAAATCAACTGCTTCTGCAGCGGATCCAACCGCAGCAGCTAGATGACCATCTTGACGAAGTCTTTGGACTAATACAGTTCTTAGTGTGGGGTGAGGTTCAACAACAAGAACTCTCGAAGGAGTTTGAGAGCTAGAAGGCAATTGAGAACTGCCAGGAGTTGAAGCTAAGATTTGCTCAGTTGATTGCATTCTTACTTAATTACTGTTGGGCCAGGCAATTTTTTATCATCCTTAATAAGGTATAACAAATGCTAAATAAAAATAAGATTTTATCGAATTATGACATCATTTGAAAATCCAAAAGCAATTCGTCATTTTCAATCAATTTGCGATAGTTGCCAAGACTTGGTTACTCGTTTCCATACGCCATCAGATCTCAAATTATATAGCGACGGTTATCTCCAAGCCTTAAGGAATTGCAATAGTTTAGAGCAAAGAGATCAGGAGAAATTAGAAAGATTAATAGAAAGATGGATACTAGATCCCTCAAGTTTTATTGATCCAGAGGGAGATGAAAATAAAGGATTTTTTGATAAAAAAAAGTTTTAAAATATTAATTTTTATTAACTAATGTCAGTATTTATACTTACTAATTGTTTTAAGAGGCTAATTCAATTTCTATTTTTTCCTTTAAAGTTCCAGAATTGTACATTTCGATCAGAATGTCTGAGCCCCCTAGAAATTCTCCTTTTAAATAAACTTGAGGTATTGTGGGCCAATTTGAATATTCTTTAATTCCCTCTCTTATTTCGTAATCGCTTAAGACATCAAATGTATTAAATTCGACTCCCAAAGAGTTAAGGATTTGGACCACATTGTTGGAAAACCCGCATTGAGGCATTAATTTAGTTCCTTTCATGAAAACCATAAGTGGATTAGATTCAATTAAATTTTGAATTTTATCTTTAGTTGAATTTTGCATAATTAATTAGGTGTTTCTGTTTTTAATGCAAGTGCATGAATAGCCTCTGAGGCTAATTCTTCTTTTAGAGCAGAATAAACTAGCTGATGTTGTTTAACTAATGATAATCCATTAAATTCAGAAGAGATTACAGTTACTTGTAAATGATCATTACCTTTTAAATTCTCAACCAAAACTTCCGAGTTTGGTATTTTTCTAGTAATTAAGTTTATAACTTCTGTTTTTGTAATCATGATATATATTCTAAAAACCTTTATAAGATGTATTAACAAAGCCTAGTTTAAGTAAACTATCATATGCTTCTTTACCTTGTGGGCTATTAGGAGACATTAATCTAATTATTTCAACAAGTAATGGTACTGCTACTTCGGGTTGCTGTTTTCTTGTATAAAGGGCAGATAATCTTGCATTAGATTCTGCCCAGGCTTTTATGGATTCTCTTCCTTTCTTCTCCATTTCTAATGGGATTCTGGCATCTAAACCTCTAAATGAACCATTCAGATCTCTATAAAATCCTGAAAGTTGTTTAGCTAGATTCCTTGCGAGGTCATAATTTGTTTTAGCTTTCTCGAAATCACCATTTGCTATTAAGTTATCTCCCTCTTTTAAATAAGCTTTTACATTAGCAATTGTAAGGTTTTTATTACTATTTGATAGAATCTTATACTTTTTTGCATCTTTACTTTCGATTGAAGGCTTTTTATTATCACTTGAAATAACCTTATTATTTCTTAAATCTTTATTTTCGGAATTAGAGCAACCTGTTAAGGGCAAAATTCCAAAAAATACAAAAAAAACTGGGATGAATTTTAAAAATCTCATATTCTTGTGATTCATTAAATTTAATAGTAACTGATTATGGCTTCATCGACCGACATTATCTAATGCTATCTTTTCAGCCTTCATCATTTTTTTATGCAAAATGTTATTAAATTCTTTAATAGATAAATTTAGATTGTCATTAATAAATAAAGGATCACCAAAGCATAAAGAAAATTTCCCTCTAAATCTAGGGGAAACTTTGTTGTAGGCAATGCCAATGGGAATTATTGTTATGGAATTTGTTTTTTTTGTTGCTAATCTTGCTAATCTGTAAACTCCTTCTTTGAGGACTAGTTTTTTTCCATTTTTATTAATCTTTCCTTCCGGGAAAACAACAAGTTGCTTTTTTTCTTTGATTAGATTTACTGCATATCGCAATGTTGAGAGAGAAGGAGATAATTGATTTATTGAAAAACAACCTAATCTCTTTAAAAACCAACCTTGTATTCCTCTCATTTCAGATTTTGTAACCATAAACCTACAATCCTTTTTAGTTACTCTTCTACCCATAGCCATAGTGAGGACTAATCCATCCCATCTAGATCTATGTGTAGGGGCAAGAATAACTGAAGAATTCTTTGGGATAGAAAAACTATTTTTAATTATTTTCTTTTCACTAAAAAAAACATTCATAACAATATCTTGTGTAACAAACATTGCTATATAACCCAATAAGGGATTAATTCCATGACCAATATCTATCGATTTAATCTTCAAGTTCAATTTACTATATATTAATAATTTATAGGTTTGTAATTTTTAATTGGCTATTATTGGGCGGTTACTAGATTGTCCAGAAACTAAGATCTTTTGAAATTATGGCTACTTTAGGAGTGAATATAGATCATATTGCGAATGTCAGGCAGGCTCGGAGGACAATTGAGCCAGATCCTGTTCAATTTGCTTTCTTAGCAGAATTAGGAGGAGCAGATTCAATAACAGTTCACTTAAGAGAAGATAGAAGACACATTCAAGATAGAGATGTATTTATGCTTAAAGAAACTATTAAAACAAAACTCAATTTGGAGATGGCTGCTACAGAAGAAATGTTAGAGATTTCTAAAAAGGTCCTTCCAGATTATGTAACGCTTGTACCCGAAAAAAGAGAAGAAGTTACAACAGAGGGAGGTTTGGATGTCAAAAATAATGTAAAACATCTTAATAACTTTGTTAAATCTTTAAAAGATTCAAATATAAAAGTGAGTGCATTTATTGATCCAGTAAGCGAACAGATTAATTATTCAAAAGAAATAGGGTTTGATTTTATAGAATTACATACTGGTAAATATGCAGATTTAAATGGAGAGGATCAATATAAAGAACTCCAAAAAATTATAGAATCTACTTATTCAGCAAATGATATTGGACTAGTTGTTAATGCTGGACATGGACTAAATTACCAAAATGTAAAAAAGATTGCATCTATTAACAATATTAATGAGTTAAACATTGGCCATAGTATTGTTGCAAGGGCTCTAGCGGTAGGTTTAGAAAAGTCTGTTCGTGAAATGAAGTCCCTTATTTCATTAAATTAAATTAAATTAAATTTCAAAATGACAACATATTTCTTCGTCGCAGCAAGTGAAAAGTTTTTAACAGTTGAAGAACCACTTGAAGAAATTTTGAAAGAGAGGGAGAGGAATTATAAGGAAAATAATAAAGAAATAGATTTTTGGCTTTTAAAAAATCCATCTTTTTTAAAAACCACTCAATTTAATGATTTAACGGCAAAGATTCCTGCTCTTCCAGCGGCTGTTATATCTAAGGATAAAAAATTTATAACTTTCTTAAAGCTTCGTTTAGAGTTTGTTGCTGTGGGGGAATTCGAATGTCCTAGTGCAGAAATATCTGATCCATTTAAAGTTGAGTAATCTAACCAACTAATAAATTGCTCAATATTTATAAATCAAACAAAATTGAAGTAATTAGTGATCTGTTAGCAGAAGAATTAAAAACATGTCCCCCTTTTATTACTGAGCAATTAGAAATAGCTGTTCCTAATTACTTTTTGGGTCAGTGGTTAAGGGAACAAATAACCATAAAAAACCAAATAAGTGCTCTTTACGAATTAAAGACAATATCAAGTTATACAGAGTCATTATTGACAAATTTTTTTCCTGAAATTGATATGGGCTTATGGAATTTTGAGTCAATTAAATGGGGCATTATTGATTCCTTAGAAGAATTAAATAGCTTTAAAGAATCATTGCCACTTAGCAATTGGATTAATAAATATTTGGATAATAAAAAGACACTGGATGGAGATATATATAATCTGACAAAAAAGATAACGAATAATTTTATTGATTATCTTATTTTTAGACCTGAAATGATTGCTGAATGGAGTAGATATGAAATAAATTCGCTAAATCTTTTTAAGAATTTAAAGTCAAATCAATTTTGGCAACCTATTTTATTTAAATTAGTAGAGAAAAAAATACCTGAAAAACCTTCATGTTTATACATGATTGAAGTAATAAATAATTTAAGAAAATTTAAAGAATTTCAAGGTAAGATACCAAATCAAATTTATATTATTTCGGATAATAATTTATCTAAACTTCATATTAATTTTTATTCAGAACTTTCAAAATTTACTAAAGTAAATTTATATTTATTATCTGTAGGAGATGATTTATGGAATAGAATAAATTGTCTTGAGGGAGAGTTGGAATTTGATGATTTTCAAAGTAAATTCAATTTAAAAAATACAAATATTGAAAAAATTTTTGGTAAATTTGGAGCTAATTTTCAGAAATTAATTGAGGACAATATTTATCAAGAAGATATAAATTTAAAAAATAATTTAATATATATTGATCCAACAATTAATTTTTCTGAGAAGAATGGTTCTTCTCTGCTTAATCAAATACAAAAAAGACTAATTGATAATAATAACAAAAATTTTATATTAAGTGAAAAGGATGATTCAATAATACTTGTTGAGCATTTTAATCAATTAAGTCAATTAGAATTTTTAAGAAAAAAAATAATAGAAATACTGGAGTCTTCCGAGAATATTAAATATAGTGATATTGCTGTTTTATCTCCACAAACCAATCAAATTAAACCTTATCTAAGGTATATCTTTAATAATGAGTTAATTAATGGTGAAAAGATACCTTATTTTTTTATTGATGAGGATAATGATGATTCTTCAGAGATATATAAATTTTTAATTGAAATCACTGAAATAGCAAATGAGAAAATTTCACTTGAAAAAATAGACTATCTTCTTTCTAAAAAAGCAATTCAGAACATTTTTGATTTTCATTTTACTGAGAAGGATGAAATTATTTTGTTACTTACCCAAGTAGGTTTTCATTGGGGATTAGATGCCAATGAAAGATTAGGTGAAGAAAAAAATACCCTAGAGTGGTCTATAAATAGAATTATTTTAGGCTTAATTTATGATAAAGAAGACAATTTAAGTACGTTTAATCTGAAACCATTTAGCCCAAAAAATATAAGTTTGGATTTGAATAAATGGGTTAAAATATTACTTCAGTTGAAAAAATATATTAATTTGCTTAGGGGATCTTTTTCTTACTTAAGTTGGGTTGAAAAGATAAAGTTTATATTAAAAAATATTGCTGATTCTAATGCAAATTTCAATTTAGAAATAAGTGAAATAAATAGAATTCTTGATAATAACACAATAACTTTAATAACTGATGATCTTATTTTGTTAAATGTTTTCAGAGAGATATTAATTTCATGCATAAATAAGGCTCAATATCAAAGTCAATCTCGTATCAATAAGATTCTAGTAAGTGACATTGAGAATGCAAGGCTCATTCCACATAAGGTTATCTTTCTAATTGACATGAATAGTGTTTATTATCCCAAATTATCAAAGAATGAAAATATTAATTTATTAAATAATAAATATCACCTAGGTGATCCATCAGTTTTTGAAAGAGAAAAATATTTTTTTCTAGAGTTGTTAATTTCCTGTAGAGAGAAATTTATAGTTACTTGGGTAAAGAATGATAAAGACAATAAAAAATTAGATGTTTCTTTTCCTATAAAAGAGTTAATTTCTTTTTTTGATAGTTTTTTAACCCAAGGCCAAAGAGAACTAATAATCAAAACTTATGATTTAAATAAACAAGAAATTATTGATCTTTATAGTTCTAAGTTTATTAAAAGTCATTATTCGTTAATACACAATATAGATTGGAAAGAAAAAAAATACGATATTAAAAATTACAAATTATCAGAATTAATATATTGGTTCAAAACTCCACAAAACTATTGGCTTAATAAAATAAATATCTCTCCCAAGCGAATATTTATGCATCATGCAGATGAGGAGTATGTAAGCAATTTGCAGAAGTCACAATTAATAAATAAGGTAATCCAGGAATTAGAGATTGATGGCGATAACATTATTGATGATTTAAAAAATTTGAATATTAATGATAAATTGGTTGAAAATGGAATTATTACACCCAAAAATAGTATTTTTGCAAAACAAAATGAAATTAAAGAGTTAGTAAGTAGTCTTTCTGCACATTTAAGTCAACATAATAAAATTTATAGAATTTACGTTAAATCCAATTCAAATAAAGAAGAATATTTCATTGCTGATGACACCGTCATTGAATTAATTCATGCGAAACTAAGTTTAAGGCGTTTGTCAGAGGCTTGGATAAAATTACTATTTATTTCTTCTTTAAAGAAAAATATAAAAAAGACTAAAGTAATTTTTAGAACAGAAAATCAATATAAATCTCAAATTATTCAATCACCAGGAACAATTGATTCAAATTTAATTTTGGAGGACTACATAAATCTTTTTAAGAATTATTCTGAAAAATGTTTGCCTCTTCCTCCAGAAAGTACTTATAGATATGTAGAAGCAAAAATAAAAGCAAAAAATGAGAAAAAAGCTTTTTCAGAAAGATGGAGTGGTAACAAAACTTTCTCTAAAGGAGAAAGACATAATATCGAAATGCAAATTTGTTTTGGGGATAAAAAAGAACCAGATTTCTTTTTTGGAAATAGTAATTTTGATGAATTATCATTCAGACTATATGCTCCTCTAATTGAGGCATTAAAGAAATAAATAATGACTAAATTTAAGTTAAAAGTTTTTTTAAAAGCTGCTTATGAACTAATACTTGTTTTTTTACAGTTCTTTATTATTGCTCTCCACTTTTTTCAATGGGAATTACTTCCAAAAAAACAAATAATTCAAGTTACTCATATATCTTATTTTATGGGGATTTTAATTATCATAATCGCTTCCATCATAATGTTATTTGCAATTAAAGACTTAGGTAGAAATTTATCCCCTTTCCCAAGACCTATAACCAATAGCAATCTCGTTACTACAGGGATTTATAGATTTACTCGACATCCTATGTACTATTCTTTACTATTTATTTCCGTTGGCTTTTTTATAACAAAGCTATCTATTTATTATTTATGTTTATCAATAAGTTTGGCTTTGATAATTAAATTCAAGATTGTTTTAGAAGAGCAATATTTAAACAATAAATTTAAAAATTATTTACTTTATAAAAATGAGGTCAAATATTAATCAAATAAAGATATGGATATTAATCAAATCAAATTAGATAATAAGTTTAAATTAGTAGAAGCAAGCGCAGGAACTGGCAAAAGTTTTACTTTGGCTCACATAGTTTTAAGAAATGTTTTGGAGAAAAAAATTAAACCAGATGAGATACTCTTATTAAGTTTTACAAAAAATACGTGTTCTGAATTAAGAGATAAAATACTTTCAAGATTTAATAAATTAAAATTATTTTTGCAAAATTATAATGGAATTGAGATAGATAATACACTTCTGGATTGGTATCTGAAATTTAAGGAGAAGGAACAATCTAAGGAAAAAATTATATTTGAAATTGATAATTTTGTTAATCAAATTTATAAGTTAAAAGTAACTACATTCCATTCTTTCTGTAATAATATTATGGATGAATATAGTGTTGAAATTGGTTTAACTCAGGATTCCTACATTGAGAATAATATAGATAATTTTTATAAAGATGTAATAGATAATTTGTGGATCGAAGATTTTCTAAATCTTCATCCAGAACTAATTTCAGCAGTTAGCCAAAAAAAAATAAGTTCTAGGTTTGGGAGTAGAATCAATAAGTCATTTTTTGTAGAAATTTTAAAAAATTTAGATCAAGAAAATATTTGTAAAATTCAAATAAATAATAGATATAAGAATATTGATATAACAAGTTATTTAAATGAATTTTTGTATTTTAATTGGAATGAGTTTTGTCTTGAATGGAATAAGCAAGGTAAAGAATTATTTTTGCAACTTATTGAGTTGGGCAAATTAATTAAGGCCTGTGGTGGTAAAAGTCAAATATATGCATCAAAACCACGAAATGATAAGTTCAATCAAATCATTTCTTGGATTGATGATATTAACAAAAGGCTTGATTCAAAAGATATCATTAGACTTCTTCATGATATTTCTAAAGAAGATCTTTTATTTAAATATTTTTATAAAGAAAATATATCTAAAGAAATTAATAAACATAATTTAAAAATAGATTTTACAAAATTTAATTTACTACAAGATAAAATTTATAAAATAAAAGAAGGTATCTATTCCGAATTTGTAAGAATCTTTACCCAATTAGCTTATTTAAAATTAATTGAATTAAAGAAAAGGCTTTCTATTTTTAACTTCAATGATCTTATAAAGACAATAGAAAATACATATCTATATTCAGATATTAGTAATAATAGTACTCTATCTCAAATTCAAAATCGCTTTAAATGTGTCTTAGTAGATGAGTTTCAAGATACAGATAATATTCAGTGGAATTTAATACAAAAGTTCTTTAATTCAGAAAATCATTTTTTGCTTTGTGTAGGGGATCCAAAACAAGCGATCTACAAATTTCGAGGTGGAGATATTGAAACTTACTTAGATGCAAGGTCTAAAGCAATCGAAGTTTTTAGTCTTACGGATAATTATCGATCATCAAAAAAGTTACTGGAAGTGATTAATATACTTTATAAGAATGGACTTAAAGAATCAAAACTAAACTATAGGAAATTAAACTCTAGAATTAATGAAAATATTAATTCAGAATTGGAATTTAAGGATGTATTTGAAATTGTAGAATTCTCAAAAAAAGAGATTGATATAGAGGATCTTGTAACTAGTTACATAGTTAATTTTATTTTAAATAATAAAGAAATTAATATTAACAAAATTGCGATTCTTACCTTAAATAATTCGCAATGCTTAGATTTGAAAAATAAATTAAATCAGTTCAATATACCATGTAAAATTCAAAATAAACAAAATATTTTTGATACAGAAGCTAGTAATCTATTATTTATCTTCATTGATTGTTTATTGCATCCTAGGCTTTATAAAAATATAACTTTGTTGGCTGCTTCAAAATTTATAGAAATTGATTTAGAAGAATTAGTTGATGATGGAATTAGTAATAAGTTAGAAATTTTAATTAATAAATGTGTTTCCTGGTCTCAGGACCTAAGAGTAAAAGGGTTTTTAAATATTGTCAATGAACTTCTTTTAAATTATAAGTCATCCTCGATTATCCGAGATTCAGATTTAAATTCAAATTTATTTCAACTTTCAGAAATTATTGAAAAAGAATTAATCAATAATGATTTTAATCTCAATAAAGTTTTTAACTGGTATAAAAATCAGTTAGATCATTCTTTAAGAATTTGTAATGGGGAAGACTTTTTGACGAAAGATTATAATCATCAAAATGGAATTAATCTTTCAACTATCCATAGTAGTAAGGGTCTTGAATTTGATATAGTCTTATGTCCATATCTCTCTAATATTTCTAATAAATCAAATAAAATTAAAGGACCTATTTGGAAATCAAATATTGATAGAAACATATACATTAATATTTCTAATAATTACGCTAAGGTTGAGAAATTTAAATTAACAGAAGAAATAGATTTATTTAAAGAGAGTGAGAGGTTAATTTATGTAGCCCTTACAAGGAGCAAATATAAGCTTATAGTTTTTAATGATTTAGAAGATAGAAATAATATTTTAAATAATGATTTACTCTCTAATTTGGAAAACATTAATATTTATAAGTCTACTTTTGAAGACAGAATAGAGAAAGAAAAAGTTAAAGAAATTTTTGCTAAGTATCAAATTAACGGATTAAATAATAATCTTTGGAAAATAGATAAAATTAATAATAAAATATCTAGAAAAATTACTTCTGATCAATTAATTTCTTATTCAAGTTATTCTTCATGGATACGAAAAGATAAAAAAACTGAAGCAGCCATTAATCAATATAAGGATTATGAAGATAAAATATCAATTATCAATATTAAACCAAATTCTAATTTTAATAAATCAAATAATTATCCTAATTATTTTTCTTATCCAAACCCCTTAAGTGAATTTCCAAAAGGAACTATTGCTGGGACTTGTTTGCATAAAATAATAGAAAGATTTGAATTTAGAAACGATAATACTCAAGAATTAATTGATTTAATTGTTGAAGAATTGAACTTTCATCAAATCGATACTTCTTTGGCTTTGAAAGTAAAAGATGCGATTTTAAGAATTATAAATATATCTTTAGGGAGTGAACTACAAAACAAGAAACTAGTTGATATTCCAAGTGAAAACCTACTTAAAGAGGTTAGATATGATTTAACTTTTTCTTACCAAGGTAGAAATTTAAATTCTCACGATATATCAAAATGCTTTCTTTTAGATCAGGAATATGAATTTGGTGAAGAATATGCAAAAAAAATAAATGATCTACAAATTATGAATAAAGGCTTTCATTCAGGATGTATTGATTGTGTTTTTCCAGTAGGTAATACATTAGAAGATAGTAAATGGTGGGTAATTGATTGGAAAAGTAATTTCATTTCTGGAAGTGATAACAGTGATTGTTTGCCTAGAAACTATAACTATGAAAATATGAGAGATGAAATGATAAAACATCATTATCCATTGCAATCTCATCTTTATTTATTAGCATTACATAGATTATTAAAGTGGAGATTTAAAAACTATCAACCAAATCTACATCTAGGAGGATATATTTATTTGTTTTTAAAGGGATTGCCAGATTTTGAATTATTTGAAAAATCAAATTCTAAAGATATATCTCCGGGAATTTTTATTAACAAAGCACCTTTAAACAGAATTAATTATTTAGATAACCTTTTTTAGTAATGAGTAAAACATCTACTGATATTGAGAAGTTCCAATATGATCATGTATTTAATTTAATCTTAGGTATTTTTAAATTTAATGAGAAAAAATATGGCAACTTCGTAAAAGATACAATAAAAATTTTATTAGAGTTTGAAAAAAATGGTGAAACTATTATTGATATAGATAATTGTTCAATAATATTTGACCTGTTAGAGGATGGCTGGCCAAAAAAACATATAGAAGTTTTAAAAGATTTAGGGCTGATAGATTCTCTAAATTCTCCATTTGTTTTAGACGATAGAAAACTATCTCTAGCAAAATGGTCAGGCAAGATAGATAGAGTTATTAATTACTTTTTAAAAAAAATAGATACTGGTGTTTTAATAGATTCTATAAGTGATGAAGATGATAATAAAACAGATCAAATTAAAAATATATTTAAGAATTCAAACTTAGTTTTCCTTCAAGGAGGTCCAGGAACAGGCAAAACAACTTTAATAATAAATTTGATATTGGAGCTCTTGAAAGTTGATAATTTTTTAAATATAGGCATATCCGCTCCAACTGGAAAAGCTACAGCTCGTCTAAAAGAATCTCTTAATGTTCAAAAAAATATTTCATTTACTGAATTTCTAGATCAAATAGAATTTCAAACTTTACATAGATGGATTTTAAATTCTCAAAATAAATCGCTTAAGTTGAAATTTAAACTAAAAGAAATAGATATTTTCATAATTGATGAAATGTCAATGGTAAATATAGATTTGATTGAATCAGTTTTCAGTTTACTGGCGAAGGACTGCAAAATTATATTAGTTGGAGATAAAAATCAATTGTCCCCAGTTAATAATTGTTCGATCTGGAATTATTTATTTGAATATTCTGATAATAGTTTAATTAAATCTTGTGTAGTAAATTTAAATAAAACTTTTAGAAATAGTGGAGATATCGAATTAATTAGTAGTTTAATATTTAAGAATGATGATTCTTTGCTTAATAAAAAGATTAAAGAATTAGAAAAAGATAATAAATCCAAAGAAGTTACTTTTACAAAAAGTACAGAAAATGATATTCCTCAAAATCTTTTTAATTCAATTAAGACTTATCTAAATAAATTAAATCATTCAACTTCAAATTTAAGTAAAAAAAAATATATATTTGATGATGGCATTGATAATTTATTGCTTAATGAAAACAATCTAGTGAGAAAGATATTACTAGATTTGCAAAGTCACTTGATTTTATGTGAAAAAAATACTGGTATATGGAGCGTTGAATATTTGAATGAAGTTATTTTTGGTCAGAAAAAACCATATGACCTTAAAACTCTTGACGAGGGAGTTCCAATTATGTGCACTAAAAACAATAATGAACTTGGCTTGTCAAATGGAGATATCGGTGTCCTTATAGGCTTAAAAAATGAAAGGAAATATCTTTTTAGACGATTTAATGATAATAATGAAGAAATTGTTGAATTAATTGATCCTTCTAATTTAGAAAATGTAGTACCAGCAATAGCTCTTACCATTCATAAATCTCAAGGAAGTGAATCTGAAAAAGTAAGCATTTTGTGGTCGCAAAAATCTAAAAGAAATAAATATAATAAGAAAATAAAAAATGATAATGAAAATATCTTTTGTAGAGATAACTTTGAAAGAAGATTACTTTATACTGCAATTACAAGAGCGAAGAAATTTCTTGATATTTATTATTTAAATTAAATCTTATTTTGAGAAATCAGTAAGATTATAACCTTAAGATGTTAGATTAATAATTCGGCTCTGTAAGGCTAGTCAACAATTTAAGTTTATTTAGATATTTGTTGAATGCCTGATCAGAAGATAATTGGGCATTTAAAATGGCGCTAAAAAAAGATAATCACTCAGTTGATAATGCAGATGAAAAATTTCCAAAGGATGAGATATTATCTTTTGATTCAAATAAATTAGATAAAAAAATAGGTATTGAATCTCAACCATTTGAATCATCAAAAGGGAATAATAATGAGAATGGTTTTCTAGATTTTGGTTTTAATAAATCGATCTTAAATTCCTTAAGAAATAAAGGATATGAAAATCCAACGCCTATCCAAAAAGCTGCTATTCCTGAACTAATGTTAGGTAGAGACTTATTAGGTCAAGCTCAAACTGGAACAGGTAAGACAGCGGCTTTCGCATTACCATTAATAGAAAAACTCACAGATAATAAAGAATTAAATGCCAAGGTTTTAGTTATGACTCCTACAAGAGAGTTGGCAACCCAAGTGGCAGATTCTTTTAAAAGTTATAGTTCTGAAATTAGTAACTTTAAAACAGTTGCCATATATGGAGGCACAGACTACAGAAATCAAATCTCTGCATTGAAAAGAAAAGTTGATGTAGTAGTTGGAACCCCTGGCAGAATAATGGATCACATAAGGCAGGGCACTTTAAAAATTAACAGTATAAGTTGTCTTGTTTTAGATGAAGCCGATGAAATGTTAAATATGGGTTTCCTTGAAGATATTGAATGGATAATAGATCAACTTCCCCAAAATAAACAGATGGTATTGTTCTCAGCAACAATGCCTAATGAGATTAGAAAGATAGCAAAAAAATATCTAAATGATCCTGCCGAAATATTAATCAAAAGTGTCAAAAAAGAAACACAATTAATTGCGCAAAAATTTCTATATGTTCAGAGGCATCATAAGCTAGATGCTTTAAAAAGAATCTTAGAACTTAATAACGAGGGAGTAATAATTTTTGTAAGGACAAAATTACTTACTACCTCAATAGCTGAAGCTCTAGAAAATTCAGGACATAGTGTCGCTGTTCTTAATGGAGATATTCCTCAAAATCAAAGAGAAAATACTGTAGATAGATTAAAAAAAGGATTTATTGATATCCTCGTCGCAACTGATGTAGCAGCTAGAGGTTTAGATGTTGAGAGGATAAAACTTGTTGTTAATTACGATTTCCCCTTTGATAAGGAAACATATACTCATAGAATTGGAAGAACAGGAAGAGCAGGGAGATCTGGAGAGGCGATTTTATTTGTTAACCAAAGAGAAAAATATTTTCTAAGAAACTTAGAGAACTCAACAAGCACTAAGATTGAAGAAATTAATATTCCAAGTAATAAAATAATTAATGAAAAAAGGATGGAGAAACTTATCGAGAATCTTAATGAGAGCTCTTTAAATCAAGAAGACAATGAAGAAAATAAAGCTTTAATTATTGATGTATTAGATAATTTAAAAGAAAAACACTCTATGAATGAATCTAGTATTGCTATTGCAGCTATTAATTTAGTAATAGGAAATAAATCATTTTTTGTTAATGAAGATGATTCTTGGATTTATAAACAAAATAATACTGACCGCAATAGATCAAATAGAAATGCTAATAATCGTTCTAGAAATTCTAATAGAAGAAATAATTATCAAAATGATTCTTTTGAAACATATAAGTTTAATTTTGGTAAATTTGATGGAGTTAGAGTGGCAAATATTATATCTTCAATCTGCAACTCCACCAATATAAAAGGTAGATCAATAGGCAAGGTACAGATTTTTAATGATTATAGTTTAGTTGATTTACCTAAAGATCTACATAGAGAAACTAAAAATAAATTAAAAAAAATTAAAGTAAGAAACTAAGCATAGAGAATGAAAGCGAGCAAATATAAATTCTTTTTTTTTATGAATCTAATTATTCTATTTGATTCTTTTAATAGTCATTATTTAGCCCAAACGAAACAAAATTCAATCATAAAATTATTTTGTCTTCAGAGTGTCAAAGAGGAGATGTTAAATGCAGAAATGGAATATAGTGAAGAGATTGCAAATATAACTTGTCAATGTTACTACGAAGAATTTATAAAAACTGCAAGTCATAAAGATGCAAAAACAAAATGTAAATTACAAACCCAAGAAAATCTTAATTCATAACAGAAAAAATTAATTGTAATTTTATGAGAGCTAGTAAAAATCAAAACCCAATAGTTAGACTTTATTTAAATCTTATTGATGAAAGAAAATTACTATTTTTTGCTTTTTTTAGTTCCATATTTAATAAAATATTAGATTTAGCACCTCCTGTAATAATTGGTCTTGCGGTGGATATAGTCGTAAAAGAACAGAATTCATGGATTGCTGGTTTTGGTATAAAAGAAGTTCCAGCGCAATTAATTTTCCTTGCATTTGCATCAGGAATAGTTTGGTCTGGTGAATCTTCCTTTGAATATTTATATTCGGTTTTATGGAGAAATTTGGCTCAGCTTTCGCAACATAAATTAAGAATTAAAGCTTATGAGCATATACAGGAGTTAGATATGAACTTTTTTGAAAGCGATAATACTGGAAGGCTATTATCTATTTTGAATGACGATATAAATCAACTTGAGAGGTTTCTAGACCAAGGGGCTAATCAGATTATTCAGTTATTTATAACTGTCTTAATAATTGGTGGCACGATGATTGTTGTTGCTCCAAAAATTGCTTTATTTGCTTTCTTTCCCATCCCAATCATATTTTTAGGATCAATTAAATTTCAAAGGAAGCTTGCTCCAAAATATAAAGATGTAAGAAATAAAGCTGGTATGTTGGCTTCAAGACTAAATAATAATTTAAGCGGAATACTGACTATAAAAAGTTTTACTAAAGAGAAATGGGAACTTAATAGATTAAATAAAGAAAGTCTCGCTTATCAAAGAAGTAATAAGGCTGCAATAAAATTATCTTCAGCTTTTATCCCCCTTATAAGATTTGCAATATTATTTGCTTTTATTGCAATTTTATTAATTGGAGGTTTCCAAACTTGGAATAAGACACTTAATGTAGGTACTTATAGTTTTTTAGTATTTATTACACAAAGACTATTATGGCCTTTAACTACTTTGGGACATGTTTTAGATGATTTTCAGAGATCTATGGCATCAATAGATAGAGTTATTGATCTTATAGATACGCCTATAAAAATAAAAGATGGGAAAATAAAAATTGAACCTAAAGATACCAAAGGAAAAATAATTTTTAATAATGTAAATTTTAATTATCCTGGACGAGATTTAACTTTAAAAAACATAAATTTCAAAATTGTAAGTAACTCAACATTAGGTATTGTTGGTTTAACAGGTTCCGGCAAAAGTACAATAATAAAACTACTCCTTAGGATTTATGATATTAATAGTGGGTTAATTTCCTTAGATGGTATTTCTATTAAAGAAATTAATTTGAAGGATTTAAGAAAATGTATATCCTTAGTTAGTCAAGACACTTATTTATTTCATGGCTCTGTAAAAGAAAATATTGCTTATGGTTCTAATAATCCAAGTTTTAAAGATGTCATTAAGGCGTCAAAGATTTCTGAAGCCCATAAATTTATTGAACAATTGCCAGATGGTTACAAGACTATAGTAGGAGAAAGGGGGCAAAGGCTTTCAGGCGGTCAACGCCAAAGAATTGCCTTGGCAAGAGCTGTTTTAAAGGATGCTCCAATATTAATATTAGATGAAGCTACCGCTTCAGTTGATAATGAAACAGAGGCTTTAATTCAGAAATCATTATCTAAAATAACAAAAGAAAGAACGACTATAGTAATTGCTCATAGATTAAGCACGATAAAAAATGCCGACAATATTATTGTTATTGATAAAGGTAGAATAGTTGAGAGCGGAAAACATAAAAATCTATTAGATAAGAGGGGTATATACGCAGATTTATGGAATGTTCAATTAGGGATTTAGGCTAAATTTTATAAACTATATTAAGAAGTTAAATGATTCAATAACATTGGTAAACATTCCATCAACTTTGTTCCATCTTTCTTCGTTTGTTCCTACAGCAAAAGTATATAATGTTCCCCTATCAATTACTACAGTAGCGAGTTCATGCCTGTCTTGTTCATTTAAATTTAATTCATATTCTAAATCATAGAAAATATGATTAGATGTCTCCCTCTTGTTGGCATTAATAAGTTTTACCTCTCTTCCTGAACCTTCAGGAGCTATCACCTTCTCTAGTAATGTTTGACCTACTTCATTTGGAGTCCCTAATTGCTCTAATTGCACCTCATTATTTACATCGGACATAACTAAACTTAATGTTTCATTACTGTTAATTAAATCATGATAAATAATTTCAGGCCCTCCATTTACTTTTACTCTAGTCCAACCTGTTGGGTATAAAAAGGCATATCTTCCATCTGGGCTTTGATAAGCTTCTAATCCTGCATTGAGACCTCCACTACAGGCACTAAGTGTGAAACACAAAAAAATTAAAAATAAATATTTGAAAGGTTTAAATTTAATATTTTTCATTGTTGTTTGATATTACTAACTGAAAATATAATAAGACATTAAAAGCAAACAATTATGGCAATTCAGAATTTTGCGTCTAAATTGTTCCTAGAAATAGTTTCATTTTGACAACCTATACCAAACCACTTTCAAAATTAATTGGTCATTTTGAGAAATTTCCAGGGATTGGTCCAAGAACAGCTCAGAGATTAGCTCTATTTATTTTAAAACAACCTGAAAGCTCAATAAGGGATTTCTCAAAGGCCTTGTTAGAAGCTCATAGTAATGTTGGCCGTTGTAAAAAATGCTTCAATTTGACTTCAGAAGAAGAATGTGAAATTTGTAGAAATGATGGAAGAAACAAAAAACTAATTTGTGTAGTAGCAGAAACCAAAGATTTGCTTGCTTTAGAACGTGCTAGAGAATTTAAAGGTGTCTACCACGTTATTGGTGGTTTAATATCTCCAATGGATTCTGTTGGTCCTGAACTCTTAGAAATAAGAAGCCTAGTAGAACGAGTTAGTAAGTCTGAAATAGATGAGATTATTTTGGCATTGACCCCAAGTGTTGAGGGAGATACAACAAGTCTTTATATTGGAAAATTGTTATCCCCTTTTACTAAAGTTACGAGGATTGCCTATGGCCTCCCAATGGGAAGTGAACTTGAATATGTAGATGAAGTTACACTTGCAAGGGCCTTAGAAGGAAGAACAAAACTAAATTAGAAATGAGACAAAATAATCTAATCAAGCAAGATAAATTTTTAAGACTTCCTTCTTGGATAAAATTTCCTATTAGTAAAGCCTCAGAGTTCGAAAAAATACAAACACTTATCAAAAAATCAAATATTCATACTATTTGTGAAGAAGCAAGATGTCCAAATAGAGCAGAATGTTATGCCTCAGGAACAGCCACTTTTTTACTAGGCGGATCGATATGTTCTCGTTCTTGTGCTTTCTGTCAGGTAAATAAAGGTAGACCTAGTTCAATTAATATTGATGAATGCATTAAAGTTGCTGAAGCAGTAAAAGTACTGAATTTGAAATATGTTGTTTTAACATCTGTAGCTAGAGATGATCTTCCTGATCATGGTGCAAATTTATTTATATCCACAATTAATGAGATTAGAAAAATTGATTCAACTATAAAAATAGAGGTTTTGACTCCTGATTTATGGGGAGGAGGTAAAAATTTTGATGAAACTAATAATCTACAGACCGAAAGATTGAAGATGATTTTAGAAAAAGATCCAATTTGCTTTAATCATAATCTTGAAACTGTTGAAAGACTTCAAAAAGAAGTTAGGAGAGGTGCCAATTATAAAAAATCACTAAGTTTACTAAAAAAGTCAAAAGATTTTGCTCCTCATATTCAAACTAAATCGGGGATTATGTTAGGTCTTGGGGAAACATTGGATGAAATAAAAAGTACAATTTATGATCTTAAAAAAATAGATTGTGATCAAATTACAATAGGCCAATATTTAAGGCCCTCATTAAATCATTTGGCAGTTCAGAAATATTGGGATCCATCAGAGTTTGAATATTTATATCGCTTCTCTAAGGAATTAGGATTCAAGAAAATATCTTCTGGTCCCTTAGTTAGAAGTAGTTATCATGCTGGTTAACTTTCTTCAATTAAAGAAAGTTTCTTTTTAAGTTTTTTCAATATAGGAATACATTCTCCTGTCATAAGTGTCCCTGCACCTCCCCAAACCAACCTCAAAAAAAGATCTACTGGGTTAGAACCAACTTCTTTTACAATTTTAAATCCTATTAACTTGAAGTATCTTACAAGCTTTTTGCTATATCCTTCACTATCGAAAATGGCTAAAAGTCTTGCTTTGTTGCTTGATTTTTTTTCAATTGCCCAAGCCATAGTTGTTGCCCATATTAATTCCGAGACAAAAGGAGGAGAGTTACTTGCAATTTTCAATGTATCAAGCTGAATGCCTTGTTTATTTAAATAAGTCCAACCTTTCATTTCTCCCCATATCTTTACGATGTTATTATTTTGCTGCGCTATTACAATTCTAAAAAAACATAATCCAAAAGCTTCCCTAACTTGAATCTTAATTAATAGTCCCAAGGAAAAAGCTAATTTTTCTAATTCTTCTACTTTCATACTTGTTAGTAATTAATTTTTATAGATTATTTGCTTTTTCTTTTTTGATTTATCGATCTGTTTTTGTCTCTCTTCAAATCTTTTTCTATCCTCATCACTAAATTGGTTAACGCAGAAATGACATTGGATACCTTCTATATATTCATCTTTTTTTTGATCCTCTACAGAAATTGGCATCCCGCATGCATGGCATATGGAGTAGGAACCTTTTTTTAATTCATAATCTAAAGCTACTCGTTTATCAAAAACATAACATTCACCCTCAAATAAGCTTTCTCTTTTTGAAGTATCCTCCAAGTATTTAAGAATCCCGCCTTTTAAGTGGTATATATTTTTATAGCCTTTATTTCTTAATAAACTAGTAGCCTTTTCACATCTAATTCCTCCAGTACAAAACATAGCTATATTTTTAGGTTTTCCATTTCCTAAGTATTTTTCTAGATTATCATCTACCCACTTAGGGAATTCACTAAAATTTCTTGTATTTGGATTGATCGAGTTTTTAAAACTTCCTAAAGACACTTCATAGTGATTCCTAGTATCAATGACTATTGTATTGTCATCTTCGATTAATTTATTCCATTTAAATGAGTCAATATAAGTTCCAGCGTCTTTTGATGGATTGATTTTAGGAACACCCATAGTTACGATTTCTTTCTTGATTTTAATTTTTAATTTTTTGAAGACTTTCGTCTCTGAAAAACTTACTTTAAGGTTTAATTCATTAGGGCCGGAATATATTTTGATTATTTCTAAAACACTTTCAATAACTTTTTCTTCTGCACATATAGTCCCATTAATTCCTTCATTTGCAAAAATTAATAAACCTGTTAGATCATTATTTTTCTCAATATTCAAAAATTTATTTTTGAGCTCAATAATTAAATTTTCAGTAAATGGGAAGAAAGAATAAAGAGAAATTATTTGGAATTTTTTATCTTTCATAAAGAAGAACATTTTGTTTCAGAAGTTTCAAAATCTTTATTAACTAAGACCCCTATTTCTTTGAGAAGTTTCTTGTCAGATTGAAAGGATGGGTTTGAGGTGGTCAGTAATTCATCTCCATAAAAAATAGAATTTGCACCACATTGAAAACATAAAATTTGAGCTTCCTTTGATAGCTTTTCTCTTCCTGCGCTTAATCTTATTTTACTTTTAGGCATAAGAATTCTTGCAGTGGCTATCATCCTAATCATTTCAATAGAATCAACTTCTTGTTTGTCTTCTAGACCAGTACCTTCAATAGCTACTAATGAATTAATTGGAACACTCTCCGGGTGTGGGTTCATATTTGAAAGAACTTCTAATAAAGATGCTCTATCACCATTTGTTTCTCCTAATCCAATTATGCCGCCGCAACATACATTGATTCCGGCATCTCTGACTCTTTTGATTGTATCTAATCTATCTTGATAGGTTCTAGTAGTAATAATATTTTGGTAATACTCTGGACTAGTATCAAGATTATGATTATAGGCTGTTAAACCAGCTTCGGCTAATTTTGAGGCTTGTTCTTCGGTAAGCATTCCTGCTGTTACGCATGCTTCCATCTTTAGATCTTTTACACCCTTGACCATTTTTAACATGGATTCAAATGATTTGCCGTCTCTAATTTCTCTCCATGCCCAACCCATGCAGAATCTTTCTGCCCCCTCCTTTTTAGCTATTCTGGCTCTTTCTAAAACTTCTTCCACTTCAAATTGTGGATGACTTTTGATTTCACTTGCACTGTATATTGATTGGCTACAGTATGAACAATCTTCCTCACATCCTCCAGTTTTTACGCTGTAAAGTGATGCTAATTGGATTTGATATTTATTAAATTTTCTATGAACATTTTGAGACTCCCACATTAAATTGATCAAAGGCATATTTAATATGTCTAAAATCTCTTTTCTATCCCAATTAAATCTAATTTCACTAAATATCTGATTATTCGATTTAATCATTTTTAGTTAGTAAGAACAGTAAGAATCTTCAAAAGATTCATTTGGTAATGATTCTATACCGCCGAAACGCCTATTCCTAGATTGGTAATCAATTATTGCTTTAAGAAATTCCACTTCATTAAAATCTGGCCACAATACATCTGTTATATAAATTTCAGAATATGCTAATTGCCATAAAAGAAAATTGCTGATCCTTTTTTCTCCACTAGTTCTAATTAGCAATTCAGGATCCTTGAGGCCTTTTGTTAATAACTCTGAATTAAATAATTCTTCATTTACTTCACTTGCTTTTATTTCACCATTAAGTGATTTTAGGGCTATTTCTTTAGCTACTTTTACAATTTCTTGCCTACCTCCATAATTTACACAAACGTTTAATATGAAATCTGTATTATTTTGAGTAAGAGATTCTGCACTTTGGAGGATTAACTTTAAACTATCAGGAAAAGGAGATAGATCTCCGATGAACTTGATTTTTATTGATTCTGAATGTATTTCATCTATTTCTTTACTTAAAACTTTACCAAATAGATTAATAAGATAATCAACTTCTTTACTAGGTCGTGTCCAATTCTCTGTTGAAAATGCGAAAACTGTTAAAACTCTACAACCTAAATTTTTAGATGCCTTTATTATTTCTTTTAATACACTCACCCCCTTATTATGTCCAAACGATCTTGGCAAGCCTTTATTAGTTGCCCATCTACCATTCCCATCCATAATTATTGCTATGTGTTGAGGGATTCTTTGCTTATCTATCTCTTTAGATAATTCTAAATTTCTTTCTTTAATTATTTTTTTTGAACTCATTGATTATTCTTTTATGTTAGAAAGGCTTTCTGACTTCTTTTTATTTGTAATATTGGTAATACTATCATTTGAGTTTGTCTTTTGCGATGAAGTTGTTTTATTGACTGATGATTTTGATGCCCCTAAATAATTCTGATTCCCAATCAAGTTTATAAGAAGCTCTTGTAATCTACTACTAGTTATTGGTCTTTCAAGTTTACCCTGGTTTGCTAATGATAATGTACCAGTCTCTTCAGAGACTACAATACATATACATCTGTCAAATCTTTCAGTAATACCCAATGCCGCTAAATGCCTTGTTCCATATCTACTTATTCCTTGTCTAGATAAAGGAAGTATCACACCAGCAGATATTATTTTATTTCCTTTAACAAGAACGGCTCCATCGTGAAGGGGAGTATCTGTTGCGAATAGATTGATCAAGAGATCAGTTGATAATTGCGCTTCAATGGTTGTTCCTGAAAATAAGAAATCTTCGGGTCTTAAATCGCTGCCTAAATCTACAACAATTAATGCTCCTCTTCTATTCTGAGAGAGTTTTCCAGAGGTCTCAACTAATTGAGTAATAGTAGTTGATGAAGCTCTAAATTCTTTTGGAGGATTGCCTAGTAATACATTTAGTCTTCCGGTTCCTAATAACTCCATTAATCTTCTAAGTTCTCCTTGCCACAGAATGGCTAAAGAAAGAGAACAAGCGAGTACTACCGCATCAATTAATTTTGAAGTTAAGGGTAGGTATGCATATCTTTGAATAAACCAAGCAAATGAAACTAAAAATAAATATCCTCTTAAAAGCCATAAAGTTCTTTGTTCTTTAACTCTTGAAAATAGTAAAAGTCCAAAACCAATAGCGAATAAGACATCTAATAAAAACTTTAAATTTATAAACCCCCAGAAATTCACATCAAAAGTAAAAGTAATTTAAATGTACCTAACTTTGCTTGATAAAGCGATCAGGTAAAACATCATATTTTAGAAGATCATTAGGACTCTCTCTCCTTTGTATAATCTCTGCTTCACCATTAGATACTATTATAGCTGCAGGTCTAGGGATTCTGTTGTAATTAGAACTCATCGAATTATTGTATGCACCAGTGCCAAAAACACAAATTAAATCTCCTGTTTTGCAATTTGCTAGTTCTAGCTCCTTAAATAAAACATCTCCAGATTCACAATGCTTACCTGCAACGGTATATTTTTTACTGCTACTATTATTTAAAGGATTACTAACCAAGCAGGCTGAATAATTTGATTGGTAAGTTATTGGTCTAGGATTATCACTCATCCCTCCATCAACTGAGAGATATGTTCTAATGCCAGGAATCTCTTTAAATGATCCAATCTTGTAAACTGTAACACCTGCAGTAGAAACTATTGATCTTCCAGGCTCACACATCAATATAGGTAAGTTTAAACTGTTTTTTTTGCAAGCTTCAATAACAGAAAATGAAATTGTTTTTACCCATTCATCAATTGATGGTGGATCATCATCTTCAGTATATTTGATCCCTAAACCACCACCTACATTTAATTCTTTGATATCGTGCCCAAATTTTTTAGCTTCCAAGATAACATTGATCATTATTTCTCCAAGATCTTTATGAGGTTCTAGTTCAAAAATTTGAGAACCAATATGTGCATGCAAACCAATTAATTTTAGATGTTTTTTATTACTAATAACTTCAAATAAATTATTTAGGTTTTCAATTCCAAAACCAAATTTACTATCAAAAGAACCTGTTCTGATATATTCATGGGTATGGCATTCTATACCAGGAGTGAATCTTAACATTATCTCTAAATCGTGATTTAAGGAATTAGAGATTTTTTCTAATCTGTCTAAATCATGATCATTATCTACAATTATTTTGATATTTTGTTCGACTGCGAATTCTATTTCTTTGTTAGACTTATTGTTACCATGAAAAACAATTTTCTCATTTTTTACGCCACCTTTTAAAGCTGTTAATAGTTCGCCTTCTGATACTGCATCAAGTCCAAACCCTTCTGAAGCTATCAAGTTACTCATAAATATAGAACTATTTGCTTTAGATGCATATATAGGAAGAGACTCTCCTGGATAGTATTTTTTTAATGCTTTTTTGTATGCTCTACAAGAGTTTCTTAATGTAATCTCATCTAAAATATATAGTGGGGAGTCATATTTTTTTACTAAATCTTCAAGTGAACATCCACCAATTGATAATTTCCCATCATTATTTATTGATGTAGTAATAGGTACTATATTTTTATTCGGGCTTTCAAGATTAATTGCATTATTTAAAAATGAAGTTTTTTCTTCCATGGTTAAACTTTTTTAGAGATATTCTATAACTTTCAGATATTTTATAATAGCCTAAAGTCTAATGTGTTTCTAGGGAGTTTTGATCAAAAATAATGTTATCTATTAAAGAAATAACAAAAGAAGATTTTAGATTATGTTTTGAGTTAGATTCAAAAACAATTTCTCTATGGAGTGCAAAGCAATGGGAAGAGGAACTTAAAAAAAAAGGAGTAAAAGTTTTTAAGTTGTCTTTCTTAAATGAGGTTATAGGTATTTGTGCAATTCAATTAGTAATTGATGAGGCTCAAATAAATTATTTCTCAGTAAATCAAAAATATAGAAGGAAGGGTTTTGGTACTTATTTAATGAGATATTTAATTAAAATATGTAAGTCATTAAATATAAAAAAACTAATATTGGAAGTCTCAGAGAATAATTATGAGGCTAAGAATTTTTATAATCATTTTCAATTTTTTACGGTAGGTATAAGAAAAAAATATTATAAAGATGGCTCGAATGCTCTTTTAAAAGAAAAATTTTTAATAAAGAATTAATTTAAAAATATTACTGTTCGGATTACCAGAATCTTAGAAATCACTAGAACAAAGGGCTATATCATTAAAAAAGTAAAGTTTGAGTGTATAAAATACCATTTTGGGTATTCACAAAAGCTCATTATGAACACAATATTGACATATTACTGGTAGGTTATTAATAGGAATCTAAAATTCTGATGTTTGAAAGATTTACAGAAAAGGCTATAAAAGTCATTATGCTTGCTCAAGAGGAAGCTCGAAGGCTAGGGCATAATTTTGTTGGAACAGAACAAATATTATTGGGATTAATTGGCGAAGGAACTGGAGTTGCGGCTAAGGTGCTTAAGTCACTTGGAGTTAATTTAAAAGATTCAAGAATAGAAGTTGAAAAAATAATAGGTAGAGGATCTGGTTTCGTAGCAGTAGAAATACCTTTCACTCCAAGAGCAAAAAGAGTTTTAGAATTGTCACTTGAAGAAGCACGTCAATTAGGACATAACTACATAGGCACGGAACATCTTCTTCTGGGTTTAATCAGAGAAGGTGAGGGTGTTGCGGCAAGAGTACTGGAAAATCTGGGGATTGATCTTACTAAAGTTAGAACTCAAGTGATAAGGATGTTAGGCGAAACTGCTGAAGTTGGCGCAGGAGCTAATTCCAGCAAAGGTAATTTAAAAACTGCTACTCTTGATGAATTTGGTACGAATTTAACTAAATTAGCAAGCGAATCAAAACTCGATCCAGTTGTAGGTCGTTATTCAGAAATTGATCGTGTAGTTCAAATATTAGGTAGGAGAACTAAAAACAACCCAGTTTTAATAGGAGAACCAGGTGTTGGTAAAACAGCTATAGCAGAAGGACTAGCACAAAGAATACAGCTTGGAGATATCCCTGATATCCTTGAAGATAAAAGAGTTTTGACTCTTGATATCGGACTTTTAGTTGCAGGTACAAAATATAGAGGAGAATTCGAAGAGAGATTAAAAAAAATAATGGAGGAAATAAAATCAGCTGGAAATGTTATCCTCGTCATTGATGAAGTCCATACACTTATTGGTGCTGGAGCTGCAGAAGGAGCTATAGATGCTGCTAATATTCTTAAACCTGCATTGGCACGAGGAGAACTTCAATGTATTGGCGCTACAACTCTTGATGAATATAGAAAACATATTGAGAGAGATGCAGCTCTGGAAAGAAGATTCCAACCTGTCATGGTAGGAGAACCTTCTATTGAAGATACAATTGAAATCTTAAAAGGACTTAGAGAGCGTTACGAACAACATCATCGTTTAAAAATTACAGACGAGGCCCTAGAGGCAGCTGCTCATCTTGGGGATCGTTATATATCTGATAGGTTTCTGCCTGATAAAGCCATAGATCTTATTGATGAAGCAGGAAGCAGAGTTAGGTTAATAAATTCTAAACTTCCTCCAGAAGCAAAACAAATTGATAGAGAATTAAGACAAATTCAAAAACAGAAAGAAGAATCAGTAAGAGATCAAGATTTTGATCAAGCAGGTAAATTAAGAGAGAAAGAGATAGAATTAACTACAAAAATTAAAGAGCTTTTAGAAAACAAAAAAGAAACTACCACAAAAGATAATTCTGATAATGCCTCAGAGACTACAAAGGAAAATTCAATTGCTTTGCATAATCCACTTGTAAGTGAAGAAGATGTTGCACATATAGTTGCTTCATGGACAGGAGTTCCTGTACAAAAATTAACAGAAACAGAGTCCGTTAAACTTCTAAATATGGAGGAAACGCTTCATCAAAGATTGATTGGGCAAGATGAAGCTGTAAAAGCTGTTTCAAGAGCCATAAGAAGAGCTAGAGTCGGTTTGAAAAATCCAAATAGACCTATAGCTAGTTTTATTTTCTCTGGTCCTACAGGTGTAGGTAAAACTGAATTAACTAAAGCTTTGGCTTCATATTTCTTTGGTAGTGAAGAAGCAATGATTAGATTAGACATGTCAGAATTCATGGAAAGGCATACGGTAAGTAAACTAATAGGTTCTCCTCCTGGTTATGTAGGTTTTAATGAAGGAGGCCAACTTACAGAAGCAGTTAGAAGAAGACCCTATACAGTTGTTTTGTTTGATGAAGTAGAAAAGGCTCATCCAGATGTGTTTAATTTATTATTACAACTCTTAGAAGAAGGTAGATTAACTGACTCTAAAGGAAGAACAGTCGACTTTAAAAATACTTTACTAATAATGACTTCTAATATTGGTTCTAAAGTAATCGAGAAAGGAGGAGGAGGTTTGGGATTTGAGTTTTCAGGAGACTCGGTTGAAGATAGCCAATATAACAGAATAAAATCTTTAGTTAATGAAGAATTGAAGCAGTACTTCAGACCTGAATTTTTAAATAGGCTTGATGAAATAATTGTATTTAGGCAACTAACTAAGAATGAGGTCAAAGAAATTGCTGAAATAATGTTAAAAGAAGTTTTTGATCGATTAAAAGATAAAGGTATAAAGTTAGATGTTACTGATGCTTTTAAAGAAAGACTTGTTGAAGAAGGTTATAATCCATCCTATGGAGCAAGACCTTTAAGAAGGGCTGTTATGCGTTTACTTGAAGATAGTCTTGCTGAGGAAGTTCTTTCTGGAAGAATAAAAGATGGAGATAAGGCTTTAGTTGATATTGATGATAATAAAAAAGTTAAAATTAATATTTCTTCTGAAGAATCTTCTCAAGAACTAGCGGGTGCTAATTTCTAGTAAAAAGTTTTAGAAATGCAAACTATCTCTCCAGAAATTATATTTAGGGGAAATGATGCCTGGAAAGAAGCTCTCCCTCAAATTACTAAATTAACTAAAAGACCCCTAATTTTAGGTAGAAGTTTTCATACAAATAATTTAAGAAATAAAATACACAAAGATTTAACAGATCACAACTTATATGTTAATTCTGCCAACTTAGAATTTGACTGTTGTCTAGAAGATCTATCAAGGATAAAGAATATAATCCAAAGAAACAAATGTGATTCTATTATTGCAGCAGGAGGTGGTAAGGTTCTTGATGCTGGAAAATATTTAGCAGATTTTTTTTCTCTACCATGCATTACAGTTCCCTTAAGTGCATCTACATGTGCAGGTTGGACAGCATTATCAAATATTTATACCATAAATGGTCAATTTATAAAGGATGTCACACTCAGATCTTGTCCAAAGATATTAGTTTTTGATCATACATTTATTCAAACTGCCCCAACTAGAACCCTAGCTAGTGGAATAGCTGATGCTTTAGCAAAATGGTATGAATCATCTTTGACAAGTTCAAAAATGGAAGATGGTCTAGTTCAGCAAGCAATTCAAATATCTAGAGTATTGAGAGATCAATTGCTTATAGATGGAGAGAAAGCTTGCAAGACTCAAGCTGCTAAAGGTATTTCTTGGCAAAATACAATAGAAGCATGTGGATTAACTGCTGGATTAATAGGAGGAATTGGCGGAGAAAAATGTAGAACTGCAGCAGCTCATGCACTTCATAATGCTATTACTCAGATAATTTCTACTCCTAAATTCTTACATGGTGAAATAGTTGGAGTTGGTATATTATTTCAACTAAAATTGGAAGAACTGAAAAATAATAATAAATTGGCCCATCAATCAAGAAAACAACTTTTAGTATTAATGAAAGAATTAAATTTACCAACTACTATCTCAGAATTGGGAATTAATGTTTTTGAAAATAATAATTTAGATAAAATTGCTGAATTTACTATTAGAGATGATTCTGAGATCCATTTCTTACCTTTTGAAATTAACCAGAAAGATATTGTTGAAGTTATTACCAATTTAGAAAAACAGGAAATTATAATTAAATAATTCTTGACTAACACTAATTACGAGAAATTTAATAAATTGAATGTTGATTTCTTTGAACGAGAAAAAATATCTCTTCAAGATCCATTGGGTTTCAACATAGCAAGCGATGTAAGCTGGATAAAACTAAATGAAGATTGGAATTCTGCTCACTTCCCTGTTGTTATAGGAGGTAAAGGTAGTCCTATTATTTTATTACATGGATTTGATAGTAGTTTTCTTGAGTTTAGAAGAATATATTCATTATTAAAAGAAAATTTCCAAGTAATAGTTCCAGACTTATTAGGTTTTGGATTTACTCCAAGATATGCAGTTAAGCAATATTCCCCTTCAAAAATAATTACACATTTAGTTGATATTATTAAGGCCTTAAAAATAAATAAAAAGATAAAAATTGTAGGTGCATCTATGGGTGGATCTGTAGCTATACAATTAGCTAATGAAATTCCAGATTGTATTGATAAAATAATGCTTTTATCTCCTGCTGGATTATTTGGAGAACCTAAGAATATTCCTTTTCCTCTAAATCAAATTGGGGCTTTATTTCTCGGGTTGCCGAAAGTAAGAAAAAGTATTTGCAGGCAAGCATTTGCTTTCCCTGATAGAGATGTTGGTCCGATGGAAGAGCAAATTGCTTCAATTCATATAGGTTCTATAGGTTGGAGTCATTCATTGGCATCATTTGCAAAAAGCGGAGGATTTGCTGGGACATTTAAATATGTCCAGAATCTTCCAATAAAAACTGTTTGTGGAGAAAATGATCGTATTCTAGGAAAAAAAGAGATTAATAAAATAAAAAAAATAGAAGAATTAAATTGTGTAGGTTTGCAAAATTGTGGTCATCTACCTCATATAGATTTACCATCATTGTCTTGTAAAATAATTAAAGATTATTTTTGTTCATAATATTGTTTGTGAGAACCTAATAAAGTTAGGTTTAGAGATGATTAACATCTGTTATGCATCAATGTAGTATTAAGATTAATTAAAATAGTTAAAAATTATAATAATGTAATAGATAACAGACGGGGTAAAAATATAGCTATCAATTCTATCAAGGATACCCCCATGTCCAGGTAAAAAAGTTCCAGAATCTTTTATTTTTGCATCCCTTTTCATCATTGATTCAATTAAATCTCCAACTAGCGCCATAAGAGAAATTAATAATCCATATAAAATCCCAATTAGCAATGGATTACCTAAATTAAGTACAAATGCGAAGAAAATTGCAAGTAATATAGAGCATGATATTCCTCCAATTAGCCCTTCAATAGTTTTACTTGGAGATATAGGTGAAAGTGACCTTTTCCCAAATGACTTTCCAATAAAATAAGATCCAATGTCACTAGCTACAATTAAAAAACAAGAAGTTAAAGTTAAATAGAGACCTATAGAATTTGAGAAGTTAGATAATAAAGTCACCCCAGAATTACTTAGGCCAGTTTCTAATGCCCTTAATTTGATCCAATAACTAGGTAAAAAACCTAAATAGAATAATCCAAAAATAGATGCTGCAATATCAGAAATAGTTCCTGATTTTGGCTGTAACAGTAACCATGTACATATTCCTACAGAGCAAATTGGCAGAATGGAGTTAGCTATTTCCTTATCAATTAAACCTGTTGTTTCAAGATAAGTAGAAGTTATAATAATTAAACATGAAAATAATGTAGTTTTTGTAGCCGGTTTTATTCCTGTAAATTCTGCCATTCTAAAGAATTCTAATAATGCTAAATAAGTAAGTAATGCAATAGCTATTGTGAAATACCAATCACCCAATAAAACAACAATGAGCCCGAAAATTCCTATAAGTAATCCGCTTCTTACTCTCATATTTGATTTCTACTATTCTAAAACTCTTATATAAGAATTTACCAGATCTTTGTTATACATACTTAGATTCTTTATCCAATTGAGCCTATTTTGATTTATTCTTTCTCCAGGAACGATTAATGGTATCCCTGGCGGATAAGGACAAATAATATCGCCAGAAATTTGACCCAAGGATTCAGACAGCAAAATCGTATTGGTTTTACTTCTCAAAGCAACTCCAATAGGTATATCTGGAGTTTCAATTAATTTAAAAGGTGGTTTTACCATTTTAAACTTTTTAAAATGTTTAGATTCCTTTAGTAATTTCATCCATATTTTTTCGAATAAAGCAATGAAATCACTTTGGTCTGAAAAACCTAAGCAAAAAGTAAGTGTCATCATTTCAGGTAATTCAGCAATAAGTCCATTTTTATAAAAATAACTATCAGCGGTAAAACCATCGATTCCAATCTTAGATGTGTTTAAGATTATTTTTAATGGATCTTGAGTTGCAATAAGAGGAATGTTTTTTCTAAGTAATTTTTGGAAGATAGCTTTTGCTTCCAAAATCCTTTTTTGATATTTTGATAGATTTTTTTTATTCAGCCAGTCTTTTATAGATTCTTCGCAAGAAGAAAGTAAAAGAGAACTTGGACTAGTAGTTTGAAATAAGTTAACACTTCTGATTAAATGACTTTCTTCTATTAAATCTCCTTGATACCAAAGTACTGATGTTTGGGTCAGTCCATTAAGTGACTTATGCAAAGAATGAACTACTAAATCAGCCTTTGATTTCAGAGCAGATTTAGGTAAATTAAGATTCTGACAAAAAAGAAAATAAGCACCGTGGGCTTCATCGACTAAAACAGGCAGATTATTTTGATGGCAGATATCAATTAAGGGTTCTATTTCTGCAGCATATCCCTGATAATATGGATTGACTAAAATAACTCCAACAACTTTTTTCTTTTTGAAATCTACATTTTTAAATACTTTTTTAAGCCACTTTTTAGTTATTGGCTTGTAATGACCTGTCTTTGATGAAAATTCTATATTAAAAAAAATTGGAATTATATTTTGCATGGCACAAGTTTTAATAACACTTATATGAACATTTCTAGGCATAAGAATATATTCGCCAGGTTTAGCCATTGCAATTATTCCTGATTGAATTAACCCAGATGCGCCATTAACACCAAAAAAACATCTTTTTGTTTTAAATCTTTTCGAAAGTTCTTTTTGCGATTTTGCAATTAATCCCGTATTGGTCAGTGGCGAACCAATCTCAGGTAGTTCAGGTAAATCCCAAAACCCAGGGCGCTTTTTCAAGATTTTGATTAATTTTTTTGGTAGAGCTTTTCCTCTATTATGCGCCGGAAAAAAAAGCGACTTTAAAAATTTCTTAGTTAGAAATGATGAAATACTCATGAAGTATTATTGACCTATATAGAATGAACTAAATAGAAATTCTTCTTTAATATCTTTGAAATTAAATGGCAATTCCTTATTCAGAATACTCACCAAAAGGAGATTTGATTTGGTTGATCTTAAGGCCATGGATTTTTATCCCAAGAGTGTTATATATCCTTTTAACTTTATTTTTTCTTTTTTTAAGAATACTTTTTCAAGGTAACAGTAAAAATAAAAATGTACAGAAAAATCTTTCAAAACATCTTTTTGATGTAATTACAGATTTAGGACCTTGTTTTATTAAATTAGGTCAGGCCCTATCAACTAGACCTGATTTGGTAAGGCAAGATTGGTTAACAGAATTAACAAATTTACAGGATAATCTTCCGCCTTTTCCACATATAATCGCTCTAAAAATAATTGAAGAGGAACTAGGAGCACCTGCTAATGAACTATTTGATGAATTCCCAGATACTCCTCTAGCTTCAGCTAGTTTAGGTCAGGTTTATAAAGCTAAAACAAAAAATAATAATTATTGCGCTGTAAAAGTTCAGAGACCTAATTTATACTTCCTTATTAGGAGAGATATTGTAATTCTAAAAATTTTAGCAACTACTTTTTCCTCATTCTTGCCATTAAATATAGGTGTTGGAATTGGAGAAATAATAGATGAATTTGGTAAAGCCCTTTTTGAGGAAATTGACTATGAAAAAGAAGCAAAAAATGCGCTGAAGTTTGCTGACTTATTCAAATCTAATCCAAATGTCTTTATACCCAATTTAGAAAAAGATTTTTCCTCAAAAAGGGTTATTACAACATCTTGGATTGATGGAGTTAAATTGAGAGATAGGGAAATATTAGAGAAAAATAATTTGGTTCCTGCTTCTTTTATAAAAACTTGTGTAATAAGTGGTTTACAACAATTATTCGAACATGGCTATTTCCATGCAGACCCCCATCCTGGAAACATGTTTGCTTTAAAAGGAGGAAGCACAGATTCCGGACATTTAGCATATATAGATTTTGGAATGATGGACACTATTACAAATTCAGATAGGCTTACTCTTATTAAGGCAATTGTGCACATAATAAATGAACAATATCTACTTCTAGCTAAAGATTTTCAGAAATTAGGCTTTTTAACTAAGGAACAAGACCTTAATCAAATTGTGGAACCTCTTAAAGAGATTCTCGGAGGTTCTTTAAATGCTAACGTGGGTGATTTTAATCTAAAAAATGTAACTGATAAATTCTCAAAACTAATGTACTCTTACCCCTTTAGAGTCCCCAGTAGATTCGCTTTAATAATAAGGGCAGTAGTTAGTCAAGAAGGTTTAGCTTTAAGACTCGATCCTGAGTTTAAAATTCTAAAAGTTGCATATCCTTATATTGCGAAGAAACTTTTAACAGACAATTCAGATGAAATTGTAGAAATTCTTTTAGAAGTTGTTTTTGATAATAAGGGAAGAATACAAATAGAAAAAGTTGAAAGTTTATTAAATATTTTATTTAAAGATTCTGAAACTATAAATGCAGATTTAATACCTGTAGCAAATGCTGGGATTAAATTATTTGTAAGTAAAAAAGGATCTGAAGTTAGAAAGAATCTTTTACTAAGTTTGATAAAAGATGACAAATTAGAACTAAAAGATGCAAAAAAACTTTTAAGTTTAATTAGAGAAACTTTTAGCCCATTAAATATTGCAAAAAGTGCAGTTCAAAGTATTATATCTCCTGCTTAGTTTGATTTATATCATGTCATTAAATTTTGATTTTTGATTTACTAATTGATTAATATTATATTAAATTATTTATATATAGATATTGATTAGTCAAAGAAAAATATTTCTGGATTTTATAAAATTAAATGAAAATATTTCAAAATCTATTTTTAAAAAATAAGTCAAAAATTGATAATCATAGAACCTTTGATAAAGTGGTTAGTCAATATGATGAAATAGGAAAAATAATAAAAGAAGCAAGAATTCAAAAGAATATTTCTATTGAAGAATTATCTCGATTGTCAAAGATTCCAAAATATACAATAAAATCGATTGAAAATAATATTGCACACATTCGTCCTAAATATCCCTTTATAAGATCAATATTATTGAAATTGGAGGACTGTTTATCTCTAAGAAAAAATAGTCTTTCAGGCTTAATAATAAATGAAAATAAAAACTCTAAGAAATATAGAAGAAATATTTTAGTCAAAAAATTTGATTTTATTAATTCGTGGGTAGGAAGTATTTTGTATTTCTTATTGTTGGTTTTGACGATATTTATTCTAAAAAGATATTTTGCTTCTAATGTAAGTATTATTGAGATTCAGAATATTAAAGAAAATATAAACGAAAAATAAATTTTTCCATACAATCTTAATCATTTATTCTCCCACAATTCTTTCCAAGTTCACTAAAGTCCTTTAGCTTAGGTTCTATCTCTTCTAAGGTTTTATTCAATTTCCATCTCCAGTTATTTTTTATTGTTCCAGGGGTGTTTAATCTGCAAGTGTCATCTAAAGATAAAATATCTTGTATTGGGGCGATAAATAGATTAGCTTTTGTCTTCATTCCAATTTCCATTAAATCCCAAGAAGGATTATTAAAAAGTTTATAATCATCATTTAGTTTTGTTTTAACGTTGTTATCTAAGCCTTCCCACCATGATTTAGAGGTAGAGTTGTCATGAGTACCTGTATAAACCACCCAATTCTCTCCTTCGATATTATTTGGTAGATAAGGGTTGTGTGGATTTCCATCAAAAGCAAATTGTAGAATTTTCATTCCTGGTAGTTCGAAATTTTTCCGTAACTTTTCTACGTCAGCTGTTATAACACCAAGGTCTTCAGCAATAATAGGTAAATGATCAGCTTTTAAATCTTTCTTCAAAATGTTTAAAATTCTTCTCCCCGGAGAATTTATCCACTTGCCATTAATTGCAGTCTTAGCATTACCTTCAACTCTCCAATATCCTGATAAAGCCCTGAAATGATCCAACCTTAAAAAGTCCACCAGTTCAAATTGCCTTCTAAATCTCCTTCTCCACCAATCGAAGTTTTCGCTTTTATGTTTTGACCAGCAATAAGTTGGAGTACCCCATAGTTGTCCTGTAGAGGAAAAATAATCAGGAGGAACACCACTTTGAAAGAGTAAATCTCCATTTTGAGTTACCGAGAAAAGTTTTTTGTTTTTCCAGACATCAACACTGTCTCTTGAAACATAAAAAGGTAAATCCCCAATTAGGTTAATTCCATTAGATTTCGCAAATTTTTTAATTGTTTTCCATTGATTGTCTAGGTGCCACTGGATTAATTTTTTTATAAGTATTGCTTCTTTATTTTTTTCTATCCATGGTCTCAAAGACTCTATATTCCCCTCTTTAAATTGTATAGGCCATTTCCACCAAGGCAGCATATTGAACTCTTCTCTTATGACCATAAATATGGAATAATCTTCTACCCAATAATTATTTTTAATCCATTCAAAAAAGTCTTTTTTTCTTTGTTCAGATTGGTATTCCCATGCATTTAATAGATGATCTCCTAATTCTTTCGATAAATTGTCTGCTAAATCAAAATCAAAATAATTATTTTGGTTTTTTATTCCTAGTTCCTCTTCCTTAGAAATAAATACAAAACGTTTTTCAATTAATTCTTTAATGTCAAGAAACCATGGGTTGAGAGCAAAACTAGAGGGCGAACTATATGGAGATCCAGTTGAGTCTGTTGGTGTAAGAGGTAAAAATTGCCAGAAATTTATACCATAATTTGAAAGCTTTTCAATCCAGACTTTAGCTTCTCTTCCAAATGTACCACTCTGAGTTCCTCCAGGAAGACTTGAAGGATGCATCAGTATACCTAATGATTTTTCAGTTAGAATTGATTTTATTGACATGGCTTTAAAAATATTTTGATTTTTACAATTCAAATAAAAAACATTTTTTTAGTCTAAACATATACAAATTCATCTCAATTAACAAATAAAGTTATAAATTACTAAAGATTAGATTAAAAAGTGTACATAAATTATTTTTAGATATCTTTATTGCTTAAAAATCAATAGTTGTGACTTTTGACAAAATCAAGTTAATTTATCTGTGCGAATTTCACATAAACGACTACGATAATAATATAGTTTTATAGTGCTAATTTCGTGACAAGCTTTATCACGGCAGTGCAGAATAAAGAGCCAAACTTTAATCTAAATAATAGTCGATTAAGGTTAGTAAGTGGAACATCAAATCCTAAATTAGCAGTTGAGATAGCTTCATATTTAGGGATAGAGAATGTGCCGTTAATATCTAAAAGATTTGCAGATGGAGAACTTTATGTTCAAATCCAACAATCAATTAGAGGTTGTGATGTATTTCTAATACAACCTACGTGTGCTCCTGTTAATGATAGTTTAATGGAGTTGATGATTATGGTTGACGCTTGCAAAAGAGCATCCGCTAGACAAATTACTGCTGTAATTCCATATTTTGGATATGCCAGAGCAGATAGAAAGACTTCTGGAAGAGAATCTATTACTGCCAAGCTCACAGCTAATTTGCTCGAGAAATCAGGAGTTGATAGAGTTCTTGCTATGGATCTTCACTCTGCTCAAATACAAGGATATTTTGATATTCCATGTGATCATATTTACGGATCTCCTGTTTTAATTGATTATTTAGAGAGTTTAAACTTAGAAGAAGTTGTAGTTGTTTCTCCCGATGTAGGAGGTGTCGCAAGAGCAAGGGCATTCGCAAAGCTAATGAATGATGCCCCATTGGCTATAATTGATAAAAGAAGAGCCGCTCATAATATTGCTGAGAGTCTAACTGTAATAGGAGAAGTTAAGGGCAAAACAGCTATCCTTATAGACGACATGATAGATACGGGAGGAACAATTTGTTCTGGAGCTAATTTGTTGAAAAAAGAGGGTGCAAAAAGAATATTTGCATGCGCTTCACATGCGGTATTTTCTCCTCCTTCTCATGAAAGATTAAGTATGCATGATTTATTTGAGCAAGTCATTGTAACTAATAGTATTCCTGTCGTTTTGAAAGGGAGTTTCCCTCAATTAAAAGTACTTTCTGTTGCAAATATGCTAGGAGAAGCTATTTGGAGGATTCATGAAGAAAGTTCAGTTAGCTCTATGTTTAGATAGTCAATAATAATTATTATTTATTTAATTCCTGTCTCTTTTCTAGCGTATCTTTAAACCCTTTTTTCATTGCCTCAGGAACATTATCTCCACAATATTTTATAGATCCTCCTAATAATTGGAACAAAACATTGCTATATAAGTTTTTAATTTCAATTTTTTGTGCTTTCTTTCTTCCCTCTTTGATAAAGCCTCCATGTTTTTGCTCCAAAGCTGTAGTAAATAAGTTTGCCGCAACATTTAATGATTTCTCGAAATCCGAATCATTCCCTCTTGCACTTGCAGAACAAACGTAAGCAACTCCCATCTTCTGATAAAAATCAAGATCTTTTTCAGTGGCAGGAGTTGTTTTGGTGGCTGCTTTAAGTGTACTTAATCCTGGAGTTGTATTGAAAAGAACAACTGAAGAAATTAATGGAGCTGAAAGTATCTTAAATAATTGCAAAAACTTCATATTAATTTAAATTTATTTATCAATGTTATTAAAGATAGCATTTTTTATTTTTAATCTAAAAATCATCGATTAATCTTACTTAATAATTTTTATTTCATGATGATTTTCTACAATTTTAAGTTTATTTTTATTCCATGAATATATAACCCTAAATCTATAATTGTCTGTATCAACGAGTCTTGTATGCTCGAGAATATACCAGTCATCATATGAAGATTCAAAAATCATTTCATGTTCATCTACTTGCTTAATATTGGATATCCCTTCAACGTTACTTAAATAAAAATTTTCTCTTAATAATTGATGTCCATTCAAGAAGGCTTGCATTTCACCTCTCTCTTTATATTGTGGATTTTCGTCAAAGAAAGTATATTTTTTTTCAGGATACCAATTGAATTTATAAGTCGAATCCCATTCTTTGTCATTTTCAATAGTTTCAATATTTATATTCATACATAGGTTATATGTTTTTTTTTTCTCCTCAAAAAAATATGTTCTATTAGATTTCCAAAGTCCAATATTTCTAGAGAACCATCTTTTTAGATTTCTATTTAAACTAATTTCTGGAGAATTATTTTGTCCAAAATTGAAGCTATCTTTTCGATTAATAACAACCATTTATAAATAAGTCCTATAATAATTAATAGCTTATCTGTAAAATAATTATAAATATCTTAATGTGTTTATAAGGATTAACAGCTTTTCAACACCTCAGGGGGAATGATTTGAATGAAAAAAAAGAACTAAAATTAATACTTGTAGCGTCTAGAAATCACCTTTCTAGTGCAGACATTAAATCATTATTAACGTATTTAGAATCGGATGATTGTGAATTTAAGATATCTCTTCAAATTTCTGAACCTACTGAACAGCCTGAGCTCTTAGAGTTACATAGACTAGTTGCTATACCTGCTCTAATAAAGATCTCACCAGGACCAAAACAAGTATTTGCTGGAAGTAATCTTTTTGTTCAAGTTCAGACTTGGTTGCCAAGATGGACACAGGAAAGGTTAACAAAAAATTTGGGAGTTAATCTGCAATCTTCTAAAATCGATTCAATAAGAACTCAAAAAGAATTTCTTTTAGAAGATGAACTTCTTGTCTTAAGACAAGAAAATGAAACTCTAACTAAAAGAATTGAATCGCAAGAAAGATTGTTAAGAATGGTTGCACATGAATTAAGAACTCCTCTTACTGCTGCAACTCTTGCGATTCAAAGTCAGAAACTAGGTCAAATTGACATAGCAAAATTACAAGATGTAATCAAAAGACGTTTAGAAGAAATTGAACTTTTATCTCAAGATCTTCTTGAAGTTGGTACAACTAAATGGGAAGCATTATTTAATCCTCAAAAAATTGATTTGGGTAATATAACTGCTGAAGCAATGCTTGAATTAGAAAAGTTCTGGAGATTAAGAAATATTCAAATTGATACTGATATTCCCACTGATCTTCCAAGTGTATTTGCAGATCAGAGAAGAATGAGGCAAGTATTTTTAAATTTAATTGAAAATGCTCTTAAATTCTCAAATGATTCTGGTTCTATAAAAATCACAATGATTCACAAGACAAATCAATGGGTAGAAATAACAATTTGTGACAAAGGTGCAGGAATTCCTTTAAATGAACAAAAAAGAATCTTTCTTGATAGAGTACGGCTACCACAGACATCTGAGGGGACATCTGGATTTGGAATCGGCTTATCTGTTTGCAGGCGAATAGTAGAAGTTCATGGAGGAAGAATATGGGTTGTATCTGAAGTTGGTGAAGGTTCTTGCTTTCATTTTACAGTTCCTGTATGGCAAGGCCAAAATAAAGATCAACAATACTTGACGAAAGGATAGCTTTGCTCTTAATTTTAAAAAGCATATAATGTTATTTCCTTGGCCCCATCGTCTAGAGGCCTAGGACACCTCCCTTTCACGGAGGCGACAGGGGTTCGAATCCCCTTGGGGCTATTTTTAAAAATTAAGCTATTTGAATTAAATTATTGATAATTTTGCTTGCTTGTCAACAGCAAGCAAGTTTTCAGAAAGATCATTTTTTAACCTTTTCTCAATCATCCCAATAGGCATCCATTGACAACCTTGTACAGTTAAATCATAAATTAATGAGTTTTTTGAATTGTCTTTGTTTTTTTTAATTCTCCAACTACCTTCGAATTTTCTGAAATCTCCTTTAATTAAACTAAACTTCAAAAGGCCAAGTTCTTTCTCTTCAAATAAATCAATAGTTACTTCAGCGGAAAATTTTATTCCAAGGAAATCTTGAGCCCCAACTTGTTTTAAATGAACATTATTATTTTTTTTGTATATTTTTTTGCTTAATAAGAGGTTTGGTATATAAAGATTTAGACGATCATAATCAGTTAGAACATTCCATAGAGATTCAAAAGTTGCAGTAGTTGTTAACTGTGCTGCAAGTCTTCTCGTCCCTCCAGGAAACTTTTCCATAGTTTGCTCAATTGTCCTGTAATCATTATTCTCAGAATGATATTCAGATCCTTGAGAATTATTCATTATTGAGTTTTTGATCAAGTTAAAATATTACTGAGTTACTATACCGAGAAAAACTACAAAATCTTTAAATGATTAAACTTCTTTTAAAATATTCCGATCTCAAAACGTAACCATTTTTATAAAAATCAAACAGTTTAATATACAAATTGATAGTGTTTTATAAAAGAATTCTAAAAAATGTACTCTCAAGTAAAAGTTCTCGCAGGTGGATTAGCTCATATTCCAGTTATAATAGGTTTTTTTTATCTTATACTCACATTTTTTAATAAAAGAGCTTTAAAATTTTCTCAGGATAATAAAGGGAACAAGCCTGAGGTGAAAGTAGCTCCAATAAAGGCCGAACCTAAAAAAGTTTCTCTCTCAAATTCAGCAGCACCAAAACCTGCTAAGAAAAAGCATGCTGATGTCCCTGTAAATATTTATAGACCAAAAACACCATATGAAGGTACTGTCATAGAAAACTATAGTCTTCTTAAAGAAGGAGCTATTGGAAGAGTAAATCACATAACATTTGACCTTAAGGATAGTGACCCTTTCTTGAATTATGTAGAAGGTCAGAGCATTGGAATTATGCCTGCTGGAGAAGATTCTAATGGTAAACCTCATAAGTTAAGGCTTTATTCAATAGCAAGTACTAGACATGGCGATAATTTTGAGGGGAATACGGTTTCTCTTTGTGTTAGACAACTTCAGTATGAGAAAGATGGTGAAACTATTAATGGTGTTTGTTCTACCTACTTATGTGATATTAAGCCTGGAGATAAAGTAAAAATTACAGGTCCTGTAGGGAAAGAAATGCTCCTTCCTGATGAAGAAGATTCAAACATAGTTATGTTAGCCACTGGAACAGGAATAGCCCCTATGAGAGCCTATTTAAGAAGAATGTTTGAAGCAACTGAAAAGGAAAAAAATAAATGGAACTTTAAAGGAAAGGCTTGGTTATTTATGGGAGCTCCAAAATCAGCAAATCTTTTATATGAGGAAGATTTTCAAAGATATCTTGCTGATTACCCTGATAACTTTAAATACACAAAAGCTATTAGTCGTGAAGAGCAAAATATAAAAGGCGGAAGAATGTATATTCAGGATAGAGTTTTAGAGTCCGCTAATGAGCTTTTCAAGATGATCGAAAATGAAAAGACTCATATTTATCTTTGTGGATTAAAGGGGATGGAACCAGGAATAGATGAAGCTATGACTAAAGCTGCAGAAGAGAAGGGGTTAAATTGGTCAGAATTAAGACCTCAACTCAAAAAAGCAGGAAGATGGCATGTAGAGACTTACTAGCTCTGTAAGATTGAAATCTAAATATAAACTTATTGATACTTTTTGGTTTAGACACAAAATGTAGCTAATTAATTAAAAAAAGAGGATTTTAGAAATAAGATAATTTTGAATATGAATTCAACTTTAAGTAATCCTCTTAGATTAGGTTTACGACAAGAAAGAGTTATTTCGCCACAATGTTTAGTTATTTTTGGAGCGAGTGGAGACCTTACTCATAGAAAACTAATACCAGCATTATTTGAACTGTTTTTGCAAAGAAGAATTCCTAGTGAATTCGGTATAGTTGGTTGTGCAAGGAGACCTTGGACTGATGATGAATTTAGGGAAAAGATGAAAGTTAAGTTGTCAGAACAAATTTTAGGTAATGAAAAAGAATGGGAACAATTTTCAAATTATCTTTTCTATGAGTCAGTGGATTTACAACAAATTAATCATGTAATAAGGCTTTCTAAAAGATTAAATGATATTGATAAATCACAAGCCACACATGGTAACAGAACCTTTTACTTATCAGTATCACCAAATTTCTATGCCAGCGGATGTAAATCTCTTAAAGTCGCTGGATTAATAGATGACCCTAAGAAAAGTCGTATAGTAATTGAAAAACCTTTTGGGAAAGATTATTTAAGTGCAAGAAAATTAAATAAAACAGTTCAAAGTTGTGCAGATGAAAGTCAGATATATAGGATTGATCATTATTTAGGTAAAGAGACCGTTCAAAATATACTAGTTATGAGATTTGCTAATACTATTTTTGAACCAATATGGAATAGAAACTATATTTCAAGTGTTCAAATAACTTCATCTGAGACAGTAGGTGTTGAAGATAGAGCTGGTTATTACGAAAGTTCGGGAGCTTTGAGAGATATGCTTCAAAATCATCTAACACAAATGCTAGCAGTTACTGCAATGGAACCCCCTGGTAAATTTGAGCCGGAGGCAATAAGAAACGAAAAAGCGAAGGTTCTTCAAGCTACAAAGCTTGCGGATGAAAGTGAACCATGGAAATGCTGCATTAGAGGTCAGTATGTAGAGGGAGGGAATAGTTTAAATCGACTTAAAGGATATAGGCAGGAAGATGGTGTGAATTTAAATAGTACTACAGAAACTTATGTTGCAACAAAAGTTTTTATTGATAATTGGCGTTGGCAAGGAGTTCCTTTTTATTTGAGAACAGGAAAAAGGTTACCAAAAAGACTTGGGGAAATAGTCTTGACATTTAAAGATGTCCCTGTGCATTTATTTGAATCAACAATAATTAACCCTTCAACAAACCAACTTATTCTTAGAATTCAGCCTAATGAAGGTGCTACATTCAAATTTGAAGTCAAATCTCCTGGTTCTGGAATGAAATCTAGACCAGTTGAGATGGAATTTTCCTATGATGAATCATTTGGAGAGCCCTCTGATGAAGGTTATGTAAGATTATTAGCTGATGCAATGCTCTCTGATCCAACTTTATTTACCAGAAGTGATGAGGTAGAGGCAGCATGGAAACTTTATACGCCATTAATAGAATTGATGGATAATGCCCCCTGGAAGTTGCCGTTATACAATTACGAATCTATGACCTGGGGACCTCCTGAATCTGATCAATTACTTTCTAAAGATAATATTTTCTGGCGCAGACCTTAAATAAAATGAAACCTCAACTAACACTTCAAACCCCATTAGAGCTACCTCATCAAGAAATCTCTGATTATCTTAATCAGTTATGGATTTCTGAAGATAAGGATAATTCTGGCGCAAATACCTTTACTTTGATTGTTTGGCAGCCTGCTTGGCTTGAACAATGTTTAGTACAGACTGGATTATTAAATGGTCCAATTACTGGAAATTTGAGTCCAGAGATTATAGAAATAGCTAAAAATTTTATATTAGACGCAGGTCTTCCTCATACAACCTCTATTAATAGCGATGAGTTATTCAATTTATTAAAGAAAAATTTATCAAATAAAGATTTTGAAGATTTTAGAGGACAATTCTTTGAATCCTCAATAAGTACATTAAACCCTAGAAGATTAATAACTTTAGCACCAACATTAAAAAATAACTCAGAAATAAAAACGTTTGTATCCGCCTATTGCCCATTAAGTGATAGTTCTGGAATGCAACCTATATGTGGGGATTTAGTTGTTATTAGGGGCGACTCCCATTCAATTAACCAAAAAGGGTTAAAAATAATTGATGAATTAGCTATTAAAGAATTACCGTCTTGGTTATGGTGGAATGGCAGCTTGGATGAATCACCCGAAATTTTTGATTATTTTACAAATCATGGTCTTAGATTAATTATCGATACGGCTCTTGGATCTCCGAATAGATGTTTAAAAGTTTTAGATTATTTAAGAAAATCAAACAAAGCTATTAATGATTTAAATTGGGTTCGCTTAAAAAGTTGGAGAGAATCATTGGCAATGATTTTTGATCCGCCAGCTAGAAGACCAATATTAGATCATATCTCTGATATTGATGTTGATATTGCAGGAGAGCATATACTTCAAGCTTTGTTTTTGATCTCATGGATTAGTGATAAGCTTGACTGGACTTTTGCAAAAGTTCAAAGGGATAAAGAATTAATGAAGATAGAATTTGAGAGAAAAAATGGGGAAAGAATTTCTACTTCTATTAATCCTTTACCTTTAGGAAATCCAAGTATTCATCTAGGTCAAGTAATTGGGTTGAGATTAATTTCTAAAATTAGTGAGGTCCAGAAAAATAACACTTGTGTAATTCTTGGATGTGAGTCGGTGGAATGTATAAGGCTTGAAGCAGGAGGTATGGCTGATATGCAATTAATAGAACAAGTTGTTCCATATTCTTTTTCTTCATCAGAGTCTGATGTAAGTAAACTATTAGCAAGTAGTAGAGGTAATACCAGTCCTCTTTTTGAAAATACTATTAAAATCGCCTTACAAATTTTTAAAAGCTTTAATTAATAATAAATGGCTTGTGTAATATCTTCTCCTTCAACTGATAGTGGGAAAACTACTTTATCTCTTTTAATTTCTTGTTGGGCTTTTTCAAAAGGAATTAAAATACAGACTTTTAAAGTGGGTCCAGATTACCTTGACCAACAACAACTTAGTTCAATTGGACAGCCCATTTGTAGAAATTTAGATATCTTTTTAAGTGGTGAAGAATGGGTCCAAAAGATTTTTTTTAAATATGCACCAAAATATGAATTATCCTTGATTGAAGGAGCTATGGGACTATTTGACGGCTTAGGATCTACTTCCTATTCAAGTACAGCAGATGTTGCTAAACTTCTTGATTCTCCAATAATTTTTATTGTTAATGCTAAAGGGCAAGTAGCCTCTCTTTTGCCACTCTTTAAAGGCTTCAGAGATTTCGATAGTGGATTATCAATAAAAGGAGTTATTTTCAATAATGTTAATTCTGATAGACATAAAAAATTAATCAAAGAAGTCTTTCAACATGAAGATATTGAAATTTTAGGTTTTTTACCTTCTGATTCAAGAATAAACCTGAACAAGGCAAATTTAGGTTTACTTTCTCCTCTGGATAGTGATCGAAAAATTGATGTTGAATATTTTGCAGGGTTTGCTGAAAAAAATCTGGATTTTGGTTTGCTTAGTAAATTCCTCAAATCTCCTCATGAAAAAATACTCACCAATTGCAGTTTTAAAGATTTCAAAATTGACAAAAATAAACCTGTTGCAATTGCAGAGGACAAAATTTTTCATTTCCAATACCCTGATACGAAAGAGTTTCTTAATGAAATTGGTATACCGCTAGTATCATGGAGCATCTTTGATAATGAAGAGATTCCCAATGAGGCCTCTTCTCTTATTATTCCTGGTGGCTTTCCTGAAAAATATGCTAATCAAATAAGTGATTCAGAAAAAAGCTTAAATTCATTAAGGTCATTTCGTAAAAAAGGATTTATTTATGCTGAGTGTGGTGGGATGATGATTTTAGGAAACTCAATCAAGGATGAAAGTGGTGAATGCTATAAAATGAGTGGGATATTACCATTTAATTCTAAAAAAGGTAAATTGTCAGTGGGCTATAGATATATCAAGGGTTTAAAAGATACATTAATAATCAAACAAAATCAACTAATTAGAGGACACGAGTTCCATTATTGGGAAATTGATAGTTATTTGTCAGATATTGAGTATCAAAAACAAAAGAATCAAAGTGAAATATTTGCACCTTGGGAAATTAAATCTTGGAACACTGAATACAAAGGTGAAGGTTGGTCAGATAAAAGATTACATGCCAGCTGGATTCACTTACACTTACCAAGTTCTCCTGAAGCCGCAAAAAATTTTATTGATGCTACACAAGTTAATTTTTCTCAAGACCACTAATTTATTATCAAATTAAATATGTTTAATGGAGAACCAATAAATACGATCCCTGGCAAAGTTATTAATGGACCTAGAAAGCTTCCCACAATAACTTCCAATTTTGTATGACCAAGGGTTTCTTTTAACCCCACTTCTGCTTTTGGATCTAATTTTTTTGATATTTTGTTAATTTCGGCAGCTTGAATACCCGCTGATCTTCTAACCCCGCTAGCGTCATACATAATAATTAGTGAAACAGCAATTGCTAATGCAAATATTGGACTATCAAAGCCTAATTGAAGACCTATCCCTGAGGTGGCACCTGTTATTAAGGCTGAGTGACTTGAGGGCATCCCACCTGTTTCAAACATAATTCCAAATCTAATCTTTCCAGTAGAAAAGAAATTAAATATTATTTTAAAAAATTGAGCAATTAAACATGATAATAAACTCCATAAAAGGACTGAATTATCTAGTAATGCTGAAAGTTCTGACATGAATTAAAAACTATTTATCTATCTCTATTGGTAATAAAATCAGCTAAGGATAATAAATATTTTGCATCTGATCCCCATGGTTCAATAGCTGTTTTTGCTTTTTTCACTAAATCAATAGCTCTTTTCTTTGATTCTTCCATTCCAAGTAATTTTGGATATGTAGTTTTATCAGCTAAAAGATCTTTACCTGCTGTTTTACCAAGCTTCTCACTGCTGGAAGTTAAATCAAGAATATCATCTATTATTTGGAATGCCAAACCTATTCCCTCCGCATATGTTGTTAAGGCTTTTAATAATTCCTGATTAGCTCCAGCAATCATTGCCCCAGTTCTTACGCAAGCTTTTAATAAAGCACCAGTCTTGTGAAGGTGAATATACTCTAGGGTTTTTAGATCAACTTCTTTCCCTTCACATTCTAGATCAACAACCTGACCACCAACTAATCCCGGTGCTCCAGCGACTAGGGAAAGTTCTCCAATTACATTTAACAATCTATTTGGTTCAACACCAGGACTTCTTAATGAGACCATTTCAAAGGCTCTCGTTAATAAAGCATCACCTGCAAGAATAGCTAATGCATCTCCATAAACTTTGTGATTAGTAGGTCTGCCTCTTCTTAAGTCATCATTGTCCATCGCAGGCAAATCGTCATGTATGAGTGACATGGTATGAATCATTTCTATTGCAACAGCGGTCGGCACAGCTAGAGAGGGTTCTCCTCCTGCTAAAGAACAAGATGCTAAACATAAAATTGGACGGATCCTTTTCCCACCAGCTAAGAGTGAATACCTCATTGATTCTCTTAGTATCTCTGGATTCTCAGGTCCTAAGGAAAAATCAAGAGCTTCTTCTACGACTTTTTTTGTATCTTTTAGATATTTTTCAAAATCAGAATTATTATCTATAACTTTAGTCATTTGAAACCTTTAGTAGAGTTTTCCCCATCTTGGGCTTTATGGCAGTAGGTCATTAACAGTTGATGATAAACTAAATTGTTTTTGCCAGCTAACAATAGTATTTACTAGTAACATTGTTACCGTCATTGGACCTACACCTCCTGGTACAGGCGTGTATGCAGACACCTTAGGAATGACATCTTCTAATAATACATCCCCACACAATCTTGTTTTGTTTTTATCAGAACTTTTTAATCTATGTATTCCAACATCAATTATTACGGCACCCTCTTTTACAAAACTCGAATCTATCAGATTTGGTTTGCCAGCAGCAGCTATTAAAATGTCCGCTTCTCTGCATAGTTTATTTAAATTCTTGGTTTTAGAATGAGTCATCGTCACAGTCCCATTTAGATTAAGCAGCATAAGAGAGAGAGGCTTGCCTACTAAGAGACTTCTACCAATAACAACAATTTTCCTTCCTTCAATTGGAATACTGTGGGACCTGAGTAAATTCACAATCCCTGCGGGGGTACAAGATCTCATGGCAGGTTCATTTTTTACTAACTTTCCAATATTTTTTTCATTTAATCCATCCACATCTTTCTCTGGATTTATATTACTTATCAAACTTTGCTCATCAAATTTCTTTGGTATGGGAAGTTGAAGCAACATCCCATCGATATTTTTATCAAGATTTAATTTATTGATTAATTGTTCCACTTCTTTTTGCTCTACCTTATCTTTAAGATGAAAAATATAGCTCTTAATTCCAACTCTCGAACAAGCTTTCTCTTTGTTCTTAACGTAAACACCACTTGCAGGATCTTCTCCTATTCTTATTACAGCTAAGCCAGGACTTCTTTTTGCAATTAATTTATTAACAGATATATAATTTTTTAATTTTTCCTCGATGTCAAGAGATAATTTTTTACCGTCTAATTTTAATGACATTTAGATAAACATCTCCTTTTTATACCTACCATGACTATAATTCTAAATTATTCAGATAGATTTACTTATATTCTGTGCAAAACATAACAACTATTATAAAAAAAACGTTTTATTTCTGGAAAAGGAGTCAGGTTCCAAAAAAAGTACCAATTAGAATTTCAAAAATTGACAATCTTATAATTTTTTTAATATGCATTTTAATTTCATTAGTTTCATCTTATAAATTTCAACTTTTATCATCTTTACAAAAATCAGATATTATAAATTTGCTTTTAACTTTTACTGAAGTACTTGTTAGTTGTTCGATTTTAATATTGGTTTCTAAAAAAGAGCTTCCTAAAATTACTTTTAGGCAAATTATTTTAATTATTTCTCTTCTTTTGATAGTACAGGTTATAAAAATAACTTTTTCTTCAAACATTAGTCCCTTATCAATAATTGTCCCACCTGCTTTAATCATTTCGCAAGGAATGGGAACTATAACTGCCCTTTCTTGGGTGTCGATAGCCAGCCTAAATTGGCCTGAGTCCGCAATTCCCATTAATAACACTTTATTTTTTATTTCTTTAGTCTGTGCATCAGTTGTTTCTGTACTAGGAGGAAGAATAAGAAGTAGAGCACAGTTACTCCAACTATCGATACTTGTTCCACTTGGGGCATTATTTACTCAATGGATACTAATTGGTAATGATCAGGAGTCTTTTCTTTTTAAAGAAGTATTTGTTTTGTCTAATAATGAAATATTTTCAGATAGCCTTTTATTAGCCATAATAATGCTTCTAACGATATTATTTATGCCTATTTTTGAATCGATATTTGGATTGCTCACTAAAGCAAGATTGTTGGAATTAGCAGATAACGAGAAACCTCTTATTCGAAGATTATCTATTGAAGCTCCGGGTACTTTTGAGCATACATTGTTGATTTCTTGCTTAGCAGAAGAGGCAACCAGAATGATTGGGGGCGATATTGATTTAGTTAAAACAGGAGCTTTATATCATGACATTGGTAAATTACATGCACCTAACTGGTTTATTGAGAATCAGGATGGTTCAAAGAATCCACATGATGAGGTAGATGATCCAATTAAAAGTGCTTGTGTTTTACAGGCTCATGTTGATGAAGGTTTAAAGTATGCAAGAAAAAATAGATTACCTAAATCAATAGCAGATTTTATTCCTGAACATCAAGGTACTTTAAAAATGGGTTATTTTTTTCATAAAGCCAAAGAAAAAAATCTTAACATTAATGCTAGTGATTTTAGGTATAAAGGACCTATTCCTCAGTCTAAAGAAACAGCAATATTAATGCTTGCAGATGGATGTGAAGCCGCATTAAGAGCTATGAATATTAATGCTTCTGATAGAGAAGCTTTGGAAACAATATCAAAAATTATTTGTTCAAGACAAAAGGATGGTCAATTAGATGATTCTGATCTCTCCAAGGGAGAAATTTTTCTTATTAAAAGAGCTTTTTTGAATGTTTGGAAAAGAATAAGACATAGGAGAATACAGTATCCAACAACAAAGAACAATACTTTTTCATAAGTTGTGTGTATAAGAATTTATAACCTAATACTTCTTCTATGTTTTGGGTTGCACCAATAAAAGAGTGCAAAAGTGCTAAAAAGGGTAGTTATAAGAGTAAAACCGCCAATTCCAAAAAAGTCTTTAAGGGTGATGAGCCTAATAATAGAATATGGCCCCATTCCAGAAATTACCATTGAAAGAGATACTAGAGTTAAAGTTACCCCCCATTTTCTTTCAGCTAAAAGAGCTGCGGATGAAACTATTCCAACTATCGCAGCGGGCCAACCTAGGCTGATAGCGAGAGTTATATTTGCTACTTTTAATGGCGGACCAAAACTTATTATTAAGGCGATAATTGGAAGAGCAATTATATTACTTATTAACCCAGCCCATGCCAGAGACCAATATCCTAATAACCTTTCTCTCATTATTTTCTCGCATTTGTCATTTAATTTAATCTACATTACTAAGAGTCTTTTTTTAAGGCTACTTAATAATACCAATAATTAATTTAATTATTTTTATTTTATAAAACTATTTTTTTATCTGAATTTTCTAAATTATCAAATTGAGGGTGAATAGATTTTTTTTTCTCAGAAAAAACAAGCCTATTTAATGCATTGATATAAGCATTTGCAGCTGCAACAACAACATCCGTATCAGCAGAATGACCCGAATATATTTTTTTATTATTTCTAATCCTGATGGTAACTTCACCTAACGCATCTATACCTTCTGTTACTGATTTAACTGAAAACTCAATTAATTCATTAGGAACTTTGGCTAATGAGTTTAGAGCCTTGCATACTGCATCTACTGGCCCAGTACCTATAGCTACTGCTGTAGCCTGTTTATTCTCTTCTGTATTTATAAGAGTTATAGTTGCTGTAGGCTTAGACTTATTACCACAACTGACTTGTACATGATCTAATTGAAATTTAGATTCTGGAAGTTGAACTTGTTCACTAACAATAGCTTCTAAGTCTCTATCAGTAATTTCTCTTTTTCTATCTGCTAAATCTTTAAAACGAGTAAAAGCATCATTCAAGTCTTCTCTACTTAAGTCATATCCCAATTCTTCCAATCTTGCTCTTACAGCACTCCTTCCGCTAAGTTTGCCTAAGGATATTTTGTTCTTATTCAAACCTACAGTTTTTGCATCAATAATTTCATAAGTTAATCTGTTTTTTAGTACACCATCTTGATGAATTCCCGATTCATGTGCAAAGGCATTAGCTCCAACAATTGCTTTATTAGGTTGTACATTCATTCCTGTTAGGTTTGAAACTAACCGTGAAGTTTTTGTTATTTCTTCTGTTCTTATAGCTGTAAGAGGAGTAGGTGAATTTGGATCTCTTTTAAAGAAACTATTAAAAAAACTTTTTCTTACATGTAATGCCATTACTAATTCTTCTAAAGAGGCATTCCCAGCTCTTTCTCCGATACCATTTATTGTGCATTCTAATTGTCTGGCCCCATTTTTTACAGCCTCTAGAAAATTAGCTACAGCTAAACCTAAATCATTGTGACCATGAACTGAAAGAACTGCGTCATCAATATTTGGAACGTTTTTGTTTATTTCGGAGATTAAATTTCCAAATTCACTAGGGGTCGTGAAGCCAACAGTATCAGGAATATTTATTGTTGTAGCTCCTGCAGAAATTGCTAATTGAATTACTTCATACAAAAATTCCGAATCACTTCTTGAAGCGTCCTCGCAAGAGAATTCAACGTCATCTACTAATGATCTAGCATAATTTACCATTTCTGGAACAATGGCAAGAACATCTTTCCTTGTTTTTCTTAGTTTATGTTTAAGATGAATATCACTTGTTGCAATAAAGGTATGTATTCTTTTCTTGGGAGCTGGATTTAGGGCTTCGTAGCATGACTTTATATCGTTTTTAGAGGCCCTTGCCAAACCACATATTATTGGACCATTATCTCCACCAACAACATTAGCAATTTTATTTACCGCTTTAAAATCTCCAGGGCTAGCAAAAGGGAATCCTGCTTCAATTACATCTACCCCTAATCTGGCTAGTTGATGAGCAATTGCAAGCTTTTCTTCAAGGTTTAAACTAGCTCCTGGAGACTGCTCTCCATCCCTAAGTGTTGTATCAAAGATCAATATTCTGCCGGGATCTTTGGACATTTGCTGATTTCAATTAAACTTATATTAAGTCAATTAAAAAAAAATTACTATATATTCATTTATTCCGATGTATCTTTTGGACAATTACGTATAATATTGGTTAAATTTTTATAAATTTAAAAAAAATATATCGTTTACTAAAGTATTCTTAAAAATTAAAGATTATTTTACCTTAATGATAATAATTATATTTTTAAGTTTTTCAAGCATAAATTATAAATGATATGAATGGGAGTTACCCAAATAAAAGCAATTTAGGCAAATTAGCAATAGTTTTACATGCCCATCTTCCTTACGTAAGGAAAAATGAAAAAAATTCTTTAGAGGAAGATTGGTTATTTCAGGCGATACTAGAGTGTTATATTCCATTGCTTCAAGTCATAGAATCTTCCCAAAAAGAAAATCCCTTAAATACGAAACTAACGATTAGTTTATCTCCAACATTATTATCTCTTTTACAAAATGAACAACTAAAAGAAACATTTCCATCTTGGATTGAAACCAGAAAATATTTTTTGAATGATTTATCACAAGAAGAAAAAGTTGCCTCTGAATTTTTGATGAAAAACTTAAATGATAAATATTTATATTGGCAAAAACATAATGGAAATTTAATTGATAGGTTTAAAGTTTTAAATCAATCTGGAAATTTAGATATTCTCACTTGTGCAGCTACTCATGGATATTTGCCAATCCTTAGAGAGAATCCTGAAACTGTTAGAGGTCAAATCAAAACAGCAATAGTAAGTCATAAAGAGATTCTTGGAATCAATCCTTTAGGTATTTGGTTGCCTGAATGCGCCTATTATGAGAAGTTAGATCAAATATTAATTGATTCTGGAATTAGATATGCAGTTTTGGATGGTCATGGAATTTTAAATGCATCACCAAGACCTAGGTATGGAGTTTATGCTCCGATATGTTCAAAAAATGGAGTTGCTTTTTTTGGTAGAGATAGTGAATCAACCTTACCAGTTTGGTCTGCTAAAGATGGATTCCCAGGCGATCAAGTTTATAGAGAATTTCATAAAGACTTAGGTTGGGAATTACCTCCTTCAAGACTGAAAGAAAAAGGCATCCCAAGTGTAAGACCCCTAGGTCTTAAATATTATAAAATTACTGATGAAAAAATACCACTAGGTAAAAAAGATTTTTATATAGAAAATGAAGCTAGAATCAAGGCAGAAGAACATGCTGATATTTATCTTTTATCAAGATCTAAACAATTAGAAAAATTATCTGTATCCTCATCTTTTGAGCCTTTGTTGATAGCTCCATTCGATGCCGAATTGTTTGGCCATTGGTGGTATGAGGGCCCAATATTTATAGAAAATATTTTAAAAAAATCCACTAAATATAACATTAGACTTACCAATTTAAAGGAAGTTCTAATGGGAAAACCAAAACTTCAAATTTGTGATCCATCTCCTTCAAGCTGGGGCCAAGGGGGATATCATAACTATTGGCTTAATGATAAGAATTCTTGGATTGTTCCTGAGATTACTAAGGCAGGTTCAATGTTTGTTGAGTGTTCCTCAAAAAGCTTTAACGATGAATTTTCAATAAGAGTATTAAAGCAAGCAGCCAGAGAATTGCTTCTTTCTCAATCATCAGATTGGAGTTTCATCTTAAGGGCGGGAACGACGACTGAGCTTGCTAAAGAAAGAATTGATAGACACTTATTTAGATTCTGGAAACTAATTGAAATGCTAAAAAATATATCCAAGACCGATTTAAATTTTCTGGAGATTATAGAAGAAGAAGATAAAGTTTTTCCTGAAATAAATATCCTTGATTGGCAAAAATAAAATTTAATTTATATTAAGCATCCCAAGTTTAATTTTTAAAGGTGAATTTATAAACATCTTACTCATTACATAAATTAATTTTGGGAGAGGGAGTGTATTTGTAAGAAAACCTACCCATTCTTTTGTTGATAATTTAAAGAAGCTAGAAAAGAAACTTCTTAATTTACTCTCATCAAAACGCATTAATCTTTGGAGACCATATTGATAAAGTTTATGTCTTTGTGTTAATTCATTAGGCCATAAGACTTCCCAGCCTTTTGAGGCTAATTCAATAGAACTTTGGTCAGGTTCTTTTAAATAAATTGCTAATTTTTCTGCAAGTAGTGGAGCTCTTCTTAATAAAGATCCGATCATGTATCCAGATGCTGGATGAACCATGCTTGCTGCTCCTCCAAAACCAAGCACAAATTGTTTTTTAAATGGAAGAGGTAAATTCATTGGAAACAGACAATTCTCTTCATGGTATATCTCTTTTATCTGGATACCTTTATTCTCTAATCTGCTAAAAAGTCTTTTTTTAAGGCGATCTTGAGATAAAGCAGGATAACTAGCTAATGATGTCTCTTCAACAAAAAAAGTATCATTACCTAGATCCATGGCATAAAGAAAGGAAGGGGATGATAGTTTCTCTTCCTTGTTTAAATGGTCTGGTCGAAAATCCATTAAAACAAACTGATCCTTATTAACAGGAGGCGATGAAAATTTACCAACAATTCCATAAGCAGCTTGTTGAGCTACATCATCTCTGGCGGGTCTTTTTATAAAGTTACTCTTATGGCCACTAGCATCAATAACTAATCTTGCTTTTAGTTTTAGACCTGAGAAACAAATAACTTCAGAAAAGTTTTTGTCTTCTGTGATTTGTTTCGCTGTTTCATTCAGCCATTCAATACCTTTACATTTTTTTAAAAGTTCATTTTGAAAGGCTTCCTGGTTTATTAATCCGTAATCATATCTATGTTCTGTAGAATTATTACCCTTTTCATTTATTCCATTTCCAAAAAAACTGACTGTATTTGACCATCTATGCGATAGCAATGATTCTAATCCTAATTCCTCTAATTCAGATGCCCATATTCCATATGTATTTTCCCATTTATCCTTTGGTGATTTAGTTGATATACCCATAATATTGAGATTCTGTTTGGCTAATTCAGAAGCTAAACATAATGCTGCGGGACCAGAACCTAAAATTAAAATATCAAGTATTTTCATATGATCTAATTAGATGCCTGTTTTTAATCATGTTCGCTTGAAATTAATTTATCTTCATCCTTGATTTGTTCACGAGGAACAAGGACAACTTCAGATAAATGATCTCCCTCATCCAGCTTTTGTAATTTTACTCCAGTAGCAGCTCTGGATTGCTGAGAGATTTTATCTGCATTGGTTCTTACAATAACTCCCTTTTCTGTTACTAAAAGGATTTCTTCACCTTCTCCAAGTACCTTCAACCCAACAAGTGCATCGTTTTTTATTCTAAACTTTATAGCTCTTAAACCCATACCAGCTCTTTTTTGTAACCTAAACTGTGTTACTGGTACTCTCTTCCCAAGACCAAATGCACTGGCTACTAAAACCCAAGGTCCATTAGACGAATTACTCTCGATATCAGAATCAATCTCTTTAACTGGATCTTCAATTTTTGCTAATTTATCAACTAGATTGGATGTTAAGACATCCATGGAAACGAGATTGTCGCCATCTCTTAAGTTCATTGATTTAACACCCCTAGCTGTTCTACCAAGGGGTCTTAATTCATTAAGATCCAACCTGAAATGTATCGTCATTCCTGTTCTTGATCCAATTAGAACACTATCTCCTTCTTTTGATAATCTTACCCATTTCAAAGCATCTCCATCTTCTAAATTAATTCCTATTAATCCATTTGATCGTATTTTAGAAAAAGCACTAAGTGATGTCCTTTTTATAAACCCTGCATTAGTTAACATTAATAAGTAACATTCGTTGTCAAATGAATCTACAGATACAAGAGAGGTAATTTGTTCCTCTCTGGGAATTGGAAGGAGTTGAACAGAAGGAGTTCCTTTTGCTGTTCTACTACTCATGGGAACTCTATAAGCAGGAAGGGCATATGCTACTCCTCTATCACTGAAGAGCAAAAGAGTGTCATGATCATTACAGCTTATGAATAATTTAACTTCATCATCTCCCTGGGTTTTAGTGCCAGCTTTCCCCCTAGACCCTCTGCTAGTGGATTCAAATTCATTAACAGGAATTCTTTTTAAATAACCAGCTTCAGTCAATAAAACTACTGATCTCTCATTTGCAATTAGATCAATATCATCCAGGCCGCCACCTAAATCAAGAATTTTAGTTTTTCTTGGGGATGAAAACTTTTCATCAATTTTACTAAGTTCGGTCAGAATTATTTCAAAGATCTTTCCTTTATCATTAAGTATATCTTTGTATTTATTTATTTTTGCTGTTAGTTCATCATGCTCTGCTTTAATTTTATCTGCCTCTAACGCCGTTAATCTCCTTAATTGCATTTGCAAAATTGCTTCTGCTTGAGTAGCCGATAATTCATGGTCGTTTTGTAATTTTTCTCGAGCTGTATTGGTATCCTTTGCTGACCTTATTAAGGATATTATTTCATCCATAGCATCTAAGGCTAATAATAGGCCTTGAACAATATGATCTCTTTCTTCTGCTTTCTTTAATAAAAAGTTTGTTCTTCTTCTAATAGTTTCAACTCTAAAATCTAGAAATACATCTAACATTTTTCTAAGTGAAAGAGTTGTGGGCTCGCCTTTGACAAGAGCAAGAATATTTGCACTAAAGTTATTTTGAAGAGGTGTTAACTTGAATAAATTATTTAAAACAACCTGAGGATAGGAATCTCTTTTTAGCTCGATCACAATACGCATCCCATCTCGATCACTTTCGTCTCTAATATCAGAGATGCCTTCTAATTTTTTATCATTAACTAAATCTGCGATCCTTTCTATTAAAGCTGCTTTATTAGTTTGGAAAGGTAGTTCAGTTATTATTACAGCATCTTTTTCTGCTCTGCCAGTTGACTTTATTTGTTCAATATCTGCTACCCCTCTCATAGTTATTGAACCTCTTCCTGTTATAAAAGTTTCTTTAATGCCATTCCTTCCTAGGATTTGCCCTCCAGTAGGGAAATCAGGACCTTTAATTAATTCAAAAAGATCTTTATCTTCGATTTCGGGGTTTTTAATTATTGATTTAAGACCACTTATTAATTCTCCTAAATTATGAGGTGGAATATTAGTAGCCATTCCTACAGCTATACCAGAAGAACCATTTAAAAGGAGTTGAGGTATCCTTGCGGGCAAAACAGTTGGCTCTTGTTGAGATCCATCAAAATTATCAGAAAAATCTACAGTCTCCGATTCAATATCCTCAAGTAAACTTTCATCTGTAAGGGATTGCAGGCGTGATTCTGTATACCTCATAGCAGCAGGCGGATCATTATCTACTGAACCAAAGTTTCCATGGCCATCTATAAGAGGCATGCGCATAGAAAAATCTTGTGCCATCCTTACCAAGGCATCATAAACAGCAGTGTCTCCGTGAGGATGGTATTTCCCAAGAACTTCTCCAACTACTCTCGCGCATTTTCTATAAGGCCTTCCACTAGTCAACCCGAGCTCATACATTGCGTAAAGAATTCTTCTGTGTACGGGCTTTAATCCATCTCTGGCATCTGGAAGTGCACGACCAACAATAACGCTCATTGCATACTCAAGGTATGAACGAGACATTTCTTTTCTTAAATCAGTCTGAACGATACGATCGTTGTTTTCGCTCAATTCAGAATCCCCAGAATCAACAATATCAGACATACAAAAAGGCTTTATTTAATAATAAGCACTGATTGTCATAATGAATAAAAAAAAACTTATAATTAATTGCCAAATACTCACATTTACACACAAATAAGAAAAAAAACTGTTTTTTTTGAATAATAATTGGCTTATTACACCTTTAGTTGTTAATTTAATCAGAATAATTAAAAAATCCGTGAATATTGAACTTGGTTTAAACAGAAAAGTCAGAAGGGCTTATGGTATTGATGAAATAGCTTTAGTACCAGGGAATAGAACTCTTGATTACGATTTGACAGACCCTTCCTGGACAATAGGCAATTTTAAAAGAGAAGTACCCATTATTGCTAGCGCAATGGATAGCGTTGTCGATGTAAAAACAGCAATAGAACTTAGTAAATTAGGTTCTCTTGGGGTACTTAATATGGAGGGGATACAAACTAGATATGAATATCCCGAAGAAATATTGTCCCAAATCTCATCTGTTGGAAAAAATGAATTTGTTCCATTAATGCAGAAAATCTATAGTGAACCCGTAAAGAAGGAACTTATATTAAAAAGAATAAATGAAATTAAAGAAAAGGGTGGAATAGCTGCTTTAAGTGGAACTCCTCAAGCCGCTATAAAATTTAGAGAGACACTCGTTGATTCGAATATAGATTTATTTTTTTTGCAAGGTACTGTAGTTTCCACTGAGCACCTTGGTATGGAAGGAAAGGAATCATTGAGTATTAGGAATTTATGTCAATCTTTGAAAGTTCCAGTAATAGCAGGAAATTGTGTAACTTATGAAGTTGCACATCTGCTTATGAAGGCAGGAGTATCTGGGTTAATGGTTGGTATAGGCCCAGGAGCTGCTTGTACATCGAGAGGGGTGTTAGGAATTGGAATACCTCAAGCAACAGCAATTGCTGATTGTCGTTCGGCAAGAGATGATTACCTTCAAGAAAGTGGAAAGTATATTCCTATTATTGCTGATGGTGGAATTGTTACTGGTGGAGATATTTGTAAATGTTTAGCATGTGGTGCAGATGCAGTAATGATTGGTTCTCCCATAGCTAAGTCATCAAGTGCTCCAGGAAATGGCTATCACTGGGGTATGGCTACACCAAGCCCAATATTACCTCGAGGTACGAGAATTGAAGTCGGTTCTTCAGGATCTTTAGAAAGGATTATTAAAGGCCCAGCATTGCTTGACGATGGGACACATAATTTACTTGGTGCAATAAGGACATCCATGAGCACTCTTGGGGTTAAAAACATCAAGGAAATGCAAAATGTAGAAATAGTTATTGCTCCATCACTTTTAACAGAAGGTAAGGTATATCAAAAAGCTCAGCAGCTTGGGATGGGTAAATAATATCTAAAACAGAGAACTATTTATAAAAACTCTCGTATTGATTTTCAGCAAAAACCTTTTTAAGAGTTATTATGTAAAAATGGGTTAACCCCCATACTCCTCACACACAAAATCGCCCGTTATTCGGGCTTTTTTTTGATATTTGTTACTTATATTAGTTTATCTGTAATGAAATCATCACTTAAAAGAATAGCCTGCTAAATTTCTTAAAAGGAATACTTAAATTATGTCTTCAGCTCCAGCCGTAACAGATTCATCTTTTGACAAAGAAGTACTTCAAAGTAATCTACCAGTATTAGTTGATTTTTGGGCGCCATGGTGTGGCCCTTGTAGGATGGTAGCACCAGTAGTAGAAGAAATTTCTAAAGACTTTGAAGGAAAAATTAAAGTTTTCAAATTAAATACTGATGAAAATCCAAATGTTGCAAGTCAATATGGAATAAGAAGTATCCCAACTTTAATGATCTTTAAAGGAGGTCAAAAAGTAGATACTGTTGTAGGTGCTGTTCCAAAAGCTACCCTTTCAAGCACTTTATCTAAGCATTTGTGATAATAAAACTTTGCATAAAATAGGACTTATAGATTACGGAATGGGAAATATTCATTCTGTAACAAAATCTCTAGAAAGTCTTGGAGAAGAAATTTTATTAATTAAAAATATTGATCAATCGAAGGATTGCAAGGCGTTAATACTACCTGGAGTTGGTTCCTTTGATCCAGCAATGATTAATCTTAGAGATACAGATTTAATAATGCATATTAAGAATTGGATTAGTAGCGGGAAATCATTCTTAGGAATTTGTTTAGGGCTACAACTACTTTTTGAATCAAGTGATGAAGGTTCACTTAGTGGTCTAGGTATAATTAAGGGTCAAATAAAGAAAATACCTAGTATATTTGACCAAAGATCTCCACATGTTGGTTGGTGCAAACTAAATCAAACAAAAAATAATACTTTAATAAAAGATGGTGAATTTAATAATTGGGTATATTTTGTTCATTCCTATCATGCAGTCCCTAAAGACTCAAATATAATTGCAGCTAACGTTAATTATGGTTATGAAAAATTAACTGCAATAATTGAAAATGATAATTTATTAGCTTGTCAATTTCATCCAGAAAAATCTGGTAAAACTGGAGAGAAATTCTTACGAAGGTGGCTTGAAAATATTCAATAATTTCAAGATATATGAAGACAAAATTAAGGTTAATAGGAGGTAAAAGGCTTGAAAGTCCAAAAAATATTTATACTAGGCCTACTACTTTAAGGGTCAGGGAAGCTATTTTTAACATATTGAGAGACAGAGTAGAGAATAGTAACTGGTTAGATTTGTTCAGTGGTACTGGAGCAATATCTTGTGAGGCATATAATCACGGAGCAAAAAAAATTGTTGCGATTGAAAAAAATAAAAACAATTCAAAAATATGTTTAAAAAATCTTCTTTCACTTCAGAATATCGAAAGCAGAAAAAAAGATATTGATGTTATTTGCAAAGACGTTTTAATTTGGACAAAACCAAATCATGAGAGAAACTCATTATCTAAAAATAGTGATTTTAATAAGTTAAAATTTGATTTTATTTACTTAGATCCACCATACGGTGCAAATTACCATGAATTAGTTTTAGATCAAATCTTTAATTGTAATTTTATAAAAAAAGAATCAATAGTTATTTGTGAACACTCACCTGAATTGGTTATTAAAAAAAGTAACTTATGGGAAACTATTGATGTTAGAGATTATGGACAGTCAAGGTTAACTTTTTTAATCTATGTCTAAGATTCCTGAACCTCTTCTATATTGATTCCAAGCACTTACAAATAATCCTAAGAGAGTAATTGGGACTAGTCCCAAGACTATTCCACATAAAAGAGGCTCAATCATTTTCTGGCATTTTTTTAATTTCTTATTCACAATTGTTACACAGGGACTATTTTTTGTGACAACATCTTCATCATCTGCAGCAGAAAAGAAACGAAAACAAGAGAACTGGAAAAGGTTTTTTATTTTTTTACTTGTTGCTTTTATGATTTGTGTTCTGATTTACCTAATGAATCATGACTCAAATCAATATATTGTTAAAACTCTTGAACTTGAAGGATCTGTTAAAGATGGAAATGCTCTTTTCAAAACAAATTGCGTTGGATGTCATGGAATTACGGCGAGAGGATTAGTAGGACCAGATTTACACAGAATAACTCAAAGTTTTAATGATAAGGAGATCATAAAACAAGTAACTGGTGGCCTTACACCACCTATGCCAAGTTTTGAAATTGATCCTCAAAATATGGCTAATTTACTAAAGTATTTACATAGCTTGGATTAATTTGGAGAGGAATTATTCAAATTTAAAAGTCATATTAGTGGAACCTAATGGTCCTTTAAATGTGGGAAGTATTGCAAGATTATGCGCCAATTTCGAAGTTGATGAATTAAGAATTATTTCCCCTAAATGTGATATATACTCCTTAGAAGCAAAAAAAATGGCTCTTAAAGGTCAAAGATATATTGATAAATGTGAAATCTTTAATAATCTTGAACAGGCTATATCTGATTGTGATTTAGTCCTTGCTACCTGTGGGAGAGTAGATAAAAGCAAAGATTCTTTCTATGAATCACCTGAAGAGATATATAACTGGATATTATCTCTACAACAGATAAATAATTTAGCAATTTTATTTGGGAGAGAAGATAGAGGTTTAACTAATGAAGAATTGCTTATGGCTCATAGGATTATTAATATACCCTCTTCTGAGAATTACCCTTCATTAAATTTATCTCATGCAGTTTCAATAATACTTTATGAATTAAATAAATCTCCTAAAAGAGATTTACATAAGGAATTAAAAGTTTTTGATCTTGCCTCATCAAATCAGATAAATGAATCTTTTTTGGAGATAGAGGAAATGCTCTTTAGGGTTGGATATCTTTTGAAACATACATCTAGGGCTAAAATAAGTAAGTTTAAAAAATACATCTTAAGAGCAAACACATCAATTCATGAAATGAATATCTTGAGAGGAATTGTGCATCAAATCAATTGGTTCTTGAATAATTCAAAAAGTAATTAACAATAATAAAATTAAATAAAACTTTATTTGTGAAGTTTCAATTTGATATGTATATTTACTAAAAACATTTTCTGAAGTAGCATCTATTGAACATTTGATAATTAAAGAAAACTAAACCTGTGACTACAACAAAGAAAAGAAGAGTTTTTCCTTTTACGGCGGTAATTGGTCAGGAAGAAATGAAATTAGCTCTTTTATTAAATGTTATTGATCCAAGAATTGGAGGTGTAATGATAATGGGAGATAGAGGGACTGGGAAGTCAACCACAATTAGAGCTTTAGCTGATTTGTTGCCAGCAATAGAAGTTGTTAAAGACGATCCTTATAATAGCTCCTTGCTTGATCCTGATTTGCAAAGTAGAGAAGTTTTAGAAAAAGTTGTTCAAGGAGAAATTCTAGAGAGTGATCAAAAACAGGTACCAATGGTTGATTTGCCTTTAGGTGCTACTGAAGACAGACTATGCGGAACTATTGATATAGAAAAAGCTTTAAGCGAGGGCGTTAAAGCCTTTGAACCAGGTTTGTTAGCAAAAGCAAATAGAGGATTATTATATGTAGATGAAGTAAATCTACTTGATGATCATTTGGTAGATGTTCTCTTAGATTCAGCAGCCTCTGGGTGGAATACCGTTGAAAGAGAAGGGGTTTCAGTTAGACATCCTGCAAGATTCGTTTTGATTGGTTCTGGCAATCCAGAGGAAGGGGAATTAAGACCTCAATTACTAGACAGATTTGGAATGAGTGTTGAGGTAAAGACAGTAAGAGATGCAGAATTAAGAGTTAAGGTTGTTGATCAGAGAACCTCTTTTGATGATAATCCCGACGCCTTTTCGATAAGAGTAGAGAAACAACAGGACGACCTTCAACAAAAAGTTATTAAAGCTCAGGAAATATTAAATTCAGTTCAAATGGATGACGATCTTAGATTAAATATTTCTGCAATCTGTGGAGAGCTAGATGTTGATGGTTTGCGTGGAGATATTGTTACTAATAGATCAGCGAGGGCAATTGCAGCCTATGAGGGTAGAACTGAAGTTCAAGAAGAAGATATTGCTAGGGTAATTACTTGTTCCTTACGACATAGATTAAGAAAAGATCCTCTTGAACAAGTTGACTCAGGTGAAAAAGTTATTCAAGCATTTTGTAAAGTCTTTGATTTGGATGAAAAAGATAATCTTTCAAAGTTTCAATTATCAACTAATGTTTAATTGCCGTGAGGATAATTGGGATTGACCCTGGATTAGGAAGAGTTGGATATGGAATTATTGATATACAAAAAGGAAAAAAGATCATTTTAGACTGTGGTGTGATTGAGACTAGTAAAGAAAAAAAAGAGGAATTTAGACTATATGAGATATATAAGGATCTTAATGAATTAATAGATCATTGGAATCCTAATATTGCTGCAGTGGAAAAATTCTTCTTTTATAAATCTAGTAGGACTATTAGCGTCGTTCAGGCTAGAGGGGTAATTATGATGGTATTAGCTTCAAAAAATATTAAAGTTAGTGAGTATTCACCAGCTCATATAAAGCTAACTGTTGCTGGAACAGGTAAAGCATCTAAGAAAGAAGTTCTCGAGTCAGTGATGTATAATTTAAAACTCAATAAACCTCCAAAACCTGATGATTCTGCAGACGCATTAGCAATAGCCCTGACAAAATTAAATGAAGAAGGCTTTAACTAAATTAATAATTATGATTATCTCGGTAAAAAAGAATTTAGAAAGGAATATTTTTAGAAAAAAAAGAGATGAAAGCTCATTAAATGATAGGAGTAAAGTAGTGAATAATGTGAAAAAGTATATAGAATCATTTGTTAATAAAAATCATGATATTAATCACATAGGGATATATTGGCCTTTAAAAAATGAAGTAGATATTAGAAGTCTTAAAGATAAATTTCCTGTGGCTTTGCCAAGATGTGAAAAAAATAAAAAACTATCATTTTATTCTTGGGATGATAAGCCTCTTACTAAAGATCTTGAAGGTATTCTAGGCCCTGAGAACTCCATGCTATTGACATATAAAGAGATTAGTATGATTTTTATACCATGTCTTTCTGTTGATAAAAAACTAGTCAGATTAGGTTATGGTGGTGGATATTTTGATAAATTAAGAGAAGATGAAAATTGGCGCAATATTCCATGTATTGGTTTGTTAACTTCTAATTGTGTAAGTATAAAGTCATTAAGCAGAGCTTATTGGGATATTCCTTTATCAGGTTTTATCACTGAGAATGAAATATCAGTATAATAAGATGCCTACCATTATCAATAAAATTTTTGAAGAATGGATAATCAAAAAACCTATATTAAGTTAAATAATTTAGTTGATAAGTTAAAAAATTCACAAGATCCTAAAAGAAAATACGAATATATTTTATGGTTAGGTAAAAAATTGGAAGAACCAGATAGTAATATTATGGTCCCTAAAAATAAAGTTAAGGGATGCGTTTCAGAAGTTTTTGTAAAAGCTAGCATCCATGGAGGTAAGCTATATTGGCAAGGATATTCAGATGCTTTAATAACAAAGGGTTTGCTAGCATTTCTTATAAATGGATTGAATGAATTGACACCTATAGACGTTGTTAAGATAAACAAGAAGTTTTTAGAAGAAACTGGTTTAAAAGCAAGCTTAACACCTTCAAGATCAAATGGATTTTTAAATATACTCTTAAAAATGCAGTCACAGGCAAATGAATTTTTGTCTGTCCAATAATATAAAATTAAATCTATTATAAACAAGAAATAAAAATGGGAAAATGTAAAATTGGTATTGTAGGTTTTGGAACTGTAGGAACAGGCATTTATAAAATATTAAGATCAGAATTTGACTCACATCCAATATTAAAAGAAATAGAAATTGTGAAAATAGCAGTTAAAGATGTCAATAAAAAAAGGGAGATCGCCATAGATAATAATTTGTTAGTAGATAATCCAATTGAATTAGTTGATGATCCCTCAATTGATGTGATTGTTGAAGTAATGGGAGGGATTGATATAGCTAAAGATATCATTATGAAATCTTTAAGAGCAGGAAAATCTGTCGTCACGGCTAATAAAGCAGTAATTGCGAGATATGGAAGTGAAATATACGAGACTGCATCCCAAAAAGGAGTTTATGTTTTATCAGAAGCAGCTGTATGCGGAGGGATTCCAATAATAGAGCCTTTAAAAAGATCTCTTAAAAGTAACCATATAAAAAAAATGGTAGGGATAATAAATGGAACAACAAATTTTATTCTTTCAAAAATGACAAATGAAAAAGCTGATTATATGGAAACTTTAAAATTAGCTCAAAAACTAGGTTACGCTGAATTTGATCCAACCGCAGATGTTGAAGGACATGATGCTGCAGATAAAATCTTAATTCTTAGTGAACTTGCATTTGGAGGGAAAATCGATAGAGATTCAATAATTACGGAAGGTATTAGTAAAATTAATCTTAAAGACATTGAATATGCAAATAAATTAGGATTTGAAATTAAACTTTTAGCGCTTGCAGAAAGATATCCTATTAATAGTAATGATTCACTTCCTTTAAATATTTGGGTGGGCCCTTCTTTAATACCTAAATCTCACCCCTTAGCAACTGTTGAAGGAGTAAATAATGCCTTATTGATAGAAGCTGATCCTCTTGGAGAAATAATGTTATATGGCCCTGGAGCTGGAAGTGGACCAACGGCTGCTTCAGTGGTCTCTGATATATTAAATGTTCATGCAACTTCGATAAAAAATAATAATACAATTGATCCATTATTAGCTTTTGATTTCTGGAGAAATTGCCACATAATAGATTCTTCAAAAATAACCAAGAAAAATTATCTTCGAATTATATGTATTGATAGCCCTGGGGTAATAGGTAAGATTGGCGATATCTTTGGTAATTATGATGTTTCAATTGAATCAATTGTTCAACTTGATGCAAGCGAAGATCAAGCAGAAATAGTAGTTATAACACATGAAGTTAGTAATGGGAATTTTAAGAAATCAAAGGAGGAAATTAATTCTCTTAATGAAGTTAAAATTATCGCTAGTCAATTAAGTTGTATTTAAAAAAATAATTTGCAAATTCCTTGATAGCTTGTTAAACCGAAGAAAGTAAGTGTTTAATTTTTTCAGCTATAATGAATTACTCAAAATTAATAGAACGTAAAAATAAAAATAATTCTCGAATTTTTCCTGAAACCCTATATAAAGGAGCGTGCGTAAAAATTAAAAATAGTAAAAAGACATTTCAAGTAATAGGAATTAATCTAGAAAAGAAAATTTGTTGGATAAGAGAGTGGCCTTTTACCTCTGTGCCTAAAAAATCATTCGCTTTGGATATAAGTCAAATTACTTTACAACTCTTTTGCTCAGAACAATTCTCACAATAAATTAAGAATTTAGTTTAAAGATTATGCAAAATAAGATTCTTTTATCAATAATTATATTTATAATTTCCTTGTTGCAGTTTTCTTGTGGATCTAAAAAGGCCTCTCAAAAAATCATAGTTGCAAGTTATGGGAAAATAGAATCCTTAGATCCAGCTAATGCAACTACTCTTAAGTCAGTTCAATTATTAAATTCACTTGGAGATACATTATATGAATTAAATCCGCAAGGAGAATTAATACCTGAACTTGCATCGGAGATGCCAATCTTTTCTGAGGATAAACTTCAAGTATTTATAAATTTAAGAAAAGATATTCTTTTCCACGATGGAACTCCTTTTAACTCAAATGCTATTAAGTTTACTTTTGATAGGTTTAAAAAGATTGGTAAAAGGAGTTATATCCTTGCGGATAAAATTAAATCAATAGATACGCCTAGCGAATATAAAGTAATAATAAATCTCAAAAAACCATCTAGTTCTCTAAATGGATTACTAACTTCTGTAAATCTGACGCCAATTTCTCCCACTTTTTATAAAGAATATTCAGAAAAATTTTTAAATGATAAATTTGTGGGCACAGGTAAATATATATTAAGTAGATTTTCTAATGAAATTCAAGTAATTGATCCGAATTTAAATTATTGGGGAAAGAAACCTAATAATAAAGGTATTACTTTTGTGAGCTATTCAAATTCATCTTCTCTTTTTGGGGCTTTGAAAAGTAAACAAATTGATGTACTTTTATCAAATTCGATTGATGATATTCAAAGGAATAGTTTAAGTTTGCAAAGTAAAAATAAAAAGATTCAAGAGGGTAATAGTCCAGCCACAGAATTAACTTTTATTAGTCTTAGAACAAATGCCTATCCATTAAATAATAGTAATGTAAGGTTGGCTATATCAAAAAGTTTTAATAGAAAATTAATTAGTAAGAAAGTAAGTTATGGACTTAGATCTCCCTCAAGATCAATTGTCCCTCCGATACTTAGAAAAGATAATCAAGATTTGTGGCCAAAATATAACCCTTCAGAAGCAAAAAAATTACTTCAAAAAGAGGGTTATTGCAATGGAAATGTATTGAATATACCCCTCACTTATCGATCCAGTGTCCCCGCAGATAAACTTATTGCTCTTACATGGCAAGAAGACATAAAAAACGTATTGAATAATTGCATTGATATACAACTCGATGGTGTTGAAGCGACAACAGTCTATGACAAACTAGATTCGGGAATTTACACAGCAGTTATTCTTGATTGGACTGGTCTTTATTCAGATCCAAATGCTTATTTAATGCCCCTTTTAAGTTGTAGTGAAATAGATGATGAAAAATGTAATAAAGGCCAATCAGTTCTAAGTGGTAGTTTTTGGGGCTCAATTAAAGTAGAAAACTTATTTAATGAAAGTGAAGAAATTAATGGTTTTGAAAGGTTAGATAAACTTTTCCAAATTGAAAAATTAGCCTCTGAGTCAATACCTTATATCCCTATTTGGGTTTCTTCTCAAAAAGCATGGTCTCAAAATAATATTTCAAAACCTACTTTTAATGGAGCAGGAATTATTTCATTGAGCGATCTTAAGTTAATTAATGAGTAAAGATCTAAGTAAAATTTATAATTATTCCTTATTAAAGCTTTCTTTAATACCATTAATGCTATGGGTAATATCTACATTAGTTTTTATTTTATTAAGAATTGCTCCTGGAGATCCAGTTGATGCGATCCTTGGTTCTGGGGCAGATGAAGTTTCAAGGGAAATGCTTAGAAACAGATTGGGATTGAATGAACCTGTTTTAGATCAATACATAACTTATATTAATAATATTTTACATCTAAATTTTGGGCAGTCTTTAAGTACTGAAGAGCCAGTTTTGAATATTATTCTTAAGTCATTGCCTGCAACCCTTGAACTTGGGTTTTTTTCAATATTAAGTGCAATCATAATAGGTTTCACACTAGGGTTTATTGGATTAAGGTATAAAGGGAAAAGAGGTGATTATATTATTAGAATAATTGGTATCGCTTCATATGCTATCCCCCCTTTTTGGGGGGCTATGTTGGCTCAATTAATATTCTCTGTATATTTTAATATTTTTCCTATTGGTGGAAGATTTCCAATTTTTCAAAATCAACATCATATAACTGGATTTTTAGTATTAGATAGTTTTCTTTCTAATGATTTTATTGGTTTGAGAGAGGGCCTTTATCATCTTGCACTACCTTCTTTAACTTTAGGGTTTCTTTTAAGCGGAATATTTAGTAGATCTTTAAGAATAAATTTAGATAAGTCATTAAAAAGCGATTATGTAAATGCTGCTATTACTAGGGGTGTTTCGAGAAGAAGAATAATTCTAAATCATGCATTACCTAATGCACTTTTGCCAATAGTTACTATCTCTGGTTTAACAATTGCTTCATTAGCAGGAGGCGCACTTTTGTTTGAAGTTACTTTTTCATGGCCTGGTATCGCGTTAAGGTTACATGAAGCAATTTCGCAAAGAGATTACACCTTAGTTCAAGGGATAGTAATTATCACTTCATTATTGATAGTTTCTCTAAATCTTCTTGTGGATATTTTTATTGCTTTACTAGATCCTAGAATAGAGTACTAATCTTTAGATATTTGGTCTATAATCTTTCTATCTAAAAGATGAAAATCAAGCTTAATTTCTCTCTTGTTTGCAAATATTTTGAGGCTTTCTTCATTCTTAAGGTTATTAATAAATGCTGTTAAAGTTTTTAATGATAAATCTTGAACTGACTTTGGATCTGCACCAATAAAAGGCCCCCTAATTTTGAAGACGTCATTATTTCCTTCTAAATTATTTTCTATTCTAATTGGAGAAAAATGACTTGCACCTTCAATAATTAGAAACCTATTCATTGAATTATTTGCAGATAAAAACACTTTAAATTGTTCTCCTATCAATGGTGTAATTAGATCATAGGTACCCCCTATAAGAAGGATAGGTACATCGATTCCTGAACTTTTTTCTTTTGGCCAAATTAGGCTTCCAAAAGCATTAAATCCTATTATCGCATTTGCCTTCTTTGGATGAATTTTTTCAGTAACTGGGATTTCACTTAATTGACATTGAACAAATTTTGATAAATTTGTTACACCAAAATCTGTTAGTGCATTATCACATCTATTCTCAAGTCCGTCTAATGGTTTTCCTCCCTCATATAAAAGTGCTATTAACGCACCAAGTGAATGTCCCATTAAGATATAAGAGTCATTCTCTAACCCAAAACTTCCATTCCTGTGTGCTTTTAACACTGCATCTAGATCCTTGATCCTGTTAAAGAAAAAGTCTTTACTGCCTGGAATTAATTCTTTACCTTCAAGAACTTGTGAAAAAGTATTTGAATTACTTCCTTTATGATGTAAAAAAATAACAGGCCATCCTCTTTGAGTTAATTCTGTTCCAATCCATTTGAAGTTATTAATATCGCCTCCTAGCCCTGGCATAAAAATAATTAGTTCTTTATCAGGTGATTCTTTATTACTTTTCCATAATTCAATTTCTACAGGTTCCACTCGATGAGGTGAATAGATTTTCTTTTTTATTGATATAAGATTTGAGTTGACTTTGTCTTTGATACTTTTTAAAGATTCTGTATTTGATATTTTTAGCTCATTTAATTTCAGAATGAGATTTTGTTGTATAACTAATTCTTTTTTCCAAGAGGAAATTATCAATATTAGATTTTCAATATCTAATAATATTTCTTCTGTAGGTAAAGCTTGTATGATATCCAAGGTGGAAATTTGCTTTTTATCATCTAATAAATTTTCAATAGTATTGAAAACTTCAATGCCATCTTTATCATTAGGAACTATTATAGTTTTACTTAATTCTGAAAGGATTTTTCTGCCTACCCAACTACGTAATAATTGTCTGTTTAAACCTTCTTGTTTGAAAATTGGGAATTTTAAAAATTTTGTTAACTCAAAAACTCTTGAAAATCCATTTTTCTTAAACCAACCTATTACTTCTTTAGAATCTTCCTCGTATTTTTCTAGTTTTGATAGTTGCTCTATATTAATAGGGATTTTCATCTCCTCAAAGATAATATTTATCTTTTCGGCTGCTTTGGCAGAACTATTAGCTATAAAAAAACTACAAAAACTTAAAACAAATATAAAAATGAATTTCAATTGTGATTAATCCAAATAGTTTTCAAATTGCCAAATATTGGTGGATAGAATTTCCATTCCATTTAAGGTTAATAACTAAAATAAGATTTTTTGCTTCATTTGGGGCTGGAGGTGTCATTTATTTAACATCACTTATTTTTAATGATATTGGACTCTCGGCAACAGAAATTGGTCTAGGTTTTAGTATCTCAGCAATTATAGGTACCATAACAAGATTATTTACAGGTAATTATTTAAATAAAACAGGGAAAATACAATACCCATTAATTGCCTCTTCAATTATAAGTATTGCTGCAGGATTTTTTCTGATTTTTTCTAAGGATACTTATCTTTACATACTTGGACAATCCTTTGTTGGAGCAGCAGCTGGAATATATTGGCCAGCTGCTGAGTTTGGTGTGCCTTATTTTTGTAATCCAATTGATACAAGAAAAGCTTATTCTCTGGTAAGAACTGCAGAGGCTTTAGGAATATTTATGGGAGTTTTCTTAGGAGGATTTCTAACTAATTTTATCTACTCCAAAGCGATTTTTGTAAATGATATTTTTTGTATGTTCTTCATAATATTTTTGATTTTACAAAATCACCATTCAATCCAAAATTCTTTAGTAAATTTTCAAAGAAATTCTAAAGATCTAATAACATTGAATCAAAATAGATGGAATAAAAATTCCATTCTAATAATTCTATCTATTATTTTATTAACTACTTCTATTGCATTAATTCAAGTTACATTACCTCTAGACCTTGTTAAAGGAGGGGTTTATAGAAAAGTATTAAGCGAACAATTTATAAGTTATATAATTTCATTTCAGTTGATTTTATTGCTGTTTTTACAATGGCCAGTTGGTTCATGGATATCAAAAAGAGGAAGGTTATTTGGATTAAAATTTAGTCTATTAAGCTTTTCTATTGCTTCATTATTTTTATTCATATCTAGCTATTTACAATTTTCAGCTTTTTATTTAATCTTTTTCTCATTAATACTAATTACTTTAGGTACTTCTTCCTTTCTTCCTACATCAACAGATGTCGTTTTCAGGATTGCCCCTCCCAATAAAAAAGGATACGCTCTTGCTTTATTATCTCAATGTTTTGCCATGGGATATTTCTTTGGACCTTTTATTTCTGGAAGAGCATTAGATTTTTATGGTAATGCTTCAATAATTTGGTTATCTATTTCTTGCTTTTGTTTGATAATTTTTATAATTTTATTTAAAAAATTATTTTAATTTATTTTTTCTAATTCAATAATTCTTCTTTCTCTTAGAAACAAGAAAAAAGGTGCGGAGAATGCAAAAGCTATTAGAAAAGTTCCAAAGTAAACAATCCACATATTTTTAATATTCAATCTTTTAGATTCATTTACTATCCATATAAAAACTGCAGTAGCTCCAATTAATAAGTCTCTAGAAATTGATTTGGATGCAGGATTAGCATTTGCTAGTGAAATAAAGTTGTTAATATCAAAACTATTTCCATATTCCATAGCAAAATCAAAATTTGCCAACATTGGAAGTATCGCTCCTAAAATTGATAGAAAAAGGTAAAGATAAGAAAGTATTTGTTTTTTATCTTTTAGAATACTTAATAAATTCACAAGCCAAAAATATTTAATTTAATAATAGTATTTAGAATATAATGATTCTAGAAAAAAAAAGTTCAATTAAAGATTATAAATTTAAGAAGGGCAAGTTAAATTTTGCTGTAGTAGGTCATGTTGAATGGATGAATTTTCTAAAGGTTGATCAATTGCCAAAACCAGGTGTTATTTCTCATTCAGAAAAATCAATAGAATATCCTGCCGGTGGAGGATCTGTTATAGCAAAAACTCTTTCTGACTTAACCGAGAATCAAGTCCACTTTTTTACCTCTTTAGGTAATGATTATTATGGAGAACAAAGTTTTAAAATTCTTTCTAATTATGGAATGAAGTTACATGTTGCATGGAGAGATAAACCAACTAGAAAAGGGTTTAGTTTGATTGATTCGAATGGGGAAAGATCTATTACTGTTATTGGAGAGAGATTAGCCCCAACTTATAAAGACAAGTTAGATTGGAATATATTTGAAAAAATGGATGGAATCTTTATCACAGCTTCTGATTCAGAGACATTTAAAAAAGCCAGAATTGCAGAATCACTTTGTACAACTCCAAGAGTAGGATTAAATACAATTAATAAATCAAATGTTTTTTTAGATGGATTAATAGGGAGCAATCTAGATCCTGGAGAAGTTTTTTCCTTGTCTGAAATTTCTATAAAGCCTAAATTAATTATTAAAACTGAGGGAGAATATGGTGGGATAGTATATCCAGGAGGTAGATATAAGGCTCTTATAAACACCAAACCAAAAATAGATTCTTATGGCTGTGGTGATGCCTTTGCTGCAGGTATCCTTTATGGCTTATCATCAAAATGGAGTATAGAAAAAATCTTAAGTCTTGCTAAATTATTGGGCAGAGAAGCTAGTCAATGCTTTGGTCCATATAAAATAAATGAGAATTAATTAATTTAAATTTTATGAGTAGTTTGAAAAATAAAAATAAAAACTATCTTGTAGAAAACTTGATAGTTTTCTTTTTATTTATTGTTTTTATATTTTTTAAATCACTGAAAACGTTATCTGAAATTTTTTCTTATGGTATATTTAAAAAAGAAATTTTAACCACTAAAAGTAATCTGGGTGTTGATATAAAAATTAAAATTAAATAGAAATGACTATATTTTTGATATTTTTAGTTTTAGCAATAATCATAATGATTTATAAAAATATAAATTCTAAACGATTAAAGAAAAATAATCTTTTTAAATTTAAAACAAAACTTCTTAGTAAGGAAAAAAATATTGAAAAAATTTTTTTGAGAGAAGATGAAAAAGCCACTTCGAACCCAAATTTAAATATAAGGATTGAAGATTATGATAATGAAGAAATCATAAAAAGAAAGTCTAATATACATAGAGCAAGACTCTCAAAATTTAAAAAATCAAAGTTAAATGATGAACTGATATATATGGATGAAGATCAAAGAATTTATAAATATGTTGATGGTAATAGACTATATTTATGATTAAAGCTAACTAATTACACTCAAGACTTTCTCTTGTTGAAACTCCTGTTGTTGGGTTTATACCTTCTGCAATATCACAAAGTTTTCTTTGATCCTCACTATCAAGAATTGCAAAACTGAAATCTGCTCCTTCAATTTGTGCACCAGCAAAACTACTTCCTGATGCAATCATATTAACTAAAACTGCATTTCTTAAGTCAGTTTTTTGGAAATTGACTCTATCAGAGAGGGTATCTGTAAGATCTATGCCATTTAAATTGGAACCTTTTAGATCTGATAAAGTTAATGTAGTTCCATGTAAATCAACGTCACTAAAGTCAGCATCCCTAGCGACTGCTCCTGCGATAGATGATAAATGTAGATCCTCTCCATGAAAATCGTATCCTGTTATATCAGATCTTACATAACTTGGAACTTCGTCTCCTTCACCTTTTACAGCGACATTTGCTCCAGCAAAAACTGGTGTAGATAAAATCAATAAAGAGAAAGTTAAACATAAAAAATATTTTATAAAACTAAAAAATGTCATATTAAAATATTGCAATAAAATTATTTTATAACAATTAAATAATTATTTTTATTTATATATAAATTTGGACGATGTTTTTAAAATTATTTAACACTAAAAAATTTAAATTTTGGCTTTAGATTTTTTATACAATCAAGTAACTTTTTATTATCTTTGATATTAATTACTTTAAATTCAGATTCTACTGTAGCTCCTTTGTCTCTTATTGCTTGATTTAAAACTATAGAACCGTTGTTATCAGAAACTGATCTATGGAAAGTACCTCTTGGGATTCTTAATATATATCCACAGGAATCTAATCTAACTTTATAAAAAGGATACTCCCAACCAAAATTAACCAGAAAGAATGTTCTTCCTCCAGAAATAGCTAATAGATTATCTTCTTGGTTGTGGTGTATATAAAATGCCCAATTCCCTAATTCTTCATCATTAGGTGGGCTAATTGCAGGACCATTATGAATAACTAAATCTCTGCAATTAGATTTATTTATGCTTATATCAAAAAATTTAACATTTTTTGTATCTCGAAACTTTTCATAACTTATCAATTCAAAAAAATCTGATTTCTTTGATGTAAAATTTTCGATTACTAAACTTGAATTCAATTTCCTTAAAATATTAAACAAATGAAAACAGATAAATACATTAAAAAACGTATCAGTTGAAACTAAAAAAGAAGAAAAATTTTTAATTTACTTTGCTTATAATATTTTTTTTAGATTTAAATCTTTATTAGTATTTATTAATACCAAAATGGATATCTAATTAATGGATCTATTTGACTATTTTATTCTTTGATGTATATTTTTTAAAAATATAAAGAAATGGTTTCTGGAAATTTGCAATTTGTTTTTTTTAGATATTTAGCAAGTTTTCTTTTTATTCTCTCTCACAGTTTGCTTGTCTTAGATCATATCCCTTTTGGTGCCGCACTTCATGGACTTGGTGAAGTTTTTATTGCCCCTTGGGCTTTTAAGGAAAGAGCTTGGGATCTTGTATTTATTGCAGTTTTATTTTTCTTCTTTGATATATGGGGACTTATAAACACTCCTTGGAATTAACTGATATTATTGACTTAGAAATTTTTGGGAAAATGATATTAAAAATAAGAAAAAATACATATCAAATTTTTAAATTAATCTTTCTACTATATTTAGCATATATTCCCCATTTATATCCGCATAATTTTCTTAATGGGGGTTGTAAAGATCATTGCTACTCAAATGATAAAGCTATAATTAATGAGCAAAATTTAAATAATGTTTATGATCAAGAGGAGATTGATATTAATAATTCATGTTTAAATAAATCACTTTGTAGAGGCTAATCCTCAAAAAATTTTCAATCTGTTTTTTGAAATTGATCTTTTGTGGTTATCCTAAAGTTTATATTTGCTTGGTAATTTTTCTTAGGAAGCTTTATTTGACTTTTAATTATAAAAATAAAAGTATAAATTAAAGGTAAAAGTAAAGAAGCAATTGCAATAAAAGCAATTATTTGGTTCAACCTAATAATTGGTTTTTTTACAAGATCCTCTCCGCATAAGCCACAAATTAGAGAACCTTTTTGATTTTGTTTTTCAAATTGATACTTAGGATTGCAATAAGGGCAATAATATTTAACCATCACTTTAAAATTTGATTTCTTCAATTATTATCTATAAATCTATAATAGTGTTATCTTAATTTTTAGATAAAAAAAGAGAGCTTATAAAAGCCCTCTTTTAACTATTACTTTTATTTTCTGAAGTTAATAAAGCACATATATCATTGAGCCTTGTTAATAACCTCTATTCAGCTAATGCTCACCAAATTTAACTAATTGTTCTTAACTGGGGCAAAAACTCTAGAATTAGGCTTGTTTCTTATAGGGCACCTAAACGATGCGGAAGAAGGAAGCTTAGACATTAATAAAAAATAATTGGAGCAGTTAATTAAATTAGTTCGAGTTATTCCGAAATTTCTGGCAGGCTATCGATCATTTTGAAAGACCTCCTAGAACTCAACAATATAAAATTAAGAAAAATTTTATCTAATGGCAATCCGTTTTTATACGCATTGCTTTTTATACCAAAATGTCCGAAAGTGGTAATGTATTGTTTTTTTTATTAGAGATAAATCGTATTTATAAATTTAGTCTGAAGTAAAAAATTTAAAATTTAAATCTTTTTAAGATATTTAGTAAATTTTGCTCATTTATTTTGATATTTAATTCGCCTATCTTATTTTTAAGTATATTGAGGAATTTTTTATTATGAAAAATGCCAAAGTTGATAATAATGATAGATCCAATCCTATAGATGAATATTTTCAATGCCTTTCATATTGTGATATTCATCCAAAGGGTATAGACAATGACTGCGAGTTTATTTGCATGGAAAGGCATTTAAAATCAAACTATTGGTAAATTTCTTAAGTTGTATTTATCTATTTAAAACCTTTTGAAAAAAGATTAGTACGAACTTTGAATTTCCATACATTAACCTTACCTTTTGCGTTAACTGCAGCAAGTGCGCAATCATCAGGTCTCCATGATATTGCTCCTACTAAATCTCCTGCGAATGCAGCACCTACAGGATCCCCATTACCATCTTTTCTTAGGAAACTAGCAACCACAGAACCATCTCTGGAGCCCGAAGCTACAAGCATACCTTTATTTGAAAAGGCTAGACTAGAAATCGGTTCTGTATGGTGACATAGCTCTCCTGGCATGGTTCCCTCTGGACCATTACCTATAAAGCTCCAGACTGTTATTCTTTCACTTCCACTAGTTGCTAACAATTGTCCGCTGTCATCAAAAGAAAGGTGACTTGGTTTTCCAGGATAGCCTGTCATTTCAGCATCCATTCCAGTTGATCTTCTCCAAAAATGAACTGAATTGTCTTGACTCCCGCAGGCGACTATATCTCCATCAGGGCTTAATTCCATTGATACCAATGATCCTTGCCACTCGAGTTTTTGATTAGTTTTATTGTTAACTATGTCAAAGAAGGTCACTCTACCGTAGCAGGCAGTTGCTAACTCGTTTTTATTTGACCATGTGATTGCACTTACTGTGCTTGGATGTTCATCTGAAATCCATTTTTCTTCACCTAATTCATTAAAAACATAAACTTTTCTTGATGATGCTATTGCTAGAAACAAGCCGTCATTGGACCACTTGAGGTGTTCTACCCAACCTTTACCAAGATCAAGTGTTTTGATTAATTTAGCATCGTGGCAATTATAAATTTGTACATTTCCGTCTTGACCTGATGTCGCAAAAATTTCACCTTCTGGATGGATGGACATTTCTAGCAGACCACCAGAATGTATTTTTTCTTTTTCCCAAATAATTTTTCCAGTATCTCCTTCAAATGCGAAAAGACCTCCTGCTACGTCACCCACGATAAATTGCTTTCCTTTAAGGGCCCAACCACAAGCTATGGCGTAATCATTAACTTCTGCGGTCCATCCCTCATGGAACATACCTCTTGGGCTAAATGGTTCTATATCAGGCATTTATCAAAGCCTTCTTGCATCTCTTTCTTATCTAAATTTCTACCAATAAAAACAAGTTGGTTTCGCCGAGGCTCGTTACCCCATTCTTTATCAGGTTGTGCGGTAAATAACATATGTACTCCTTGGAATACTATTCTTCTTGGGTTGCCTGAGTAACTTATGAAACCTTTAGTTCTGAATATATCCACCCCTTTTTCTGAGAGCAGCCTACCCATCCAAGTGTTTAGTTTTTCTGGGTCAACGTCTCCAAAGTGTTCTATTGCAATTGAACCTACTTCATCATCATGCTCGTGCTCTGCCTGCCAGAACCTTTCAACATTGAAGTGAATCTCTTTTGAATTGTTTACATCAATCTTTACTACTTTCATATTGAATTCTTCAGCGGTGTGTTGCGTAAACAAACCTATTTTTGTTGGCTTTTCTATGTTCAGGATGAATGATTTATTCCCCTTATCTTCCAATTGAAGATTTATATGTTCTCCAAATGGAATACTCTTCCCAGGTTCTAGACTTTTAGCTTTTTCTGCATAAAGTCTGACAGAGGATTCAGCACCATCTTTAAGTTCTTCCTCGGTTGAGCCTTGATTTGTAAAAGCTACTAATGACATTTCAGGATCGGGTCCTTCTTCTAGAATTAATTCATATTTACCTGCAGCAAGATCGTAAACACCTGTCCATTCAAATGGATACTCGGGTTCAAGGAACGTAGGCCTGCGCTTAAGAATCTGATCGAGATCAAATGCACTAAGATTTAAGACTGTTTCAATTGGTACTTGGGCATTCTCTGCTCTAATAATTCGAGTCATTCGGTTCATATCTCTCAATCTTGATTCAAGGGTATCTAATGCATCATCAGAGACTAAATCAGTTTTATTAAGGACAAGAACATCTGCAAATGCAACTTGTTCTGAACTTTCATCACTCCTTCCTAGTTGCTGCTCAATATGTGCAGCATCAACTAAAGTCACAATTCCGTCGAGAGTAAATTCGGAACTAATTTCTTCATCCATAAAAAAAGTCTGAGCAACTGGCCCAGGATCTGCTAATCCTGTCGTTTCTACTAAAACATAGTCAAACTTATCTCTTCTTTTCATAAGGTTTCCAAGGACTCTTATTAGATCACCGCGAACAGTACAACAAATGCACCCATTTGACATCTCAAATACTTCTTCATCAGCATTAATTACGAGTCCTTGATCTATACCTACTTCACCGTATTCATTTTCGATTACTGCTATTCTTTTCCCATGCTCTTCACTTAATATTCTATTAAGGAGAGTAGTTTTACCTGAACCTAAAAATCCAGTAAGGATGGTAACAGGGACTTTCTCTTTAATACTCATTTAATGGCTTTTACTCAATAAATAATACTTTCATATAATAGTAATATTTAGAAATGAAAATCGTTTTTATAATAAAATTTAATTAGATAGTTTCTCCCAACTGCTTTCTATATTTGAACCAGCTTTTTTATCGCATGATCCTCCTAGAGAATTTACGATAGTGCAAGTATTGTGAACAGCTACTGAAACTGTGTTCCCATCCATCATTAACCCGTCAACAAATATTTGCTTAGAAGAAATAGGAATAGAACTTTGTCTGCTTAGATTTCTTAATAATTTAGAGGTTGGTTTTTGTTCTGGGAAAAGAACTGAAACATTGTCTTCTTTAAGCTCAGCAAGTACAGACTTTATATTATCAGGCCTCAAACTTGAGGAATCTCCAAGAAAATCTAGTAAACTGATTGTTTCAAAACCAAAAGCATCTCCGTAATATTCCATTGCTTTGTGTTTAGAAACAATTACTCTTTTCGATTCTGGGATAGAGCTTACTTGTTCAACAATCCAAGAATCTAAGTCTTCTAATAACGAATCGAGATTATTGAATTTCTCATTAATTAATTTTCTGTCATCTCTATTAAAAATTGAAATGTCTTTTTTTAAACTATTTTTAACAACTTTGCCCATTTTTATGATGTTATGTGGATCATGCCAAATATGAGGATCCAGACCACCATGGTCATGATGGTGATGATGCCCCTCTCCTTCATCAGGTACTTGCGCTAATGGTTCGACATCGCTATTTAAAACATCTTTGAAAAAGTGTTCATTTGCCTCAAACTCAAAAGGCATATGTTCAGTAAAAAATATATATTGACCATCATCTTTGATCTCCACGTTAAAAACGGAGCTATCTTTTCGTTGATCAAATTTAAGAACATAAGCTTTATTATTTGCAGTCAAAGTTCCTTTGTCTTTCTTATTTATTTTTTCTTTAGCTCCTAATAGTTCTTTCGCTAAATCTTCAGATCTCTCTATATCGTTAGATTTAAGTATTACCATCTTCATTGCAGGATCTGCATATTCGCCATCAACTTTTGCAAAAGACCAAGTATAGTTACCTTTTTTTAGATAGAATCTACCTGCCCATTCAAAAGATCCTTCAGCGTGATCATCATGCCCACCATGGTCTGAATGGTCACTATGTCCTTCATGATCAGAGTGATCATCTACGTCTATTGCACTTACACCTACCACAACAGTTTTCTTTTTACTTTCCCAATTCCTCATGCTTGGAGTCATTTCTTTTCCAAGAGTGAATACTTTATCTGCACTATTTAGTAATTGAGCTTGTCTTGGATTTATCTTTAAGTCATGTACGTCTTGCTTCCTATCAACTAAGCAAGTGACATTATCTGAAGGTAATGCAATTGATTTAACTAAATCACAAACCAATGGTTCTACAGCCACATATGATTTTCCTTTAGCTAGTACATCTTGCCCAAAACCTAAAAAAATAAAAGACGCTGCGATTACAGAATTTTTGATAATTAACTTAGTTGAACCTTTTTTATCTAATAAAAGGCTTTTGAAAATTGACATAAAAAATTATTGATACCAAAAAATGATAATCATTTTCATTATAACTTACAAGTAAAGGTGTCAATTGTTATGAAAAGAATACGAAGCGTTTATTATTGGTAAGCTTATAAAGTGAATATTTTAAAAATTAATTAATGGCTACTTTAGTCGCTGAAAATTTAACCTATTCATACACTAAAAAAAGTAAGCCAGCTTTAAATAAAGTATCAGTTGAGATTAAACCTGGAACTTTAACAGCGCTAGTTGGTCCAAACGGAGCTGGTAAATCTACTCTTCTTAAAATACTTCAAGGACAAAATGCCCCAGACAAAGGGGAAATAAAAATTGATGGGGACAAGTTATATAAATCAAGATCTCTTGTTGCACTTATGCCTCAAAGAAGTTCTATGAATTGGAAGTTTCCAATCACAGTAGAAAAACTAGTATCTCTTGGACAAATAAAGTATTCAAAATCTAGAAGTAATGCACCCTTTCAAATCAAGGCACTTCTAACAAATCCTAATGCCTGGATCAATAAATGTTGTGAATTAGAGGCGACTATGCAAAGAGTTGGTATAGCAAACTTGGCTAATAGAAGACTCGATTCTCTTTCAGGTGGACAGCAACAAAGGGCTCTTCTAGCAAAGACTCTTATGTCCCCTGCTAAAATTTTTCTTCTTGATGAACCTTGCGCCGCATTGGACCCTCCTGCTAAAGAAGATTTTCTAAAAATTGTTCGTCAACTTGCAGATGCGGGTCTTTCTCTGCTTGTCAGCAGCCATGATTGGGGAGAATCTTTAAATAATTATGATCAAGTAATAGTTCTTGATAAAACTGTTTTGGCCGTTGGTAGTCCTGATTCAATAAAAGATAAATTAAATTCTATAAACATTAGCGCAATAAATAAAAATAATATCTGTGATTAGAAAATGTTTCTTTTTAATTCTGGGCCTGATAACAGTTTTGGCAAAGGCCGAAATATTCGAGTGTATGAAACAAAAGTTGAAACTTTTCTGGATTTTTTTTAGGAGTTTGAATATCTTTTACAGGACAACCTTCCATTCTCGATGTCTCTCCGCACTGAACACAGGTTAAATGATGAATATCTCTATCAACAGGAGTATAAAGAACCTCACCTGTTGGAAGGTGTCTAGAACGAATTAAGCCATGCTTTATCAAAATTTGCAGATTTCTATAAACAGTTGTCAAACCCATAGATTTTCCTTTGTTAATCAATTGCCGATGCAACTCTTGTCCGCTCAATTCATCATCGCATCTATCAAGTTCCTCAAGAAGTTGTTCTTGTCTTTTGGTAATGTCAGTATTACTCATCATAGTTTTCACGATCTTTTTATGTCTCGTATTTTCGATCATAACGAATCATTCAAATAATGTCTTTTATAAATAACAACTGGTGGCTTGTTCCATTAATAATAACTGTTTTTACAGGAATCTTATGCCCAGCAATGGGAACTGTATTAATCACTCATAAAAGATTATTACAAGTTAATTTAATTTCTCATTGTGTCTTGCCTGGACTAGCACTAGCACTAGCACTAGGAGTACATCCTTCTATTGGAGGAGTTATTAGTGGTCTTCTAGGCTCTGTATTTGCTGAAAGTTTAACTAATAGAAAAAGTGAAAATTATGAAGCAGTTATGAATACTATTCTTGCTGGAATGCTTGGATTTGGAGTTCTTATTATTCCTCTACTCGGAATAAGAATAGATTTGGAGGCAGTACTATTTGGAGATTTGTTGACAGCAAATTTTGGTGATTTACTTAGAACAATAATTGCATTTCTAGCTTTTATAATTTTGATGACTTTCGGATACGAAAAAGTTGTATATGTTGGATTAGATCCAGAAGGTGCATCAGCTAGTGGTATAAATGTTTCTTTATTAAATCTTGCCCTTAGCTTCACTACTGCATTAGTAATTGTTAGCTCGATGTCAGCTGTTGGAGTAATCCTTGTAATTGCACTTCTCTCAACCCCTACCTTGTTAGGCCTAAATAAGGCTCAAAGTCTCAGAATTGCAATGATTAGGTCATCGTTTTTTGGATTATGTATCTCATTATTAGGTTTTATTCTTTCGATTATTTTTAACTTATCTCCTGGCCCCGCGATTAGTGTTATTTGCGTTGCATCACTTTTGATTCCTAAATTTCGCTAATTAATAAATTTTAAATTTTCAGTCAGAAGTTAATGCTTCAGCTCAATTAGATACACATATATTTTTTGAACTTAATTTAAAATTAACCATTAAAAAATTAAATTAAAATACTTTTATAGTTAATTGAAGAAAAAAATAAATTAATTATTTTGAAGCTTTTCAACAACAGATTCCTTGCTGATTTGTGCAACATCATGTAAGCCATTAGCGTCAAACCATGGAGCTTCTTCCCAGTCAAAACCTTCCCCAAAAGTATTATCAGGTGAAGCTACATACCAGTGACACGATGCATCAGGAACATCAACAGCACATTTTGACCAATCAGCGTCCCATTGTGGAACTTGGACCCACATCACAGCAGCTAATAAAAGGGAAAAAATAAAATTCATAATATCAAGTTAGCAAAATTTTGAGAGATTCTTTTCACATTCCTTCTTTCTTTTCTTCCAATAATCCTCGAGGATTTGATATTTATGTTCACTTTTAAATTCTTTAAAAGGCCTATCAAGAGTAATAATTGATGTATTTTTCATTTTTATAGCAAAATCTATCTTTATTTATATATATAAATCATTTTTATTACTTATTTGAAGTGGATTTATACTCAATTTAGAGAATTTCGTTTAGAAAATTATTATTAGTTTTCTTAAATTGCAGTGAATTAATTATGTATTAATTCTATTAATTATTTATGAATATATTCCCTAAATATAAAGTATATTAAGTTATAGATTCTTATGAATATGTAAGTATTTATCTGGATTTTTAGCTATATAATTAATCGAATATATTACAATTTCCCCAAAAATATAAACAAGAAAAATTGTAGAAATAATAAAAACTATTTTTATAAGATTTGGTTTAATACAAAATAAAGCATATTATTTATATTTTTGAAGATGAAAGAGATTTATTTGCAGATTAAAGAATAATTAGTAATTTATACTCTAAGCTTTTAAATTACTCGAGGAGTAGATTATACCTATCAGAAACTCCTCACACATTTTTTCTGATACTTTAAAGTACTCAAGGTAATTCTTTGAGTACTTTTTGTTTCTCTTGCTATGTGACAGTTAATATAGAGTCCTAATATGTATCGCATTCTTCTGTTATTGATGGGATATTAGAAAAGTGTGTAGGAGGAACTGATTTTAATCAGTGGAAACAAGGATACACTTGATTTAAATCAGTTTATTAAAAAGATCTCTCATTGAGAGATCTTTTTTTTATTAGTATTTTGGAAATTTATTAGATTTATGAAAATAATTTATCTAATTATTTTAATGTTTACAAGTTTTCTATATCCTGAGTCATCATTGGCCTATCAAGTAGAGTTAAAACCGTGTATAGAAGTTGCTCACTGTGTAAGAGAAGAATGGGATGTTAGAAATAGTGAGAATCCTTTTGAAGCAATTCAATCAATTATTGCAATTACTCCACGCACAGAAATTGTAGAACTTAATCGAGATTATCTTCATGCTGAGGTAACTAGCAAATGGATGAAGTATGTTGACGACTTAGAGGTGTCTTATTTACCTGAATTAAAAAAATTGCTAATAAGATCAGAATCAAGAGTTGGTGAAAGCGACTTAGGAGTAAATCAAAACAGAATTGATTTATTAAAAGAAAAGATGTTTTAGTAACCGTCGATCATAATTATATTATGATGTTATCTTTCTAGCTTTTTTATATTTATAAAATTTCCTTAGAAAAAAAGTAATAATTTATAACTTGCATTCTAATAGGTATTATTATTAGAAAATATTATATGAAAAATGATAATAAAGCTTATTTTCTTACTAGGATTAGGTTTACTTTCTTTTTGGTCCTATAAGAATATAAAAAAACATGGAATTATTTGGATAGCTAAAGGCCTTTTGCAAATTGGAATATTAATATTATTTATTGGTGGGTTTTTAAAAATATTTATTACCTTACCTCCTAATTTATATATAAAAATTCTTTTTTTTATCACGTATATATGGTGCACTGTTGGTATAAATGCTAATTTTATGATCCCTTTGATTAACTTTATTGATCACAAATTAGATCAAAAATAAAATTTACATAAGGTGCAAATCTTTTTTTAATAATTATTTTTATTATATATTCCTTATTATTTTTTCATTAAGTATAGGATCTCTAAATCTTGCAATGAGTCACATATTTTTCTTTTTAAAAAACTTAATTCAGCTGAACCAACTTTTGATTCTTTAATAATTTTTTCAGCTTGATCAATAGCATGTTCAATATTTCTAATTTTGAGGTCTCTTATTGAAGGATTATTTTCACATTTTTTTTTTGTATTTTTATCAAGCATATAAAATAAAAAATAATTTAATAGTTTTAGTTTAAAATTATTAAATTTCCATAGGATAAATAAAATATACTATTTTGTAAAAGAGTATTTTAATGATAGTAAACCCTCTCAGTAATTTATAGAGTATATTTTTATAGTGTAATATATACCTAGAATTTATAACTAATTTGGAAGAATCAAAACTAACTAATGAGGAAGATAATTCAAAAGAATCATCCCCTAAGATTGAGAAAGACATTAAAAATGAGCAAAATGTCCAAGCATTTTCTGAATTCCTTGAAAAATCAAGTGATCAAAATGTTTTACAACAAAAATCAAATCTTAATTCCCAAGAATTAAAATTACTACCCATAAAATCTCTTTTTGAGAGATTCCGTAATGAAGGAATTGATGGGATCACAACAAATCCTAATCAAAAAATGTTAGCTTTACTAATAATCTTATTGATTAATTTGAGTGTCTTTTTAGCAATTGCAAATATTGGTAAGGCCTACTTAAAAAATGCAGGAATATTGTGAGTATAAATATAGTTATTCTTTCTTAACTATTCCTTTACATTTTTGATTCTTTAAAGAAACTATGATATTTTCATGTCAAATTAATAAATCTAGAAAACTTGGATAAGAATGAACTGGAAAATCCAGTGGTTTACCTCTCTAATTTAATTAAAAAGTTAGATGTAAATAAGCGAAATGGATTTGTAGCTTTAGCTATAGTAAATTTGTTAGTAATTTTCTTATTTAAGTTGTTCTTACAAGGTACTGGATTATTATCTTGACTTTTAAATCAATTTTATTCAGCATTTTCAAACTGCTTAGCTAATTTAAACGCTTTTTTAATTATGAGAAACCCTCCATAAGCACCTGCAATTAATGGAAGAATAATTAAAGGATTAGGAGAATAATCAGAATAATTTTTTACACCATCAACGTATTCATATCCCGAACATTTGAGAAATAAGAAGCTAAATAAGGTAATACTCCAACCTATTATTGATAAAACTCCTCCTTTCTTATCACCTTCATAGAATCTGTCTAAGCCAAGGCCCCAACCTCCTATTAAAAATATTCCTCTTACAACAGAATTTTTTTCTTGTTTATTAATCATAATTTAAAAATGTTCATTATGAACATAACTTAAATTAATAAAAAAGGTTTGTTATTTCATAAAAAATTAAGCTTTAGGTCGATTATTTTTCTTAAATTGATTTTGTTGGCCTTATATAAATAAAAATATTTCCATATAGATCTTTCGTTATTCTTAATTCATCATCTATATAATTTATTGATAATGAGCATGATGGACTTACTTTATTCCAAGGTAATTTTTCCCATACTTCTTTAACTGGGTACCACCTCTCCATAAGTAATTTACTGAATAAAGGAATTTTATTAAGCCCATCAATTTTAGATACTTTGGTTTTCTTCAAATTCATTTTGAGCAACTTATCCTCTAAGACCAAATTTTCTGACAAGGTAATAACTCTTCCTCCAAAAGTAGGCAAAAGTTTGAACCAACCTAAAACGGGGATTGTTGTGAGCCCAAATATTGTAGTGTCAAATGTTGATATAAATTCTTTTTTATCAAAATCAATCTTTTGAACAATTCTTCCAATTGTAGAGATACCAAATGATCCAACTTGTAATTGATGCAATTTAAAAAAAAGATTACTTTTAAATTCATTATTTAATGCTTTTTCGATAGCAAGAAAAAAAGGAGAACTACGGAATAATTCAACATTTGAATAAATTAATTCCCATTCTCCAGATAATGATTCCTCTGATATTTCTGAGCTGTAAATTTTAAGACTTTCTATTAAATCAACCATTTCAATTAGTTTGTCTTGATAGACTGGAGCTATTAATTTATTTAGTCTTTGTCCTCTATCAGTTACGGCAGCGATTTGAAAAATCTTTTTTTTTATCTCATCAGTTTCTTTCATAATTAGAATTTAATTACAATTTTTATGTGAAGATTCTAGAAATTAAATTTATGACTCAATGTTAAATTTCATAATCCTGTTAATAAAATTTAAATTAATTATTCGCCCCATCTTTTGCCAATTTCATATCCCCATTTGGTAGTTAAGTTAATTACTTCTTCATGATTCTTGCATCTTGATAACTCTCTTCTTTTTTGAGGATTTTCTTTTACAAGCTGGGCAATAAGATTTAATTGCTCTATTTTTTTTAAAAATTTCTTTAGGTCTTTATCAGACATTACATTTAAGAGGTATATTCCTGATCATAAGTAAAAATGTAATATAGAACCCAAATTATGCCAGTGATTAGAATAGCAATCATTATATTTACTGACCAAACAACTTCTCTCATTATTTTTTTGAAGATATGTTCTAATATAACGAAAATATATTTTTAATTAACTAAAGTTAATATTAGTTGTTTCCTAAACATAAGTAATACCCTATATATAATATAAATTTAAATTGTGTTTAAACATGGGAGAAGCAAAAAGAAGAGAAGAGATGGGTTTACCTCCAAGAGAAAAGAGAATAGATAATAATGAATCTAAAGTAAAATTGAATAGAATCTTGAATAAATTTCCATATTTGCCAATTATATTAGGTTTTTTTTTATTAGCGATATTAATAATAGACTTAGTTAATTACTATAAATAAGTTAACGAATATCAAATTATTATGGAAAATGAAAGCAAATCAATCATGTGTTTTTACATGAGTATTTAATAAAATTAAGAATTTATTTTGATACTTTTTATACAAAATTATATTTAATTCAAATTATAATATTAAAAAAAATAAAAGGTAAATTGAAAAAAAAAGAAATTAAAAAAAAATATACTGAATTAATTAGTCAAGCTAAATATGAAAATGGAAGAAAAGAATTTCTTTTTTTACTTAAAAATGCAGCTAAATTAAGATCAAAGTATGAAATTAATTATTAAATAATTAAGAAGATAATTCTAAATGTAAAAATATTTATTGAAAAAATTTATTCATGGGATAATCAGGTGAGTTTTTAATTTTCATGAATAAAAAAGGATATACTACTGAAAGTGGAGGAAGGCAAAATGGATTTGCAATTGAACCTGAAATAACTCCCATTTCACCAGGAGAATCAAGAAAATCTTTTTTTCTTTTTATTGGAATATTATTACCTGTCTTAATAGGTGGTTATTATTATTTAAAAACTCTTGATATCTTTTAAATTTTTATAAACAATTTTTTGGAATATATTCCTTCCTAACCTTTATAAGATAGCTTTAATTAACTTTTCAGATTAATTATTAAACCAATACTTCTTTAAAAATGACTTAAACTTATTAAGTTATTAAGGTATATTTCTTATAAAATGTCTTAATACATTATTATTCCAGCCTAGATAAGGTGTAGATCACCTAAATAACTTCCAACTTTATAAATCAACTATTTTAATATTCCATGTTTAATTAGATTGCAAATATTAAAAAAATTATAATTTATTAATTCTTTTTCTTTTTAAAATTTTAAGGAGTTTTGTGAGAAATCTATTTTTAAAGAGTACTGATAGTAACAAGTTCCAGTAAATTTCTTGAATAGAGGTAATTCTGAAAAACCTCTGAATAAAAAGCTTTTTTAGCAACAAGCTTTGATTCAAATTCTATTACTAAACCTAATTGTCCACCATCCCATTTACTTGAATTAGATTCTTGTATTATATCTCTTTTTACTATTTTCCCCCCAACGGATTTTATCCATGGTAAAACCGTTCTTATATATTCCAGAAATTGATCTGAGTTTCCTATTGAGATTTTTTTTAGCCAGTAGCTCTTTGTCATCAAATCAACATATACTGGCTAGAATATAGCATATGGTTGAGTATTCGTTCACTTTTCAATTTTCTATAAATTTTAGATTGAACTCTAAGAACAATTAGATGAATTTATTAAATATTTAAAATGAAAGTTTATTTTTTAATCCAAATACACTTTAAAAAATAATATATGGGCAAATATTTAAACGACTCCTTTGGTATTTCATATGAAATGAATTTTAATGCTTCTTCTAACCAATATCCAATATCTATTCCATATAAATTTCTTTTTAAAATTAACCATAAATCTTTGTCAAAGATTGAGTTTAAATTCAGATAAATATATTCCCAATGAAAGGTATTCCAAAAATCAATGAAATATGAAGATATCATCAACCAAATAGATATGAAAAAAAAACTTTTTAAAAATCTAGATATCTTTTTCATATATAAATTTTATTTCTATTTAAATTTGTGATGTTTTTAAAATATCAACTTATTTTATTGTTATTTTTTAAATTTTTATAAATTATGCGCAAAAAGAAATAAACTTCCTTTCGTAAGAATGTAGTTGAAAAGTTGTTACTTTTCTTTTTTAATACTCTGTGCGATTAAGTTCTTATCTCTAAGTAAAAAACCTAAGAATAAAAAAACTATATATATTGCGATACTAAATCCTAAGATTAAAAAAATTTTTGTATAGTCCATAAAAATAATTTTTTTATAAATATAACTTATATAGTTAATATGAAATTTAATTAATAAATTTTTTTAAATCTTTTAGTTCCGATTCATGTATTAATTCTACGTTATTTGCATTTGCCAGCTTTTGAGCAGCTTTTGTAAATCCTGATTTTGATACTAATACTGCATGAGTTCCTTTCCAATATAATTTTCCAGCAGAAATTTCCTGAACAGCTTTGTTCCCTATAGCTTTTTCATGATTTTTACATTGAATACATACTCTAAATCCATCTATTGAGGCAATTAGATCAACTCCTTGATCTCCTGAACATGGCGTTTCTTTAACTTTCCAGCCAGAAGTCTTCAGTATTTCCATACATTTATTTTCAAAATTAATACCTTTGTTATAATTTTCATTGGTTTTCTTTAAAGAATTATTTTTTAATATGTTTAAGCATGATTTCTCTATTTGACTCGCTATAAATACAAACCAATCATCAATTTCAAGTTGTCTTCTTTGACCAAGTATTTCATCATCAATAGTGGGATTAACAAGTACATATGATCTCCACTTATCGAAAAACAATTCTGGGGTTTCAAATTTTTTTATAATAACTTTTTCCCAAAAGTATGGAATTCCTTCTTTAAATTTCTTAGAACCACTTTTAATATTTAACTCTATAGTTTTAGGATCAAGCGGAGGATTGCCAATCCACTTATTTAGATCTTCATTTCCGTATGCATCTATATTAATTAGTCTTATCCTTTCTTCTAATAAATTATATTTATTTTCTTCTATTAAGTTAGTAATTACTTGAATAAAATAATTTGCATTCAGAGCATTATTTAATTTAAGCCTTTTCTTGTTTTTTAAGTAATTTTTAACTATTTTAAAAGAGATGAAAATTAGAAATATAATAAATAGAATAAAAATATTTATCATGAAAATATACAATATTTAGAAGTCAAAAAGTTTTGGTTTTTCTTATTACAAAATTATTTTTTGTAATTAATTTAGAATCTTTTAATTCAATACCATTTATCGCTGATATTTCTCCTTTAATTCCTTCTAAAGTTAATTGATCAATAATACCTTTTATTACTTCGTCTTCAACAAGCTTTCTATCAATTCTTTTAGGTGTAATATCTGTAAGCCATTTTGATGTCTTTTTTTTTACTACCTCTGTTGGGTTAGTTATTTTTAGATAGATTGCCATCTTAAATTATATCTAATTGAATTATAAGCAATTAAATTTTAAGTATTGATTTTTCTGTTTTTTTTAATATATCTAAATTTATTTTATAGAATCATTTAAATATTTTCAGAGCTGCACAATATAGTAATTACTGCTTTTAGTTAGTAAGAATTTAATTTCTTAAATGCTTTTGATAAAAATTCAGGCCTTCTTCTTATAATAGAGAAATTATCTTTATTTATTAAAACCATATTTACTTCTGCAGTAGTTAAAACCTCTTTTTTATCGTTTAGAAATTTTGAATTTACATTTATTTTGGGACTTTTGCTTATATTAAAAATGCTTTCAATTATTATTTTATCACCTAGATATAATGGCTTGATGTATTTTATGGAAGAATTGATTAAAGGCAAATCAATCCCTCTTTGTGTTAGATCAAAGTAATTTAAGCCAACTTGGGAAAGGGCATTTATTCGTGCTTCTTCAAGCCAATTAAAATAATTTCCATGCCACATAACTCCAGCATGATCTGAATTTTGTGGCAGTACAATTTTATTTATTTTCCAAACTGATTTCGATTTCATATTTAAATTTAAAAACTATATTTTTATATTTATAAACAAATAAATACTATAAATTATATTGCTTATGATTATTCTTAATTAAAATAAAAATAATTCTATTTATATTTATAAATTTATGTTTAATAGAAAATATAGAGGAAGAAAAATGAAAAAGATATTTCAGTGGGAAGAATATTTAAATTGGAGAAAAATGTCGCCAAAGCAAAAGATAAATTTTAAAAGAGCCTGTTTATTTCCTTTTTTGGTATATCTCGTTTATGTATTTCTATATCAATACTCAATGGCAATTCTTTTAATAATTGGAATCTATTTTTTTATGAGATTTCTGAATAGAAATAAGTTAAGTAAATAGATTTTTTTAGAGAAAATTTTATTTATTTAGTTTTGTATTCAAATAATAAATTTTTTACAATTAACTTTCTGGGCATATCAGAATAGTAGTAATTAAATTTTTTCTATGAAAAGGATTGTTTTATTATTCGTAATTGTTTTATCAGTATTTTTCACTGTTGGTGAACTTTTTGCAGAAGATATAGACAATAATATTGGATATAATATAGAAAATAATATAGAAAATAATATAGAAAATAATCTAGAAAATAATCTAGAAAATAATCAAGAAAATAATATAGAAAATAATATAGAAAATAAAACTTCTAAAGAAATAGAAGAAATAAAAGAAGATCCAAACAATAAAATTGAGAAACCAAAACCTTCCTTAAAAGATATATTCGGTGATGATCAAACATTCCCATTTGTTGCCGGTTTTGGAAAGGATTAGAAAATAAATTTAAAATGCTAATCCCAAAAGAAACGTTTTTTATAAATTATGAAAGGACTTAGAGTATTAGAACTTTCAGAAGCACTTAATGTAGACAGTTCGGATTTGTTAGCTATTTGTGCAATATTAAATTGTAAAGCATCTTCGAGATTAAGTATGCTTTCCTTTGAAGACTGTAAAAAAATTACGGATTACTATGAAAAAAAATAATTAAATCTTTCCTTACTTAAATATCAAATTTTATTTATTCAATATCTTTTATCATTGCTACTAATGTTGAATGAATATCATCTTCTGATATTTCATTTTTAAAATTTATAATTGCTGAATTTTCGTCATATTTAATCTTCATGAATTTGTTATTAATTTCTTCCATATATGCATGTTTGAAATTCACTATTTTCCCATAATGTATAAGGTATTTATGAACTGATTCAAGGTGATCCTTATTCATATGATCACAAATTCTTTTACTTACTGTTGAACTAATTATTTTCATTTAATTATAAATTATTCTTCAAGTTAATATTGTTTTTTCTTTTTTTAAAGTTTTAATCATTAAATTTATTAATTCTTTAACTTCTCTATGATCATTCGATCTTACTAAGTTTTCACGGAATTTTGTGGCTCCTGAGAAATTCTTGCAGGTCCATGAAATATGTTTTCTAGCTATTAATAAACCGTGATCCCCCTTCTCTTTTATTAACTCTTCTAAATGCTCAATAATTAACATTAATTTTTCCTCAATATTTGGCTCTTTAAAACCTTTAATTCCTTTTAATGCGTAATCTATCTCTCCTAGTTTCCATGGCGATCCAAGTATTGCTCTTCCTATCATTACACCATCAGCATTTGTTTGCGTTAAACAATTTATGGCATCAGATGTATCTTTTATATCTCCATTAGCAATTAATGGAATTTCTAATTTATCTTTAAGCTTCCCAATCATTTCCCAATCGGCTTTTCCGGAAAATCCTTGTTTCCTGGTTCTCCCATGTAATGTAATCATAGATGCTCCCGCATTTTGGAGTCTTAATAAAAAATCTTCAATATTTTCTTCTTTATTATCCCATCCAAGTCTTGTTTTTACAGTGACTGGTATTTCAACTGAATCTACAATTCTTTTTACTAATTCGATAGCTAATTTACGGTCTTTAATTAATGCACTACCGCCTCCTTTTTTGGCGATTTTTTTTACTGGACAGCCCATATTTATATCAATTAAATAAGCTCCATAACCTTCTGCTTGTTTAGCTGCTTCAGAAACAGCGAATAATCTATTGTCGAAAATTTGCACTCCCACTGGTCCCTTTTCGCATTCAAGTTGTTTAATTTTCATGTTTCCAAAACCTTGCTTTAGGCTTGATGCATTTATCATTTCTGTAAAAAGAAGGGAATCTGGTGCCCATTTACGAACAATTTTCCTAAATATGTTATCTGTAACTCCTGCCAAAGGAGATAACATAACCTTACTTTTAATTATTCTATTAATCCCTTTTCCTATCAATTTTATGTTTGAGCTCATTTTTAATCTCATCTTTATCTTAATAGATTATAAATGAATAGCTAGAATGTATAATTTGTTTATTTTCTATCTTTAGGAAATTTATATGTACTTTTTTAAGTAGTCATAATTAGATAATATTTTTGTTAAATTATATAATCTATATCTTGTTATTGGTAATTATTCTTTGTTGTTTTTATTTTCATTTTTACTTTCAATACTTTTTATTATTGCTCCTACCAATGTTTATGCTACTAGCTCTAATATTGACTTATCTACTGCTCAAAGTTCAGTAGGTAAAAGATTTGCAGAGGTTTATTGTGATGCTATAAATGAAGGATTAAATTCTGGTTTTGCTAGTGAATATGCTTTAAATAATACTTTTTTAAAATTTGTAGCTTTTCCTGATGATGATAAATATTTAGAGGATCTTTGGCAATTTACTTATAAAAATATTTCAGAAAAATGTGGTAGTTTTGTTGAAATAAAAGATTTAGAGGATTTAGAGATATTTTTTAAAGAAGAGGGTTTAATTGCATCAAATAGGGAACTTTATTTACCAACATTTGAGAATAATTAGCTTTATTTTTAATATGTATTAAAGTATATTTAGTTTATAAAAATTAGATGAACTTTTTTGGTTTAAATTCTCCAGAAATTTTTTTAATAACCGTTATTATTCTCTCTTTTTTGGGTACTAAAAGGATAGAAAAAGGTTATTTATTATTTCAAAACTTATT